>CAYUJE010000529.1:0-2868 GCA_964444865.1 uncultured Pirellulaceae bacterium | reverse complement strand
TTTCAAATGGCGACATTTGAAAGAACGTGCACACGAGTTCTCATGCATGATGAGAGGTTTAGCCGGCAAGCTTCGCAAGAAGCCTGTATCGGCGAGCTGCTAAATTGAATTTGATAAAACCCTTCCAGGACTTTGCCAGAACTGGAAGGGTTTTTTTATTTCTTGGGGATATCGCGGCCACTGCCTGGCAAAGGGGGAATCGAATTGATTTCGGACACGATCCAAGGATAGAATCAAGTTATGGAAACGACTTCCCCCTCGAACATGGCGATGGACCCCATTGCTCCCACCCTCGTCACCGTGCCTCGCGAGGAAGATGCTCCCTGGATCAATCCTGCGGCAAGCAATATCGAGCACCTCCTGACCGGCAAGGTAAAAGATCAAGTACTGGCAATCACTCGGGAACTCTTTCCCGGTCCAGTGTCTAGCAGAGTAGATGACGACCCCGAACATCCAGGCTACAGATACTTGGTCATCGAGGCTCAAGCTTCGGGTGAGCCGCGGGAGGTTGTTAGCCGGGAGATGGAGTGGCACCGGAGGCTGATGGCCCAACTCCCTGCACTCGCCAGCCTGCGGCTTTCCCTATCCTTTCTATGACCGGCGACGATTTTCTACAGCTTGCTGGAAAGTTCGCGGCTATCTTCCACGATCCAGCTTCCTGCCGAACGATTATTGGCCGGGCTTATTACGGCGGGTTTCATCTCGCGAAGGCTTTTTTGGAAAGCCTCGGGATCAAACCGCCCCGGAACGCCAATACCCACGTCTATATTCAGCATTGCCTGCTCAACTCGGGAAACCCTGATTTGGCGACGGCCGGAATGGTCCTTAACAGTCTTCATTCCGACCGAATAATGGCGGACTACGACTTGAGTCCCAGCCCTGTGGATAGTGCTTCTGTCGCGCGGGCCAGCGTGGAACGAGCACATCAAATTCAATCCGCCCTGCAAGAGTGCGGAGGTGAAGACGAGCGCCGCCTGATTCGCGAGTCCGACGCGAGCTACTTGGCCAGGCTGTATTCCGCCCGCTCACCGTAATACCGTCTGGCACGCCCGCCAATGTCTGGTACATTTTTAGCTTGAACTGAAAGCTTCCACTTAGCAGGCCCAACCTCGTGACAACGACCGCTGCCCTACCCGAAATCCACACCCCCATCGCTGGCGTTGCCCCATCGACGCTCAGCGAATCGACCATCATGACCGTTTGGCCCTCCAATGCCGCCTACGGCATTGGCCGGGTTTTGGGAACGCAGTACGCGATGAGGTTTCCGGATATTTATATCTTTCGCATCGGCAACTTGATTGCCCTGCTGTCCATCCCTGTTGCCTTGGCAATTTACTTTTACCGCATCGCTCCGTTCGTGGGGCAGCGTTACACAGTGACCAACCGCCGCGTTGTTGTGCAGCGAGGGATTCAGGCAAAAGACGACCGGAGCGTGGACCTGGACCGGTTCGATAGCGTGCAGGTGGATGTGCTTCCGGGACAGGCCTGGTATCACGCCGGCGACCTCGTCTTCAAACTCGGCAACGTCGAGACCTTCCGCCTGGAAGGAGTCTCGCGTCCGGAGTCTTTCCGGCAAGTCATTCTCAAAGCCCGCATGGCCCATGCGGGAGTCAAGAAGAGCGGCAGCAGGTAGTGCTTAGAATCCGCCACGGTTGAACTGCACCGGAAACGCCCGGTAGAAGCCGTTGGTCATGATGAGCTCGATGAAGTCGTCGGTCCGTTTGATGGACGACTTGGGAACCAGCACGACATCGCTGTCCCGCAGAAAGATCTCATCCGCCGGCGTGGGTCGATAGCCGTAAACGGCTCCGCGAATATCGAGCTTGGTCGCAATCAGCCGCCAGTCTTCGGCCCGGCGAAAGACGACGACTTGGCGAAGGTTGCCGCCGTTGTTGATTCCGTTGGCCAGGGCAATCGCTTGCATCAAAGTGGTCGGGCGGTCCATCTGAAACCGGCCCCCTTGTTTGACGTCCCCCAGAACATAGACAAAATGCGGCGCTCGCTGCACAAGAATGGGCGTCGTTTCCAGCCCTTCCACATAGTCGGCATAGCGGGCGTTGACCTCCGCGGCCAATTCATCGAGCGACAAGCCCTGCGCGGGGACTTTGCCAATCTTGGTGAGTGAAATCGTGCCGTCTGCCGCCACAGTAACCACCTGCCCCTGGCCGCCGGCATTGAAGCGGTTGTTGACGGCCGCCAGCAAGTCATCCAGCCGGGTGTTCGTCTTTTGGGGAGAGACGGTGAGGTCGAAGATCTTGTAGTACTCTTTGTACTTCTCTTTGAGCAAAGTCGACAGTTCAGCGAAGGTGAGGCGGGCGGCTTGAACCTGATCGAGGAGCAGCAGCGTGATTGTTCCATCCGGCTGGACAACCACAGTACGATTGACGTTCGGGTCCACCAGGGATTCAATCCGCAGTTCATCCCCTGCCTGAATGCGATACTGCTTGCCGCTTTGATAACGAGTGGCAACATAGCGGAACTCTATTTGGTCATCGACGCGGACAAGGTAGACCGGCACATCGGGCATGCGGGGCGGGCCTATGTATTCCCCTTGCCCAAGATGCTGCCAGGGAATTTGTCCCCATTGGTTCCAGCGAGTCTCGCCGCACCCGTCGCCAAAGTTGCAGTCCACACCGTCAATCCGCCGATTGCACGCGCTGCCGCAACCTTGCACACCGCTGAAGGGGCCGACGGGAACTTGGGGAGTGCCCGCCGGCGGCAGTTCTTCTTGAGCCTGGCAAAGCATGATCGTCGGAGCGGAAAGTGGGGTAGGCTTCCAGCCTGCCCGGTCATTCTCTGCCTTAACTTCTTCCTCTGCGGACAAGCTGGCAGCTTGTCCCATGGGTTGGCTGGGTACTGAGTACTCAG
>CAYUJE010000528.1:0-2869 GCA_964444865.1 uncultured Pirellulaceae bacterium | reverse complement strand
AATAGTTTCTCGAATGGTGGCTGCTGGATTATCAATAATGGCGTAACGATACCGAAGTGTGTCATCAATAATTGAGCCGCGAAAGTCAGGTTCCCCCCATTGCTCCATTCGCCGCAATTGCGCCTCGGAAAAGTCTGCTCCAAGCAAGCACGCCTTCTCCAGACAAACTCGATCAAGACTCGCGTGAGCGAACGAAGCATTAGTCAAGTCGGCTCCGCGAAGATCGACGTCGGCAAGCTTGGCACCATAGAAATCGCATTTCTGTAGACTGCCGAGCATAAATTTCGTCTTTCTCAATTCGCACTTGCGAAAACTGGCATTTCGCAAGTTGAGCGTCTTTGGTCCGAAGTAGCAGTTCTCAATTACCGCCTCTGTAAAGTCAGCGGATTCAAAAGAGCACTGAAAGCCCGGTTCGTTCGCGAAGCGTACATCACGGAGTGTGACTCGTCGAAAGGATGCGCCGGTCGCCGAACAATTGGTGAATCGTGACCCGGTGAGATTCGACTCGTCAAAAATAAATCGAGAAAGGTCGAGGTTTCTGTGGTCAAACCGGGCCATTGCACCTCTCAAGTCAATTCGGCCGTCAAAAACGGCTCCAAAGTCTTTACACTTCGCCAGCATGGAAGCAAAGTCCATGCTCGCTGTAATGCTCGAAACTTGTAACGCGGTCAACGACACTTGTCTTCCTTGGGAGCGCCAGGCACTATTTCACATACATGAACTCGTTCGCCGCAATCGCCGTGTGGCACATCACTCCCCACGTCTTTAGCTTCCTCGCCTTCTCATCGGGAACCGAAGCAGCCAGCGACTTGTCGAGGGTTCTCAAAAACTCGCCATTCCCCGCAACCTCTGCTGCCGAGCTCTCTCGTCCATACACAACAACTGACAGTCTCCGCAGCCGGTCTTCATCACTGCCCGGTTCGCTGAGCAGTCGCTCTGCCAAAGCCGCGGCTGATTGCATGACCAGGTCGCTGTTGAGCATCAGCAGGGCTTGTGTTGGGACGGTGGTGGTGGACCGGTCGCCGCTGGGGATGGCGGCGTCGGGGTAGTCGAGGAGGGCGAAGACGTCGTAGACGTTGTTCCGGACCACCGGCAGGTAGAGCGAGCGGCGGCGGCTGGTGTAGTCGGTGAGGTCTTTGGAGGTGTGGTCGAAGAAGTAGCCCCGGTTCTTGATCTTGAGGAGCGAGCCCCCCATCGAGGAATCCACCTGGCCGCTGACGGCGAGCAGAGAATCCCGCACCTCTTCCGCTTCCAACCGGCGGATGGTCATGCGGCCATAGTTCTCATCTCGCTCCGCGAGATGAATGTCCGCTTGCGGAGCAAGCGGACCACTCTTTTCTTCACGCGGAGCGTGAAGAGTACTTTGTTGCCACGTGCTGGAATTCAGCATCACTCGGTGGAGCTTCTTGATCGACCAGCCTCCTTCAGTGAAACGGAGCGACAGCCAGTCGAGGAGTTCCGGGTGAGTCGGCTTCTCGCCTAAGAGGCCGAAATTGTCGGTCGATTTCACAATTCCCTGCCCGAAATGCCAGCGCCACACACGGTTCGCCATCACGCGGCTGGTAAGCGGGTTCTTGGCGTCGGTCATCCACTGGGCTAACTCCCGTCGGCCGCTCTCCGTTGGTGTGAACGCGGGAGTCGCGGGCCCGCGGACGACGGGCGGAACATGCCGCAGGGCGACTTCTCCCAGCTTTTGCGGGTTGCCGCGGATGTTGATGGCGACGTCGATGATTTTGTCTTCGGTCACTCCCATCGCAGTGGGCGGGTCGGTGTCGCCAGGCGTTTTGGGGGCGAAATCCCAGAGTGGATTCTCGTTCCACTTCGCGACTTTGGTGTAAGTCTCCATTGTCTTCGTGCTTTTGAAGACCCCCGCCAGGCCGTAATAGTCGGCTGTCTGAATCGGATCGAACTTGTGGTCGTGGCAACGGGCACACCCGAGCGTCAGCCCGAGGAGCGCCCGGCCGACGGTGTCGATCTGCTCATCCACAATATCCATCTGCATCTTGTCCTGATCCACCTCGGCCAAAACCTTCGGACCGATGACCAAAAACCCTGTGGCAATCAAATTCCGCTGCCGCTGGGCTTCGTTTTCCGCAGTGAGCAGATCACCGGCAAGCTGCTCGGTAAGGAATTGGTCGTAAGACCGGTCCTCATTGAAGGCGGCCACGACATAGTCGCGATAGCGCCAAGCATTGCCGTGGGCGACGTTTTCATCGAGGCCATTCGAATCCGCATAGCGGGCCACATCGAGCCAGTGGCGACCCCAGCGTTCGCCATAAGCAGGGGAGGCCAGCAAGCGATCGATGAGGCGGGCCGTGGCGTCGGGACTGTCGTCGGCGAGGTAAGCGGCAATATCGTCGGGCGAAGGAGGCAAGCCAACCAGATCGAAACTGAGACGACGAAGCAGGGTTCGCCTGCCAGCAACGGGGGCTGGACTCTGGTCCTTTTCCTGCAGCTTCGCGAGGATGAAGCTGTCGATCCCATTTGCCGGCCAGTCGGCATCCTTTACGGCTGGCAAAGGTGGGTTCTGGGGCGGCTGAAATGCCCAATGATTTGGATCCCGCGTCCGCCCCGCCGCGACCACCGCGGGCGAAAAGGGTGCTCCCATCTCCACCCATTTCACAAGATCGGCAATCTGCCGGTCGGTCAGTTTCCCTTCCTTGGGCATCTTGAGGTCTTCCTCGGTGTGGCGAATCGCCTTGATGAGCAGGCTTTCCTCCGGCTTGCCCGGAACGATGCCGGGGCCATAATCGCCCCCTTTCAGAATCGCCTCACGCGAATCGAGCCGAAAATTGCTCCATTGTTTCTTTTCGCCATGGCACTTCTGGCAATGCTCGACCAGCACCGGCCGCACAGCGGTTTCGAAGAA
>CAYUJE010000527.1:0-2893 GCA_964444865.1 uncultured Pirellulaceae bacterium | reverse complement strand
TTATCGCGATCTCGTCCAAGCGAAACTGCCGTCCTCTTACCGTGTTCTCGCGACCGTCGATAACCCCGTTGCGAGAAAGGCCCTGGGTGAGGCTCTTAGAACTGAGGCCCAGCAGAAGGGCAGCCTTCGCACGGGTGTTGGTGAGGATGCCAAGGACATCGACGAAAACGTTACCTCGTCTCTCGGTGAATTCCGCTCCACTCTGGCCTATGCCCCGGATGGATCGATGATCGCGGGGGATGTGGACGAGGCGGCGAAACTCCTGGCCTACCGCTACAGGGCGACCATGAGCCCCAGCGATGCGGCCAAGCGTGCCGTGGATGACCTGGTGGGGAAATACTCCTTCATCCAAGACAGCCAGCACAACGCCCGGGTGCCGAAGGAAATGGCCCGAGAAGCCGAGGATACGGCGGACCGGTTGTTGAGCACGCTTACTGCAACCGATTTGCGCGACCCAGGGGGCAATGCCGATCTATCGACAGAACGTCGTCAGGCGATCATGCTCTCTGCGGCGAAGCGGGGTATCTGGATCACCAACGAAACCGATGATGGGTGGCTGCGCCTTGACGTGAACCAACAGCCCGTCTTGCGATTGGACGGCTCCCGGCTGGAGTTCAAGTTCAACGAGGCCGCCCGCACAACGAAGGTTGCGCCCGACAACCCCACGACCGATCCCGCCCGGCGTAAGGCCACTGTGAGGGGCATCACTGGCGCACCAGCCGACTCAGTGACGGTCGAATAATGGTGGGCTTCCTCACGGAGCTGATCGAAACCAACAGAGCCCTAGACCGCCAAGGCACCAACGTCGTTCCATCCTCCACGACGGAAGTCCTGAACGCGACCTTAGAGGATGCGTTCACCCGAAATCCGACCCCCAGCTTATTCCGCGAAATCCGCCGCAGCCGTCAAGACGTGGCGGGCATCCTCGGGGAAATGGAGGACGACGAATCCGCTCCTCGGTTGATGGAGCCCGACGAGGCGAACCAGCGATTCGGTATCGAAGGAAAGCTGACATTCGACGCGGCGACAACCGAAGGCGTGGCAGAGGAATTAAACCGCCTGAAGCGGGAAGAACTACAGCGCGAGGATGTATTTCGCCGCGCCCAGGGTGGGGCGGGGCAGTGGTCCGCCCGTTTTGGTGTTGGCCTAGCGGCCTCGGCCCTAGACCCCCTTAACATCGCCTCGGCCTTTATCCCAGTCGTTGGCCCCTCACGTTACGCCCTATGGCTTGAAGGTGCTGGATCGGCCCTGGGAAGGGCTGGGATACGGGCTAGAGTCGGTGCTGTCGAAGGCTTGGCTGGTGCCGCCCTTCTGGAGCCCATCGTCTATGGCGTGGCGAAATCCGAACAGGCGGACTACACGGCTGCGGACTCGATGCTCAACCTCGCCTTCGGGACCGTCCTGGGTGGCGGGTTGCATGCGGGATTTGGGGCTGTTGCCGATAGCGTTCGCGGACCCCTGGCCAGGCAGATCGACGCGATGGAGCCGGCTGAGCGTGAGGCGTCGTTAAGGACGGCCATAGCCCAAGTGGCTGAGGGTCGCCCGGTTGACGTGGAGGCGTTCTTTCTGCGGCAGGAGTTGCTATCTGGTACTTCGTTGGGGCGCAGCGCTGATCTTCCGCCCGCTATGGAAGCCACCTTGCGCGATGTCTACGGGATTACCGCTCAAGATATGCCGCTGATCGACATGCCGGTCTTGGCCAACCTGTCAGAGGCTGAATCGCTTCGCATCAGGGCGGCGCAGATCGATGAGCAAATCGCGGGCCTATCCATCAACGAGAGGGCTGGGGTGGCAGCCCAGGAAACCCTGGCCCGTCTGGACGCCGTGGAGACTGACCTTGCCAAAGCGGGGCTGACCGAGCGGAAGGCTCTAGAAACCCGTAAGGATGAACTGCTGACGAACACCACGCCGGAAGCCCTGAGAGCGACCGTGGAGCCGTTGGAGCAACGCCGGGTTTTGCAGGCCGAACGGAGCAATATCGACTCCAGGCTCAAGGAAATGGCCGACAGGGAGGGCAATAAAGCCGTCTCAGCCTTGCTCGCCAGGAACGACATTCCACTGCCCCGCCGGCAGGCGAGTCTTGGACAGGTCCAGGCCGCTATAGACGGAATGAGAGCCGAGCAACAAGCGGCAGCCAGGGCGGACCTGGACCGGGCTGTATCCCGCGTCGTTCGTCAGGATGTGGCGGGCTTCGTAGACCCCGCCGACCTGAAGACCGCCCAGTCCATTCCCCCGGCCCCCAAAGGGGTTACCCCCGAAATAGCCCGGCAGGAATCCGTTAAGGATGTGGACAATATGCTCCAGGCGGTCAACGAGGCCATCAGCCAAGCCAAAACGGCGGGCCGCCTGACCGAGGGGGACCTGAAGGCATTGGGCGAAACTGACGAATTGGTTAAACGGGCCGACATAATGGGCCGGGCCGCGAAAGCCGGCGCCGCCTGCATGGGCTCGTGATGCTCGGCTTTGACCAGATCGTCATCGCGCTTCTGCTTTATGCCGTTTGTTTCGTGTTTTGCTTCTTCTGCGGTGGATGCGATTCCAGGGCTTGGCGGGAGGTCGCGCAAATCTCCGCCGTCCTGACGGTTCTTGGTCTCATTTCAGCGGGGGTGTAAATGAGCGTTCTGGTTTTCCTAGTGCAGGTTGTCGGTTCAATTCTCGATCCGATAGTCGCCCTACCATGCATTGTAGCGGCGATCTTCATTCCACGGCTTGTGTTTGCGGTGCTCTTCGGAATCGCATGGGCTGCTGTCATTCAGGCCTTTGTGGCCATGGTGACACGGGCAGACGCAGACTTTGCATTGTTGCCGCCTCGGATGGTCGGACTCGCCATCCTGTCCGCGCTGTGCTGGTGGCTGGCCAAACTGTACCGCCAGAGCAAGCTTAAAGAAAGCTA
>CAYUJE010000526.1:0-2895 GCA_964444865.1 uncultured Pirellulaceae bacterium | reverse complement strand
CACCCCCTCGTTTCCTTCCCCAGAAAGCAGTCCCTTGGGGAGGCTCTCCGCCCGTGGATCGAGCCCCACGAGTACGGCGTTCTTTTTGCGGCGAATGGCACCGATCAAGCGGTCGGCGAAATGGCTGGGAGTGTTTGGCATCATGCCGTGATTTTAGGGAAGCAGAGCCCCTTGCGGCAGGGGCGGAATGGGGGGACGGTTGCCACTTACCTTGTAGCGCCGCTAATCTAATTGTCTCCTTTCGCTCCGCGAAAGGACGTACTTTCGCGGAGCGAAAGGCGACTCTGTCGCAGCACCGCGCAGCGGCCCATGTTGATGGGGAGGTTTTTGCCAATGTGGCCGGAAAGCGTGAACTGGGCATCGAATAATTTTTCCACCTTCGCGGGAAACTCGATCTTGGTGCCGAAACGATTGTCCCGAACTCCGCCCAGCGAAAACGAAAGTTCCGCGCCAACTCCCAGCGCTTCCGCCTGCTGCACAATCTCAGGGGAGACAACGGTCACCAGCGCCGCTCGCGGCCAATCGTGTTTGACCAATTCGCGAAGAATCCAGACACTGTCACCCGGCGCGCCGCTGGTGGTGGCGTCAGCCGCGTCGCTCAGGACGGTCAACCCCTCCGGATGGGCCAATGCCTTTTGCACTCCTTCCTCGGCCGTGAAGAGTTCCGGCAGATATTCCTTTCGCCGCGCCCAAAGTTCCGCGGCGAGTTCGGCACAGAGCTTTTCCGCGAGAGCAGGATCGTTATCCGTCGTAATCATCACCGACGAGCCAAACTCAGGAATATCCAGCCAGGGCTGAACGGTGGCGAGGCCGGCGGCGAGAACGTCGGGGCGGGCTTCCCAGGCTTGCACTTTCCGCTTGAACTCGGAACTCATGCCGGTTGCCAGCTCGGAATTCGCCTTCTCCGCGGGAAACGAAGCCGGCACCTTGGCGAAAGCCGTGGTGGGCCTGGCTCCGTCCACCAAGATTCGCCGCAGCACGGCCGCTCCGCGGATTCCCGTCTCGTAGATATCGACGTGGGGAATGGTGTGGTAAAGCACCATCGCGTCGGCAGCAGCGACCATGCGAGGAGTGATATTGGCATGCAAATCGAGCGTGCTGACGAGCGGAATGTTGGGGCCAATCAGATGGCGGACGGCTTCCAGAATCTCTCCTTCCACATCGGGGTGCTCTTCTGCCGACATCGAACCATGCAGAGCCAGCAAAACGGCATCGACAGGGAGAGCCTTTTCCAGCGACGACAACACTTCCTGCTTCATCCACTCAAAGGTCTCGGCTGTCGCCATTCCCGCCGGCCAGGCGGGGAGCCGAACGAGACCGACGAGTTGCGGATTTTCCGGCCATTTTTTCAGCGCCTGGATGAAGCCCCCCAATTCATTGGTGGTGGCCATCGTCCGCAGCATCTCTTCTCCGCGAGAAACGCCAAACGCCTCAAAATCCAGCCGCGTGGTCCGGACCGGATTGAGGGTGTTGGTTTCCTGCCAGATTTGACCGAGTGCAATTCGCATGGTGGGTGCCCTGGGATGTAAGTGTCTGTTGAAAAAGAGGTCTGGCTCGGAGCCACGATTCGATTTGCCGATCAAAAATGGTGGCGGCGACGTACCCGACCCCTTTGGAAACCAGTTCTAGCAAAAAACAGCGCAACGTTCCGCATGATCGCCACGAAACTCAAGCATGATGATAGCCATCCCTCGTTCCCAGGCTCTGCCTGGGAACGCACTTCCTGGAGGCTCCGCCTCCCGTCCGCGCGAGGCCAGGCGAGGCAGAGCCTCGTGGCAGTGGGTTCCCAGGCAGCGCCTGGGAACCAGAGGGTGTGGAAGTCAGGCACGATGTTGGATCCCTTGGATTCATCGGATTCATGCTCCTCTCTCCCGGCAGGCAGCTCTTCGCAACCCCTTGCCACTCCTCGCCTTATGGCGATATTCATGATTCCTTTTTGCCAAAATACGTCCATTCTTGATTCACATACGAACCAGTGTACTTTCATAAGTCCTTACTGACTTTGACTTTCCGTGCAGCCGAACCCATCAATCACTCCCGACATTCCACCGCGTGATAAGCTCTTTTTCAATTCACTTTCCACCCCGCCACTCGCCGTAACCCTCAACCGCTCCAACATTTGCGAACACTGCCCGCCCTGATTCACGCCTCCGGGCGATAAGCAGCGATAAGCCGCCACCCAACTTCCGGAACCGGCGCTCGCCAGCCACCCTTCCGCGCGCACCAAGTCCCCATCCTTAAGATGCGCGAAACATCTATTTTGTTCACTACTAAACAAAATAATCTTTTTGCCTTGGCGCAGGCGCTGGAGTCCCGGCTTTAGCCGGCTCCGGGGACCGCCTAAAGGCGGGACTCCAACGTGAGACCCCACCGGGCTCGTCCCGGTTGGTGAAATGACTCTGCACTAGCCAAACGCATCAAACAAAGAACGCCACCGGCGGGCTCGTCCCGCCGGAGCGATGTTTGGAAACCAGAACGCGATACAAAGGCGTCCACCCCGCCACCGCCCGACTCGTCCGGGTGGAGCGATGTTTCCGCGGCGCCCTCCCAATCCCAAATATCGCCCCGGCGGGACCAGCCCGCCGGTAGCGGTGATTTTTTCTTTGCAACCCTTCTGGTTACCAAACCCACGCTCCGGCGAGGCAAGCTCGCCGGGGGCGAAGACACCAACCACCGGCGGGATGTCTCCGAGCTTGCCTCGGCGGAGGCTCACTTTCCACCTAGAAAATAGAGAAAAAAGTCGCTGGGATGCCCCCGGGCTGGTCCGGGGGGAGGCTCACCTCTTTCCTCCGTCCTTGTACCCGAGGTCCAAGGTGAAACTCCACCGGGATGAACCCGGCGGCATCTTGCGAATTTTCGTTTCCGATTTCTAGGTTGAAGGTGAAACTCCCCCCG
>CAYUJE010000525.1:0-2901 GCA_964444865.1 uncultured Pirellulaceae bacterium | reverse complement strand
GCAACTACTTCAAACACTGCGGCTACCGCTACACCTAAAATGTACCCGCTCTAAGCCCCGAGGGAGTTGCCCAACTCGAAGACTTTATGCCGGTCGGTTCGCGCGCGGAAGCTCGCTGGCAAGACCAGCTTGTACGTCGCGTTAAAATGTCGCGGGGCTCGATGCGGTTCCGTATGCGCTGCCACCCGGCATTCGACTACGCCCGGGCTCAGCACACGGTTCACAGGTCTGAAAAGGGAGTGGTCTTTGAAGGGCCTGGATTGACGTTGGAACTGGTCACCAACTTGCCGTTGCAAGTGGTGAACAGCGGCGCGGAAGTGGAGTTCGTACTCGAAGAAGAAGACTCCGCTGTTTTTACGCTGCACCGAATCGACGGCTCGGCGCATCAGCGTTCCAGTCCAACGCATGAGAACTGTGAGGCGTTGTTTCAAAGCACCGTCGCCTACTGGCGGCGCTGGATTTCTCGCTGCAACTATACCGGCCGTTGGCGGGAAATGGTCCATCGTTCGGCTCTGACTCTCAAGCTGCTGACCTTTGAGCCAACGGGGGCGATTGTGGCCGCCCCCACCTGCAGTTTGCCGGAGTTGATCGGAGGCGTTCGCAACTGGGACTACCGCTATACCTGGATTCGCGATGCGGCATTCACGGTGTATGGATTTCTGCGGCTGGGATTCAGTTCCGAGGCGGCTGCGTTTATGAACTGGCTCAACAAGCGATATCGCGAAGGTCACGAAGACGGACCCCTGCAGATCATGTATGGTATCGACGGCCGGCATGAATTGCCTGAAACAACGCTCGACCATTTGGAAGGATATCGGGGCTCGGGGCCGGTGCGGATTGGCAACGGTGCCAGCGGCCAATTTCAATTGGACATCTACGGCGAACTGCTCGACTCGGTTTACTTGTTTAACAAGCACGGCACGCCGATTTCCTACGAAGCCTGGACCCCGTTGCGATCCATGCTTGAGTGGCTCTGTGACAATTGGAACCGGGCCGATGAAGGAATTTGGGAAGTCCGCAGCGGCCGGCAGCAATTTGTCTATTCCAAGCTGATGTGCTGGGTCGCCATGGACCGAGGATTGCGTCTGGCGCAAAAGCGTTCTTTTCCCGCCGATGAAACGCGTTGGCGCAAGGTGAGAAATCAAATCTACGAAGACATCAATACGCATGGCTGGTCCCCATCGCGGCAGTCGTTCGTGCAGTCCTATGGCAGCGAGTCGCTGGATGCGTCCAACCTGATCATGCCGCTCGTCTTTTTTCTGTCGCCGACTGATCCCCGGATGCTGAAGACTATTGCCGCCATCAACCGGCCCCCGCGCGACGGCGGCCTGGTGACCGACAGTCTCGTCTTTCGCTACGACACCGATGCCTCGCACGACGGCCTGCCGGGGCACGAGGGAACCTTCAATATGTGCACGTTCTGGCTCGTGGAAGCTCTGACCCGCGCCGGCCAAGCCGACCCTCGCAAACTCGACGAGGCCCGGCTGCTGTTCGAGCGGATGCTGGGCTATGCCAACCACCAGGGGTTGTATGCCGAAGAAACCAGCCACACTGGCGAGGCACTCGGCAACTTCCCCCAAGCCTTCACTCACCTGGCTCTCATTAGCGCCGCTTTCAATCTCGACCGAGCCCTCGACAAGCACTAGCACGGTCATGCGCGGCAGCTCAACTCCGCCATCACGTCCTCTTGAATCGCTTGTCCAATTCTTCCCGCGTGAAGACCAACGCCGTTGGTCGGCCATGCGGGCAGTGATGGGTATCTTGATAATGGTGCCGCTGTTCGAGTAGTGCCGTGATTTCCTCGGGAGCCAAATAATCACCCGCCTTAATGGCCGCTTTGCAGGCGACCATGTGCAAAATCTCATCGAGCAAGTCGCGGCGTTCCAGCGATTTTCCTCCCGCCAGCAGACCATCAATCACTTGCCTTAGAAGTTCAGCCGGATCGATGCCCGCCAGCATCGCCGGATAGCTGGAGACCAGGACCGTGTCGCCGCCGAAAGGTTCGATGTCGATGCCGAGCTTCGCCAGCGTCTCTTTCGCCTCCAGCGCCGCCGCTGCTTCGGCGGGTGCGAGGGAAACAGGCTCCGGCACAAGCAGCCGCTGCGCCTCCAGCCGGCCGGAATAGACTTTTAGGCGAATCTGCTCGTAGAGGACCCGTTCGTGCAGCGCGTGCTGGTCGATGACCACCATCCCCGCTTCGTTCTCGGTCACCAGATAGCGATTGTGAATCTGAAAGCCCAGGTGTGACCGATTGGGGAAGCCAAGAATTGTGGCGGGAACGGCTACGCTGCTCGCGGGCACTTCTTCGGAAACTGCCGCATCCGCTTTCGGAGCACCGTTAAACGCCTGCGGGCCACCGACCGCTGACCAGGAGCGATCAATCCGATTGAGGTGCAGCATCTGGTCCGGTGGTTTGTCGAATCGGAGTTCCAGAGCGGCTTGCTCGTCCTCGTCGGAATGGGCCACCACCGTAGCGCCGCTATTGCCGGATAGTTGGCCCTTCGCCCACTGCACCAATTCCTGCCGCTGCGTGGCCGTGGCCGCTTGATCATGGGCGGCTGCCGGGTCTCCTTCCTCGGACGAGGGAGTCCGCACTTTGGCGGTCAGGTCGGTCGCCAAAAATCGCTTGCGGAGCGAGCCGAGCAGCAACGAGTAAACCCGCCCGCTGTCCTGAAAGCGAACTTCCAGCTTGGTCGGATGCACATTGACATCTACCTGATCCGGCGGTAGCTCCAGCCGCAAAAAGCCAATGGGAAATCGCCCATGTAATAGCAAGCCCCGATATGCCTCACCAAAGGCATGTTGCAGCGACCGGTCCCGGATATGCCGCCCGTTGAGGAACAAATACTGCATCCGGTTGTTTCCCCGCGAGTGCAGCGGGTCCACCGCAAAGCCAGTGAG
>CAYUJE010000524.1:0-2908 GCA_964444865.1 uncultured Pirellulaceae bacterium | reverse complement strand
TTTGTGTCTTTTTGCGTTTTTTGTGGCCGTTCCCCGTTGGAACTTTTCCAGAACGGTCGCGCCCACGCAGTGCCGTGGGCGTGAACCCTGCAATCGACGGGGGTCGGGAGGGGTTTCGCGTGAGCAACTTTTCCACATTGAGGGAACTGGGACGCGAAACTCCTCCCGACCCCTTTTTGCCGGTTACTAGAAATGGACGTCGCACCTATAATGCGGGTCTTTACCTCCTCGGATTTGCTCCCCGCATGACGCAATCTTCCCCAAAGCCGCCGGCTAAGAAGCCCGCGCCGAAATACCATCCGTATCCGTTTTGGAGCCCCCGGTTCTGGCACGGGTTGCGGTTTAGCGAATGGATTCGACTTTGCGCGAAGCATCGCTTTCGCATTCATCCGCTCCGCTGGCCGATGGTGCTGATGATCACGCTGTTTACGCCGTGCAATTCGCTGATGGGGATTTTGCAGCGTCTGATTTATGGCCGCAAGATTGATGCCACCGTGATCGAACAATCGCCCGTCTTTATCTTGGGACATTGGCGGAGTGGAACCACCTATTTGCACGAGCTACTGGAACTCGATAGCCGGTTTGCCACGCCTGATACTTACCAATGCTTCGCGCCGCGGCACTTCTTGCTGACGGGCTGGATGATGCGGACTTTTGGGGGCTGGCTGCTGCCCAAGCATCGACCGATGGACAACGTCACGGCGGGGTGGACTCGCCCCCAGGAAGATGAATTCGCGTTATTGACGCTCGCCGCCCCCACGCCCTATGAGCGGATGGCCTTTCCCAATGACCCGCCGCCTTACCTGGAATTTCTGGACATGGAGGGGTGCGATGAGGCAGACCTGAAGAAGTTTGAGAAGGGGCTGCGCGACTTCGTGAAAGCGATTACCTTCGTCAACGGCAAGCGAGTTTTGCTGAAGTCGCCGCCGCACACTGGCCGCGTCGCTTTTCTCAGCCGCCTTTTCCCGGGTGCCAAGTTCATTCACATTGTCCGCGATCCCTACGCTCTCTTTCCTTCCACGGTCCGCCTTTGGAAGTCGCTCGACGAGGTGCAGGGCCTGCAGATTCCAAGGGGCACCGCGGCCGATGAAGAGCAGCGAAGAGAATTTGTCTATGAATGTCTGACCCGCATGTACCGCGGGTTTGAAAAACAGCGGCAGGAGATCGATCCTCAAAACATCTCCGAGTTGCGGTATGAGAATCTGGTCCAAAACCCGGTGGCGGAAGTGGAGCGAGTTTACCGGGAGCTTGGCCTGGAAGACTTTGCCGCCATGCGGCCGGCCTTGGAAGCGTACGTCAGCAAACAAAAGGACTACCAGCCGAACAAGCACGACCTGGATGAAGAGCTGAAAACAGAAATCCGGCAGCGGTGGGGAGCGTATTTTGAGAGGTATGGGTACTAACGTGGGGTAGGCTTCCGGCTTGCCCAGAGGATCACATGCTCATCCTTGGAGCCGACTATCTGACCTCACTGCTGGCTAAAAGCAGCTTTTCCGCCAAGATGGTCTTTAATGCCAATGGGGCAATTGTGTTTTCAGTTTCCCAAGAGCATCGGGACCAAAAAGCTCCTGGCATTTCTTATGAGGACGATTACAAGGGGAACGCACTTGCCGCGATGCTGGCTCCTGGAAAAATTGAAGTCCGTGGGCACCAGGGGTTTTCGGATTCTCGGGTTGCCGACATCGTTTCGACGCTGCTGACGCAACCTGAGTTGTTGTGCATGAAGGAGTGGACTGTCTCGTATCAAGGAAGGATCCTCTTGCCACCTGGCAAAGAAGGGGAGCATGACTGGCTGTCTTCCGCCAACTTTTGTTGACATCGCCTCGCCAGACAGTTAGCATCGCTGTTAGATTCCCCAGCGGCGTATCGCGGCTGTTGGGGTGGGAATCTGAATGATGGAGAGACGACTCATGCAAGCTCTACTGCGCCCAGGCTGTTTTTCCGTTGCCGGAATTGCTCTGATTCTGGCAGTTTTTCCCGGGTCCGCTGCTGCTCATACTCCGGACAGCCCGGAGGTGCGGACGGTCATCAAAAAGGGACTCAAATACCTGGAAACGTCCAAGGAAGGGCGACTGGGTGGGCGATGCTTGATTGCCTTGGCATTTCTTAAGGACGGTGCGGATGAAAAACACCCCAAAGTGGTTGAGGCCGTGAATGCCTGTCTGGCTTCCACGAAAGGAGAAGTGGGGGCGGACATTTACAGCACTGGCATCGCCATCATCTTTCTCTGCACACTCAATCCCAGTAAATACCAGCCGGAGATCGTCAAGCTGCGAGATTCGCTTGAGGATCGCCAAAAATCGTGCGGCGGCTGGGGATATGCCGACAAGCAAACGGGGGACACCTCGATGACGCAATACGGCATGCTCAGCTTCTGGGAAATGAACGCCGTGGGAATTCCCATCTCCCAGAAGTCCATCGAACGAGTCACCGAATGGCTGATTCGCACCCAAGACCCGCAAGGGAACTGGGGTTATCAAGGGAAAGAAGCGACTGACACCGACCGGATGGTGCTGGTCAAGCAGGATACGGCCGCGCCGGGGATGTCAACAGCCGGACTCGGTTGCACGTACATGGCTGCAGACCTCTTGGGCCTGAGTGAATTGCACAGCGACCTCAACAGCAAGCTCCCCCCTGCCCTTCGTCCGATGAAAGCAGCCGCCGTGAAAAAGGGACCGGCTACCAATGTGGATGGCAGACTTCTCCGGGCTGCCCAGGAACGAGGGAAAACCTGGCTGGCGAAGAACTACAAAATTGATCCTCCCGGCTTCACGCATTACTACCTCTATGCCCTGGAACGTTGTCGCAGCTTTATGGAAGCGGCTGCAGGGCGAGCCGTGAAGGAGCCCACCTGGTACAACGACGGCTATGAGTTTTTGAAAAAGACGCAAACACCCAATGGGAGTGG
>CAYUJE010000523.1:0-2909 GCA_964444865.1 uncultured Pirellulaceae bacterium | reverse complement strand
TCTCGCGAGGGCATAGCAGGAAGGAGCAGAGGAATCCTTTCTCGGCCTCGGGGCTATTTGGCAAGTGGCGGTGTTTCATCGCATCGACCTCCAGATTTGCTTCATCATGGCAATCCTCTCGTCGGGGTTTCTGCGCGCTGGGGTGATCGTGGCCGGCGCTGGTTTCGCGGCTTGGATCGCCCGCTTTGGCTGCTGCGCTTTTGGCTCTCTAGGCTTGGCCCAGCGGGCGTTCGACCGCGGCGGCTTCTGGCCGGTCAGGATGTAGCGCGCTGCGGCGTCCTCGGCGTCTTGGCGGGTAGGGTAGATGCCGAGATAGACGCGCTTGTCGCCTGGTCCGCGGACGTTGCCCCACCAGCGGCCCCCCTTCGGGTAAACGTACGGCCGCCAACCCTCCTTTGGCTTGTTGCCGACCTTCAGTGGCGGGAGCGTTCTGGCTCGCTCTGGATCCCAGCCGGCCTTGATGCGTTTGGCAATGGTTTCTCGGGATGGTTTGGTCATGGTTGATGGGTTCTGGTATAGCCTCGTCCTTTGCACGGCTTGCAGTCGAGGGTGATCGTGGTCTTGCCTCCTTTGCAGCGCTGGTCCTCGATCTCCCGGCGCTTGGTGCCGGTTCCGCAGCACTGTTGGCAGGTAGTGATCTGGTGGGTGGTGCCGTTGAGGGTGTGGGTGGTGGTCATAGCGGCAGCGGGAGTTCTTCCTCGGTTGGCTGCTCCGGAGCGGTGGTGGCTGGGGTACTGGTGCCTGCGTGGATCACCGTGACCGCCGAGATGGTGATCTGGACGCCCGGACGGGTTCCGTAGCGTTTGGTGGCGGTCTGGTTTACTACCTGGCTGTCATCAATCCACGCGATGCCGGTGAGCGCATCCTCGGTTCCGCGGCTGAGTTTTAGCGTGTCGGGTTTTGCGGTCGGAAAGTGGGCGGCTGCGTCTTTCAGTCGCTCGGCGTTCTTGCCTGTGCCGAAGTGGTATTGCGGTCTGGTGACCACGAACTCGAGGCGGCACTCCACCGGGCCGTCGTGCGGCTCGCGGGTGAAGTGCTGTCTGGCGGCTCTGGCGACGACCTTCTTCCATTCCTTGGACCTTGGGTTGTCGTCCACGACGTTGATGATAATTCTGCCGGTTGGGCCTCGGTACGGCTCGCCGTTTGGCTTGGTTGGGCAGAACGCCTGCTTGCTTCCGGCTGGCTCGGGCTTGCCGTCCACCCAGAAGGTAATGCTCTCTCCCGGCGCCGGGTGGGAGGTCTTTGTTCCTGCAGTTGGGTTGTATTCCTCCCATGTCACATTTCCCGCCTTCATCCTGCCTCCAGAGTCCACGTTTGAGTCGAACTTTTCCGCAGTCATCGGCTTTTGCCTGCCGCACGCCCCCGCGTCGCCTTGCTCCCACTGCTGCCTGTCCGATGGCTGAATCTGGAGCAGCGGTGTTGCTGGCCGGATTGCCGGGTCGCCTGGCAGCTTGTGGCACGCGGCGCATTTTGCGGTAAGCGATCCGTTTGTGAATCCGCAATGTGGGCACTTCCATGTCGGCGATGGTCGGCTGCGCGGGTCCGCCGGTCGCAAGTGAGCGCGCCTGATGTTCTCCGGCAGGTTGGATGGGTCGAGTCCCATTTAGTCGGCCTCCCGTTCGTTGATTACTCTGTTCGGCGTCGCCTGCCACTCCGCCCACTCCGTATGCCGTTCACGCGATAGCGAAAACTTGGAGCCGTGAGGGTGCCATTGCATTTCTTTCTCCAGCATCTTGGCGGTGGGCGGCTTCTCTCTGAGCCACATAGCTGTCACGCAGTCCTTCCCGCCCTCCACCCCTTTCGGGTAGGTAGTCCAGAGACGCCACACGGTTCTCTCGGTGCGGTCGCAACGACGCCGAACCAGGCGTGCGAGCGAACTGCGCGGCGCGGTTTGCTTGAGTTTGGACGCCTTCATTTGCGCAGTCGCTCCACTTCGTCGTTCCCCAGCCTGACGAGGCGTGGGGTGTTTTGAATATTCATCGTTCAAGCATGTCCGCGATGAACTGGACGGCTTCCGGGTCGGCCTTGTGCTTGCGCAGCAGCTCGACCACTTGCTCGTGTGAGTAGCTTCCGGGCTGGATGTCGCCGGGGTATTTGTCGCCTTCGTTTTCGTGATCGGGGATGTTCAGGTTCATGGGTGTTGCTGGTTGCTGCGCTTCCCACCGCGCAATGTGCGGGGTGTCTTTGGTCGCTTCTGCGAGTAGTTCGGATTCCTCTTCAGCCGAGATCTTTGCACCGTCGCTCACTTCGTCCCAATCAAGCAAGTCCACCACAACACCAGGTTCGCTCGCGTGGACGGTATCCACGACTCCGCCGCTGGTTTCGATGACGATTTTCATAGGGTAACGAGTTGTCCGGCAATGCCGGAGGATTGTAGTTTGGCGGCGTTTGCCGCGTCGTAAGCAATAAGCTCGGACGGGGCGCCAGAGTTTGCTGATGCGCGTTTTCCGTCCACATGATGGAAGTAGAGACGCCCCCACACGAACAGTATCGAGTGCGCTTTCTTCCAAACGTGCTCCACCCAGTCCGCCGTTTCTGTGCGTGCGAAGATCAGAGCGGTGGCGTTACCGTGCTCCGCGCATCGTGCCAGCCAGCGGCCCGTTTCTCGGCCGTAAGGCGGGTTGCACCAGACGCGCCCGTGCCACACTTGGCGCAGCCCGTTGTCCAGTGCGGTATAGTGTTTCGCAGCAGTCGGCCACGGGCGATTGATCGGGCTGCATGGATCAAGATCGAAGTCACCCAACGCTTTCAGGACTTCGGGCGGTGTCAGCCATTCATCCTTGCCCATGCTGGCGCTCTGATGGGAACCCATACCACCGGCTGGGGAACAAATCGCTGATGCCAAGACCAGCCCGTCGGGGCTGTTTGGCAGAGCGGAGTCTATGGCGGGCTGGTCAGGCATAGCTCAA
>CAYUJE010000522.1:0-2939 GCA_964444865.1 uncultured Pirellulaceae bacterium | reverse complement strand
GAAGCGGCTCAGCGGGGAGTCCTCTACATCGACGAGATCGACAAGATCGGCAAGACCAGTCACAACGTCTCGATCACACGCGACGTTTCGGGCGAAGGTGTACAGCAGGCCCTCCTCAAAATGCTGGAAGGGACCGTCGCCAATGTCCCGCCGCAAGGGGGCCGCAAACACCCCGAGCAGCAGTACATCCAGATGGACACCAGCAACATCCTCTTCATCTGCGGCGGCACGTTCGTCGGCATCGAGGACATCGTCCGCAAGCGGCTGGGGCGCAAGACGCTCGGCTTTGGCCAGGTGAGCGGCCAGCGGAACGAGGATGATCTGGCCGAGATTCTTCCGCAGGTGCAGACCGAGGACATCCTCAGCTACGGGATGATCCCTGAGCTCGTCGGCCGCATGCCGGTGATTTCCTCACTCACGCCGCTAGACTACTCCGGCCTGGTGCGGGTTCTGACCGAGCCGAAGAACGCCCTCCTCCGCCAGTACAAAACGCTCTTCGAGATGGAAGAGTGCTCGCTGGAATTCTCGGAGAAGGCGATCGAGGCCATCGCTGGCAAAGCCCTGAACAAGGGAACCGGCGCTCGCGGCCTCCGCTCGGTGGTCGAAGATGTAATGGTCGACATCATGTACGAACTCCCCGACCAGCCCAAGGGAAGCAAGTACATCATCGACGACCAGATCGTCCTCGGCAAACGCCGCCTATTCCCCAGCAGCCAGGAAGTGATCAGCAAGAGCGCCTAAAGTAGCCATCTCGCTCCGCGAGATGAATTCTTCGCTCCCACGAACCTCCGTGGGAGCGAAAGTTTTTGCTCTCCCCTACAGAAGCGGAAACGCACCAAAGGTCACGCGGCCCGGCGATCGCTGGCGATCAGGCCGTCGAGAATCTCTTTGGAGGTTTGGCGGGTGCGGGTCGCTTGACTTTCGGTCATCCGGGCGGCGAGGGTGCGCAGCGGTCGGACGTAGGGGTAATGGCTGAAGAGGTGTCTTAGCGTAGTGTGATTGCGGACAATGGCGGAGACACGTTCGTAGTTGCCGGGAATTTCTCCGGAAACCGGCGTTGCCGTTTTTCCCTTCTGATAGATGGTGGCGATATTGCCGCCGTCGGCGGTGACCGAACTGGCCACCACGCTCAGGCCGGCCTTGCGGCCGATCATTTCCAGGGTCGCGGGACTGAAATTGTATAAGTGCGCTCGATGAAATCGGCTGTGTGGCCATTGGCAGACCGCTTCCACGTTGGGGACTTCCACCAGCAAATGTCCGCCCGGCTTCAACCACTTTCGCACATGCTTCAGGGCGTCGCAGGGGCTTTCCAGGTGTTCGACAACGTGAAACGCGGTGACGAAGTCCAGCGACTCCGGCTCTATTTTGGCATCCTGATAGAAGCCTTGTGTTACCGGCAGGCCAAGCACCTGCGAAGCAATTTGCGCATAGCCGTGGTTGGGCTCGAATCCGGAAGCATCAAACCCCATGGCGCGTAAGACGTAAACAACCTCGCCACTGCCGGCACCAAAATCCAGCACGCGATTGCCGGGCTGCAGATACTTGGCGATTGCCCGGTACCGGGCGAGAGCGATCTTGCTCGAGCGAAAAACGTGCTTGGGTTTGGGCTGCAGAACGGCCTTATAATCCAAGCGGTAATTATGCACGTAGTACTCGCGGACCTGCTCCGGCTCCGGTCGCGGGTTGGAATAGACAAGTCCGCAGCGGCGGCAGATCACGGTGCGTAAGCCACTGCCGTCACGATCCGTCAGACACAATTCGTCCTCATCCGTTGCTCCACACAGGTCGCAGGAAACGGATCCAGCCGTAGGAGTCGCTTGATTGATCATGGCAGGTTCGGCGGTGGTGGACGCCAAATGAAAGGGTTAGGCCTTGGGCCTCAAAGTGAGAACTCTTGAACGAACAAAAAAATGTCTTGACCTGATCCCCTCGTGGAGCGAACCAGCCAAGGTCCAGCCGTCAGTCCCCAGAGCATGCGGGCGGGATTGTAAAGGAGAAAGCCGAAATTCGGCAATCTCGGTTTTTAGCGGTTCAGGTAAGCGTTTTGGGACTCCTTTGTTAGTCCTGAAAATGCACCTTGAATCGCGTTTCAGCGAGGAATCAACCGGTTGTCATAAGTGGTTGACAGGGAAATGGTTAAGGCTCCACACTGAACCCAATAAACGCCCTTCAAAAGTCACATCGACAGTGCGATGCTGCCGGGCCCCGCTCCGATTCAAGTTCCCCACGTCGGCTAATTCGGCTATATTCTGCCCTTCGGTGGCGAATACAACTTGTCACCCCATTCCGCTCAGTAAATTCAACCTGCCAATTCAACCCACCTGGCCACCCATGTCGAAATCTCCCCCTTCTGGCCCCAAGGAAGGCGACAAAGACAAAAAGCAGGACAAGCCCAACGATGGTGGCTGGCGGGAGACCGTGGAATCGATCGCGATGGCCATCATTCTGGCCCTGCTCTTTCGCGGGTTCGTGGCGGAAGCCTTCGTAATTCCGACCGGCTCGATGGCCCCCACGCTCATGGGGCGCCACAAGGATGTGAAGTGCCCCGAATGTGGCCAGTGGTACAAGACAGGGGCGAGCAATGAGTGGAATCAGGAAACCAATTCTCCCAAGGGGGAGTTCGTCACCACCACCACCTGCCCCGTTTGCCGGTATACACAGCGGCTGGACCTCTTCAACAAACCCAACGACCGATCGTTCAGTGGTGACCGAATCATCGTCAGCAAGTTCGCCTATGAAATTGGTGAGCCGGAGCGGTGGGATGTGATTGTCTTTAAGTTTCCTGGAGGTGCCACAATCAACTACATCAAACGTTTGATTGGCTTGCCGGGCGAAACCATTCAAATTACCGGGGGCAACATCTGGACGAAAAAAAAGGAAGACGCGAGTTTTCAGATCGCTCGCAAACCGCCAGGACGGCTGAGTTCGATGTTGCAACT
>CAYUJE010000521.1:0-2951 GCA_964444865.1 uncultured Pirellulaceae bacterium | reverse complement strand
GTAGAGGACGGCTTCGTAGAGGGAGTCGCCGAGGCCGGGGCCGGCGTCGCCGCAGACGACGAGGCGGCCGGCTTGGGCCATGAAGGCGGAGACGTGGCCGACGGAGCCGCCGACGACGATGTCGCACCCTTTCATGGAGATGCCGCAGCGGGAGGAGGCGTTCCCTTCGATGACGACGAGGCCGCCGTGGCCCGATGCCCCGGCACATTCCGAGGCGTTCCCTTTCACGCGGACCGAGCCCGACATGATGTTCTCCGCCACGCTCCAACCGACGCTGCCGTGGACGGTGATGCGAGCCCGCTTGTTCATGCCGCCGATGAAGTAGCCGGCGTGGCCGCGGATGTCGATTTCCAAGTCGGCATCGACGCCGACCGTCAGGTTGTGCATGCCGTTTGGATGCAGAATCTCGATGTGCTGGAGGCCGGATTGCGGCAGCTCGTGATGGAGAAACTGATTCAGCTCGCGGACGCTGATTTTGGACAGGTCGAGCGAAGCCGAAGAGGCGACTACACTTTCCATGAGTAAATCACCTCGGGGAGCGGCTCGAAGATGTTGGCGTTTTCGACTCCCGGCAGATGGGCGAGCGAGCGGAACTCGGAGGAGATGGCGACGTACTGGTCCGTCTCCGCCACCACCGCCGGCTTGCAGGCGAAGGCGTCCCGCACGAGGGTCATCTGGTCACCCGTCGCGATGAGGAGCGTGTAAAACCCGTCGAGCTCCTGGAAGGCGGTGTGCAGGGCCTGGTCGAGCGTCTCCCCCTGCTGCATCCGCCATTCGATGAAGCGACAGGCGGCTTCGGTGTCGTTGTCGGTCTCGAAGTGGAGCCCCTGGGCCTCCAACTTGCGGCGGAGCATGTAGGGATTGGAAAGCGAGCCGTTGTGGACGAGGCAGAAATCCTCGCCGGCGGTGAAGGGATGGGCGTGTTCGGGAGTGACGGCCGACTCGGTGGCCATCCGCGTGTGACCGACGCAGTGGGAGCCGGCGAGCTGGGCGAAATGATAGCGGCGGGCGATGTCGCTGGGGTGTCCCTCGTCCTTGTAAATGTCGATGTGCCGGCCGACGGAGAGGAGGTGGGGCGACGGATCGCATTCGGCGAGCCAGTTTTTCATGGCCGCCGGCTCGATGCTCGACACGAGGACGGCGTGGTTTTCGAGCGGGGTGATCTGGCCCTTTGCGCCGGTCTGCGTTTGGAAATTCTTGAGCAGGGCGTTCCAATCATACTTACGGTCGGGAATGAACAGGTTGAACCGCCGCAGGCCGGCACCGACAGGGGGCTCAAAGATGGCGAGCCCCGCGGAATCCGGGCCGCGCTCCGCCATGCAGTCGAACATCGGCGTCATCAGCCGGCCGAGGGAGGGCTGGTCCGACTTGTGTTTCATGAGGAGGCCGATGATGCCACACATATTGGATAGGTATGTCGTTCGAGTTTGTAGGATGGGACTCCCGTCCTACGAAGATTGGCTAGAAGAACTCCAGGTAACGCGACACTTCCCAATCGGAGACGTGCCGAGAGTATTCTACCCACTCCATCCGCTTCAGGCGGATGAATTCTTCGATGAATGGACGGCCCAACCTTTCGGCGAAGAGCGGGTCCGCCTCCAGGGCGTTCAAGGCTTCGTGCAGCGATTGAGGGAGGACTTTGATCCCCTTCGCGGTCAATTCTTCGGGCGTGGCCGTGTAGTGGTTGAAATTCTGCGGCTCGCCGGGATCCAGTTTCCGGTCGATGCCGTCGAGCCCGGCGGCGATGGCGGCAGCGGAGGCGAGATAGGGATTGGCGCAGGAATCGGTCAGCCGCAACTCGACCCGGCCGAAGGGGATGCGGATCATCGACGTGCGGTTATTGTCGCCATAGGAAATGAATGCGGGAGCCCATGTCGCCCCCGAAAGGGACCGGCCGACGACCAACCGTTTGTACGAATTGACCGACGGGGCGTTCAGTGCCGCAAGTGCTGGTGCGTGGGCGAGGAGGCCACCAAGGAAGTGATAGGCGAGCTTCGACAGCCCCAAGCCGCGGCTGTCGGCTTTGTCGTAGAAGAGGTTGTGCCCGGGATTGTGCTTGTCCGCCAGCGAGATGTGCATGTGCATCCCACTGCCGGTCCGGTTGGAGAACGGCTTGGGCATGAAGGTGCAGACCGCCCCCAGCTCGTGGGCGATTTCGCTGGCCGCCATCCGGAACAGAATCAGCCGGTCGGAGGTGGTGAGGGCGTCGGCGTAGGTGAAGTTGATTTCGAACTGACCGTTACCGTCCTCATGGTCGATCTGGTAGACGTCGATATCGACCTGGGTAAGGGAATCGACCAGCTTTTCCAGAAACACGCGGCTGCGGGAGAGACCTTTGTAGTCGTAGCAGGGCTTATCGAGGGCGTCCGTTTCGTCGGCGGGACCGAATTTACCGTCGGCTCGCTTCGCCAGCAGCATGAATTCCGGCTCCATGCCAACGTTCATCACCCAGCCACGCTCGGCCAGGCGGGCAGTCTGCTCGATCAGGATGTGCCGCGTATCGTAAGGCCAAGGCTCTCCGCGGACGCGTCCGTTGCAAACAATGCGGGCGTAGCCCGGCTGCCAGGGGACGAGCGAGAGGGTGGAGACGTCGCCGACCGCCATGTAATCGGGATCATGCGGCTCCTGGCCGAGCCCCCAGACCGCGAAACCAGCGAAGCCCGCTCCTCCTTCGAGAATATCCGTGAAGTGACTGGCCGGGACGGACTTGGTTTTGGCGACGCCGTGAATATCGACGAACTGGGCCAGCACGAATTTGACTTGGTGCTCGGAGAGAAAGACGGATGCTTTTTCGGGGGTCATAGGTTACCTCGCTTAGTAGCCAGCACACTCCGTGTGCTGGCATGTCTGCTCACGGAGTGAGCAGACTACTATAAAAGACCGCCGTGCCTACCGCGCCGCCTCCCAGTTCCGTGGCAACCTCCAGCAGCGTGTGCCAAATATAAAGTCCG
>CAYUJE010000520.1:0-2966 GCA_964444865.1 uncultured Pirellulaceae bacterium | reverse complement strand
TCCGCATCCGCATCAAAGCCGACGGCGTGCTGTTCGAAATGGTTCCTCCGCCGCGGCACCTGGCGTTTGCCATTACCACCCGCGTGAAGGTGATGGCCAATCTGGACATTGCCGAACGCCGCCTTCCCCAGGACGGCCGCATCGAACTCACTGTCGGTGGTCACCCGGTCGATCTTCGCGTGGCAGTCCTGCCGACGATGTTTGGCGAAAGCGTCGTCATGCGGGTGCTTGATCGCTCGGTCGTTTCGCTCAACTTGAACAAGGTGGGCATGGATCCACCCATGCTCAAGCAATTCCGCGAGGTTATCTCCCGCCCCAACGGCATCGTGCTCGTCACCGGGCCGACCGGCAGCGGAAAAACCACCACGCTCTATTCCGCTCTCAGCGAACTCAACAGCTTGGAAGACAAGCTGATCACCACGGAAGATCCCGTGGAATACGATATCGACGGCATCATTCAAATTCCCATCGATCACGAAATCGGCGTCACCTTCGCCGCCTGCTTGCGGGCCATTCTGCGGCAGGACCCTGACATCATCCTCGTCGGCGAAATCCGCGATCTGGAAACGGCGGAAATCGCCGTGCAAGCCTCTCTCACCGGGCACATGGTGTTCAGCACGCTGCACACCAACGACGCCCCCAGCACCGTCACCCGCATGAAGGACATGGGGGTTCCCACGTTCCTCATCACCGCCACGGTCGAGGCCATCCTGGCCCAGCGCCTGGTCCGCCGTGTCTGCAGCCAGTGTCGCGAGGAAGTCGAGCCCCCCGAAGAGATGCTGTACGAAATCGGCCTGACCCCCGGCAATCTCAACGGCCGCAAGTTCTATCACGGGCGAGGGTGCGATGTTTGCAACAACACCGGCTACAAAGGCCGCGTCGGTCTGTTCGAACTGATGATCATGAACGATGCCCTCCGCGAACTGGTGATGCAGAACGCCTCGATTGACGAGCTCCGCAAAGCCGCCATCGGTTTTGGAATGGTCTCCCTCCGCGAAGCGGGGCTGGCCTTCTCCGCCGACGGCACCACGACCCTGGATGAAGTCGTAAGAGAAACGATTTTGGAAGCCTAAGAGAAATGACTAAGCACTAATGTCTAATGACCAAAGGTAAATCGCATTCATTAGACATTAGTCATTAGGATTTAGAACATTTAGAAAAAACGCCGCACCGCCTTAAAAGGTCCCTCCCCATGCCTACCTATCAATTCGAAGCGATGGACGCCACTGGTCAGGAAATCCGCGACCAGATCGATGCCGCCTCCGAGGAAGAAGCCCAGCAGACCATCCGCCAGATGGGCTATTTCGTTACCAAAATCGCCGTCAAAAAGGCGGCTGCGGGGGCCGTTCGTGGGCCAGGTGGGAAAAAACGTCGCGGCTTTACCATCGGCGGCGGCGGCAGCAAATACCTGGCGCTGTTCACCAAACAACTCTCCATTCTGCAAGATGCCGGCCTTCCCATTCTCCGCAGCCTGCGGATTCTGGAAGGTCAGAGCAAGCCGGGCAAACTGAAAAACGCCCTCGGCGACGTCGGCGACGAAATCGAAGGTGGTGCCACTCTCTCCGAGGCGATGAGCAAGTCCCCCAAGGTCTTCAGCCGCCTCTACATCAACATGATCAAGGCGGGCGAGGCCGGCGGCGCTTTGGAAGTCATTCTCCGCCGCCTTTCCGAATTCCTCGAGCGGTCCGAGTCGCTCAAACGGAAAGTCAAAGGGGCCATGATTTATCCGGTGGTTGTCGTCCTCGTGGCGATCCTCATCTTGTGCTTCATCATGATCTGGATCGTCCCCGTCTTCGACAAAATGTTCGCCGAATTCGGCCTCAAACTCCCCGTCGCCACCGTGATTCTCATCAACTTCTCACGCTGGGTCGTCGCCTACGGCTGGTTCTGCATACCGCTGATTCCGCTCTGTGCGTGGCTGTTCCTCAAACTGCTCCGCAAGTTCAAGCATGGCCGCATGGGATACGACATGTTCGTGTTGCGGCTGCCGATCATGGGGATGCTGATTGAAAAGAACACCATGGCCCGCACCACGCGCACGCTCGGCACGCTGGTGGCCAGCGGCGTACCTATTTTGGAAGGGCTCACCATCACGCGGGAAACGGCCGGCAACGCCATGTTCGAACGGATGTTCGCCAAGGTCACCGACGCCATCCGCGAAGGGGAAACCATCGCCAAGCCGATGAAGATCAATTCCAAACTCGGCTTTCATCCGATTACGGCTTTCCTGTGGTTCTTCATGGGGGCGTTCATGCCGCTGGCGGTGGTCACCCTTCCCGGCGTGGCCAAGGCGGCCGGCGGCCCGCTCCCGTTCGTCGGCGGGGCCTTTGCCATCGGCATCATTTGCATACTGTGGTACGCCCTGCAGATGAATTCGCGGGTGGCGGACGACCTGGTGGTCAACATGATTGACGTCGGTGAAGAAACCGGCGAGCTCGATACCATGCTCTACAAAATTGCCGACGTTTACGACGAAGAGGTCAGCACGCTCACCGACGGTTTGATGAAACTCATCGAACCGCTGCTCATCGTGTTCCTCGGTGTCTGCGTCGGTTTTATCGTCATCTCCTTGTTCATGCCCCTCATCGGTTTGATTCAGGGTCTGGCGTAACAAAGTACTCCTCACGCTCCGCGTGAGGAAAAAATAGTAGCCCGCATATCTCGTGTGCGGGCAGTGAATTGAAATCCGAAATCTCAAATCTCAAACAAATAAATCAAAATTGGGAATTGAGAATAAAAAACCCACGTTTCCTGATTTGAGTTTTCCTTCATTCAGGTTTGTTTGAGATTTGAGATTTCCAAATTTTGTCCGACTTTCAGGAGTCCCTCGCATGTCCCGCTCCTCCCGAACCCGTCCCCCCCGTGGTTTCACCCTGGTGGAAATCCTGGTTGTGGTGTCGATCATCGTCATCCTCATGGCGATCCTCATCCCCGTCGCCATGGGTGCCATCAGCCGGGCCCGCAAT
>CAYUJE010000519.1:0-3015 GCA_964444865.1 uncultured Pirellulaceae bacterium | reverse complement strand
GATTGTGACCGTGTCGTTGTGTACGGTCTTGGGCTTGGCCGGTTTGCGGTTCTCGCCTCCTGCGGTGCGAGCCGACCGATACCGATCGACCAGAGCAACGTCGATTTGGGAGATGCGGGTCAGATGACGGCTCTCCGCAATTTCTTGCAGCAAGTCAAAGCAAAATCGATATTTGTTGACGGTTTTGGGCGTCCGGCCCTCGGCCGTCAAGTGCTCCACGTACTCGGCCACGACGGCGGTGATCAGCGGCGCCCGCTTGACCTGCTTGTGGTCGCCCGCCAGGAGCTCCCTCTCGATGATCAACGCTTTGTGGCGGGCCTGCTTCTTACTCGTGGTCTTCAGGGAGCGGCGAACTTGGCGGCCGGCATGCTGGTAATTGATGTACCAAGACCTCCCGCGGTAATAAATGGCGACAAAATCGCCAACTTTTTCAAATTGATTTCCGCCTGACGGGGCGGAGGAATTACTGGTCATTTCCTAGCCCTTCGTTGAAGATTTTTGAAATCAGACGGTCACGTACGAATATTAAATGTTTGCCAACCCGGCGGCCGCAGCCTTTCAGGAGGCCGCGGCTCGACCAATCGTAAAGAGTTGCTTTCTTCATACGCAACATCTCGACCGCCTCGTCAACCGAGAGGAAGGGCGGAAACCGCTTACTCCAGGTCGGGTCTTGAAAGAAAGACTGAATTTCGCTCTCAGAGAGCTTCAGACTGGCGTCATCCATTCCGCGCACCGCGAGTTCAGGGAAGTGTTCATCTCCCCTGATTGTCAAGAATTGACGCGAGCCCGTCTAAGTGAGACGAATGTGATGCGAATGGGAGTCGAGAGAACTCGCAGAACGAGGCTATGCTAACGTCGGCTCTGAGCCTTCGGCGTGACAGGAGCCCAGGCAATCCCTTCACCAGTGGAGCGGAACCGGATCAATTCCAGCCCCCGATTAAGGGATCTGATCGTCTCATTGAGGTCCGTTTCGCGCGGCAATGGATTCTCCATGAATTGCGGCCAGCCTTCGGCTTCAAATCCATCGAGGATTAAGGCGACATTGCGGGCCCGACTGCGACCTTGAAGATAACGGACGAGTTCGCCGTCAAAATACAGATTGCAGGCATCACCGTCCCAACTCGGTTGTGGAGTGCCTGATGGTGGCAATTGTGGGGCAGCTTCGCCGATTGCTGCCAGAAGCTCGCGGAACTTCTGTTCTGAAATACGGTCAAGACCGTACTGAATTTCCAAGATGCCGCGCTCATAGGTGCCGCCGCGAACCTTCATCCACATTCCCACCGTCCCCTGGCACTTCGCATAAGCGGCACCGGGATTGCCACCAAGTTTGGCGCGCTCGCTTTCGAGGAACAGCCGGTTCCAGACAGCGGCGGCAATCAAAAAGGGCTGAAGTTGCAACCGAAAGCGTACCAGTTCAGCGGCAATTGCTGGCGAAATGAGATGGCCGGAACTGGTCATGATCGGCGTTACTGGCGGCGTGCTTTCCAGGCCGCCGTTTGCTGACTTCTCAGCAAAAGTAGTCGAAGGAAGCTTCGCGATTGTCTTTGATGCGGTCGACGTTGAGGCTGACTTTGCCGCAGAACGGGGTTTAGCTTTTTTGGAACGTTTCGATTCAGGTGCCAAGTTGCCTCGACGAGGTAAAGTGAGTAGAGGAGCAAATCGAAGCGTGGATATCGCTTAAAGTCTGAAGCACCGCGTAGTTTCTGGACCCTCACGGCAGTCCCAAATTCATCTTAGGCATTGAGGTATATTTGCCAAGTGTATTTGGCGTGCCAATTAGCCGGCATGAAGCGATTCCGGCGGGACCGCCCTTTGGCGGGGGGCGTAGCTGGGATCTGCACAGCATTCACCCCAAGCGTCAATCACCTTTGAGCGCAAGTCGAACGGAACTGCCGCGGTCGCTAGAGATGCTTGCAATGTTGCTCTTCACGCTCGTCGCGAGCAAGTTTTTCACCGACTAGACGGCCCAACTTTTCAGCAAATTCGGCGATTGAGATTCTCGCGTTCACTCGCGCCACGCCACCCACAGCGGCGGTTGCAACTGGGTTAGGGTTAGGGCAATAACTACGCGACACAGTGGTGGGAGATTGAGACATGCCTGTCCTTTCAGCGAAAAGAAGTTCTGTCCGCTCGGAACTGAGCGGCTGATTTGGTGGGCCCTCGGTAAGGAAGAAATTGGCATCTGCTGGTCGAAGAACTGCACGCTTCGGTGCACCGCGCACGGTGTAGGTGGTAAGCGAGCAAGGATGACTTGTCCCTGCTAGTCGCCAAAGGGTGGTGCCAAAACGAAGTCGAACTGCCTCCGGCGATAGCTAATCGGCCCTCTATCCCTATATGCCGCGGAAATGCCTAGTCTTTAAGTTGACAGGATTCCTCGTGGTTGAATCCAAGCAGCTGACGTCTCCTGCCCCGACAGGGGTGTTGGACCAACCGCCGCCGGCCATTGCCGCAACCGTTTGCGGAACTTGGTGGCGAAGTCTGGGATAACTAGCCGGTCCTTCTACTACTATGTGCCACGAAACGGCGAGTTCTTAAGCCAGCGAACCTGGTCTTTCCCCGAAACGACTTGGTGGCTTGGCCCGTCTTACATTCCAGTCAAACGTATGTTTGCTCAGGCTCTTCGCGGCCTTTCCCTCGCGCTGCCGCTCTATTCACCGGAGTTTTTTTGTGCGCAAGTCTTTATCGCTCAAGAAGATACTGTTTTCGGCTGCCATTGCTGGCAGCACGTTCGCCGGCCTGTTCGCCTATCCCGATGCGGCTCTGGCCCGCGTAAAACTCATTACCTTGCCCGTCCGGGAGCGCGTGGAAATCCAGCTGGATAACGCCGCGGCCACCCTGGTGGAAGAAGAACGGGTGGTGCCCCTGGTGAAGGGAGAAAATCAGGTCGATTTCTCCTGGGCCAACACGCAGATTGACCCGAATACCATCGTCTTTCGCGTCATCGCCCCCGTCGGCGAGAAGATGATCGACGTCAAGGTCCTCTCCGTCAGCTATCCCCCCAACGAGGCGGCCCTC
>CAYUJE010000518.1:0-3025 GCA_964444865.1 uncultured Pirellulaceae bacterium | reverse complement strand
CGATGTTAAGGACGCCATCGACCAGCTCGCCAGCGACCTCAAAACCCTGGAAGACGCCCTCACCACGGACCAAGCCAACGCGGCCAGGGCGTTGGCGGCGGAATTGGCTAGTGCTGCAACCACCAGCGAGAACAATGATGCCCAAGCGCAGGCCGACTACGGGAACAATCTCGCCCCTGTCGTAGGAACGCGCGACATGGACGAGGTGAATTCCGACAACGCCTTCCGCGAAAAGCTAGTCCACAATCGCGGTGTCCAAGAGAATGAAGTCCGCCAAATCCACAACGCCAAGATGTTGGCGGCTTCGGCCCCCGCTGGCGCGATGCAGAACCTGCAAGTTTTCCAACGGGCCTCCGCCCAGGAGGATGTGGTTTGGTCTACCAGTCGAGGACAATCGATTGATGGCTACCAGCAATTACTTTCCACGATCTACGCGCAGCAATCTCAGGGTATGGGGGGCACGAATGGCGCACAGATCCAGTTCATTCAGAGCCAAGGGGCGGCCGGAGTAACCGCAACAGCGGCGCAGGCGGCAGCAGACTCTGCACTGGATATTAGCATCACGAACAAGCTGGCGGATCTTTCCATCGAGAGCGAATCGGCTGCCACCAAAGCTCTGCGCGATGGCATCAAGACAAGTACGGAGTATGACCTGACCCGGATTGCGGCCGAGAAGGCGTACAACGACGCTCGGGCTGCGGCCAATGTGGCGTGGACCGGCAAGTGGGTGGAGATCCAAGTCGCCATTTATCTTGGTGCTGCCATCCCGCACGTACCGGCCACGTATCAGAATCCGCAGGGGACCACCGACGAAACCAACCGCGAGGGGCGGATCGCCGCCGCGCAAGGTGCCATTGAGGCGGAATATCAAGCCGCGGAAACAACCGCCCGGAGCAATTTCGCCGGCCAGGTTGGGGACGGCCAAGTCACCAGGGCAGAAGAAGCGGGAGACGAAATCGTTACGCTTGCCACGGAACGGAAGACTGCCCAGATGGGTTTTGTCAGCGGTTCCAATGGCATCAGCGCTTCTTATGACGCGGCGATTACAGCCAAGAGTATTGTTGCCGCGGGGGAGCAAGGGACGGCCTATGTCAATTACAACAATCGATTGGCCAGTCTCCGTCAGCAAATGGTGGCAGCGCTTGGTGCCGCCAATGTGCAGCGTTCGCATAACTTAGGGCAGGCGGATGTCGCCCGAGCCACGGGAGTGGCCACTGCGGAAGTCGCCTTCTGGTCGGCCGAAGCCGCAGCCAGGGCAACACGTTTTGCGAATTGGCAAATTGGCCAAGGTACACTCTACGCCAGTTTCCTGGCCGCGCAGGCCACCTCCGAGAACCAGTGGCTGGCGGGCGTTGCTTCGAGCTATGTCGCTTCGGCCACAGCCGCGGCGCAGGCGGTAGCAAATTTCGAGGAAGGTTTAATTGCCGCCGACGCTGCCAAAAACAACGCCTTGGAAGCCATGAACGTGGCTTTTGAGGCCGCCAGTGAACCGCTCTACGCCGCGGCGAATTTACAGCAACTGCAAGCCCATCGCGTTTGGACCGAGGCGGAGACCGCCGCGGATAACGCTCGCTTTCTGCTGGAAATCACCGCGGAACAAGTTTATGACGTTGTCCTGGCATCCGGCGTGAAGTCGCAAGGAATTGCCTACGCCCAGGCAGAAAAGGCCTATCAGATCGACCTGATCAATCTGGCGGTTGGCGGCGATGCTGGAGCCCTCTTGAAGGCCCATGAAGTGGCGTTCTCCAGTGCGGATTTGGCACGGGTAACGGCCGAAGCGGATGCGACCGTTTCCTGGACGACGGCAACGGCCGCCAGCCGCAAGAATTGGCGGAAGGGGCAAGCCGATAGCGACCAGTCGTACTTCGTTGAGTTGGCCCGCATCGACCGGGATTTGATTCTCGACCTGGCACCGCTGCATGAACAGCTTACGCTCACGGCGGCGAGCATTGACGCAACCTACAACTTGGCTGCGCAAACGGCGGCCTCGGCATTCCGGACGGCCAAATATGCGGCGCTCGGAAGCTTTGAGTCGGCCAATCTGTCGGTGCGGGCAACAGCCGTGAGCGGCATTTACACGGCCGTCGATCTTCCTTGGGTGCAGGAGCAGGCGACCCTGGCGGCGGCAAAGTCGGACTGGTTTCTCGCGACGGGACAATCCTTGTTCCTGGCGATGGGGGCGGCGATCAATGCGGCCGAAACCGAGTATCAGAACGCCGAAAACGTCTTCGACCTCGCCCGGTTCACCAGCCAGGCTGCCGCGGAACGGGCCTACGGCACGGCGCTGGCGGTGATCAATTATGCCGAGCGGAGTGCCGCGGCCGGCGAGGACAAGAATGTGAAATATGCCCGTGCTGCTACGGATGAGTCCTGGCAAGTGGCGACGGCCGCTGCACGCCGGGCGGAAATCGTGGGAAGCAAGACCGCCGAGCGTGACTATGTGCAAAACGGAGACGCAAGCGCCAGGATCAGTGCGCTGGCAACTGTCGCCGCCGCGAAATCGTCCGCTTCCAAGACAGCCGCTCTCGACTTCACGCTGGCCGATGTCACCGCGCTGGGGGTGCGAAAATCAGGCGAGGCAAGTTTGGCCAAGACTCGGGTCAATTCCACAGGGGCGGCAACGAGCACGCACGACCAGGCCATCGCTCATGCCGATCAGGTGTTTGCCGCCGGGCAGGCAGCCGCGGAAGCGACGCGGAACATTGCCATTTATGGAGCCACGAGCGCCTACGAGATTGGCCGCAGCGTCGGTTATGCCGCCGCGGTCAGCGCACTGGCCCAAAACAGTGGCAACCCCTGGCTCGTCCGGGATGCCGCCCTACTCGGTGCCTTGGGCGAATTTCAGACGACCTCCCTCACCGCCCGGCAGTCGTTCTCCGCGACCTTGGAAACCAGCATTCGCGATTTGGTGGTCACAAGTTCCCAGGCGGGAGAGACTCTGGCGGTGGCGCTCAGCAATGCCGAAACGGGCCGTAGCAACGCCTTCGCCGACCAGGCCTACCTCCGCACGCTCGATGAGGTCCTT
>CAYUJE010000517.1:0-3032 GCA_964444865.1 uncultured Pirellulaceae bacterium | reverse complement strand
AGCGATTCCACGGTCGGCAGATCCTTGAGCAGCGCCAATTCCGCATCGCTCCCTTCGGGACCAAGCTCCACGCGAAAAACGGTTTCGTCGTCACGGAGGATTAGCTTCGCCCCGGCCTTCTCCAACGCTGCCGCCGCGGCTTTGGCCTCGGGCGATATTTCCGGTTTCACCGTTTCGACCGGCTTGTTTTCTCCGCCATTGCCGCCAGTAGTAGCGGGCCCCGGATTGGGAGCAGGAGAAGAGGAACAGCCAAAGAGGAAAATGGCTAATCCAAACAACAAGGAAGTTGGCGAGCAAAAACGTGTGTTATTCATGGCAATTTTCCGCCCAAAATGGGCGATTCACAATAGTAGGTTGGGTCAACTAAAGATCGAATTCTCGGATTGAGAATGTGATAAACGCCTTGGCTTCCGACGCGGAGGATCCAAATTTTCTCAGAATTCGCTCCACATGTCCTTTGCAACGCATCCGATGCCTCAAGAACCGTGTCGCCAAGTGCGAACGCCCGGGTTGAAACTTCGATGGCGACAAGGCGATCAAAGTCAGACGCCTCTAGCTGTGGCTTCAAATCCTGCTCGTAGATTTCGTCGCCCAGGCGGGCAATTTCAGAGAGGTCATTGCTTGGAGTGATATTTGTCATGTGAATTCATGCCTGGATATCACTCATGAATCGCTGGTTTGGCGCTTCCTGGTAATAAACATCTCGATGTCATCTCGCAAATCGGAGGCAAGTCCTGCCAACTTCGAGTCTTGTTCAGCACGGGTAATTGATTCGTTCACTATGTCGAAATCGAGTCGGCCATGCAACCTCGCCAAGTGCCCCAAGGCCACCAGCGCTGTACCACGCAGGCCAACATCAGGGCCACTCAGAAATTCCAAGCACTTTTGCTGCACCCAATCAAAGTCGCTATCGTATAGCGCTGCGCTAATCAAAGCACGAGCCACAACCTGTGGAGGCTCTGTTTGAAAGCACTTTTCAATGCTGCTTCGAGACATCACCGGAATTTCTTCATACAACACGTTGTCGTATCCCTGCTGTCATGTTCGTACGCCATCCAAATATTACTATTCCTCATCATCCCGCAGCTTTGCCAGCACGCTGAAATCTTCCAGCGTGCTGGTGTCGCCGGTGGCCTCTTTGCCGGCGGCGATGTCGCGGAGGAGGCGGCGCATGATTTTGCCGCTGCGGGTTTTGGGGAGGGAGGCGGTGAAGCGGATGTCGTCGGGGTCGGCGAGAGCACCCATCTCCTTGCGGACGTGGGCCTTGAGTTCGGCCTTGAGCTTGTCGCCGGCTTCGCCCCCTTTGAGCGTGACGAAGACGCTGATGGCTTCACCTTTAATCTCATGCGGGCGGCCGACGGCGGCGGCTTCGGCGACGAGCGGGTGGCTGACGAGGGCGCTTTCCACCTCAATGGTGCTGAGCCGGTGGCCGCTGACTTTGATCACGTCGTCAATCCGCCCCATGATCCAAAAGTAGCCGTCGTTGTCCTCGCGGGCGTTGTCGCCGGTCAGGTAATGGTGCGGAATCTTGGTCCAGTACTGCTGCACGTAGCGGGCGTCGTCACCCCAAATCCCCCGGAGCATTCCCGGCCACGGCTGGGCGATGCAGAGCATGCCGCCGGTGTTCTTGTCGACCGGCTTATGCTCTTCATCCAGAATCACCGGCACCACCCCCGGCAGCGGCTTGGTGCAGGAGCCGGGTTTGGTGGCGATGGCCCCCGGCAAAGGCGACATCATGATGCCGCCAGTTTCGGTCTGCCACCAGGTATCGACGATGGGGCAGCGCTCGCCGCCGATTTTGCGGTGATACCACATCCAGGCTTCAGGGTTGATCCCTTCGCCGACGGTGCCGAGCAGGCGGAGGCTCGACAAGTCGTGCTTCTCGACGTGCTGGTCCCCCCACTTGATGAACGCCCGGATGGCCGTCGGGGCTGTGTAAAGAATGTTGACCCGATACCGCTCGATGATGTCCCAGAAGCGGTCCTCAGCCGGATGGTTGGGAGCCCCCTCGTACATCATCGCCGTCGCCCCGGCCGAAAGCGGGCCATAGACAAGATACGTGTGCCCCGTCACCCAGCCGATGTCGGCAGTGCACCAGTAGATGTCTTCCTCGCGATAGTCGAAGACCCACTGGAACGTCTTCTTGGCCCAGAGGTTGTAACCCGCCATCGTGTGGCGGATTCCCTTCGGCTTGCCGGTGCTGCCGCTGGTGTAGAGGATGAAGAGCGAGTCCTCGCTATCGTGCGGCTCGGCGGGGCAATGGACGGACGCTTTGTCGGTCAACTCGTGCCACCAATGGTCGCGGCCGGCTTTCATGGTGACGTCGTTCTTCGCCCGCTGATAAACGACGCAGTGTTTCACCGTCGGTGATTTCGCCAGAGCTTCGTCCACCGTTTTCTTCAGGTCCAGCAGCTTCCCCCGTCGCCAGCCCCCGTCCGCGGTGATAATGCACTTGGCCTTGGCGTCGTTATTCCGGTCGGCGATGGCCTCCGCGGAGAACCCGCCGAAGACCACGCTGTGGACCACTCCCATCCGGGCACAGGCCAACATGGCGATAGCGAGCTCCGGCACCAGCGGCATGTAGAGCGTTGCCACGTCCCCCTTTTTCAGGCCGAGTTCCTGGAGGGCGTTCGTGAACTTGCAAACTTCCGTGTGAAGCTGCTGGTAGGTGAGCGTCCGCTTGTCCCCCGGCTCACCTTCCCAAATGATGGCCGCCTTGTTGCGGCGGGCGCCGGTGAGGTGCGCGTCCAGGCAGTTGTACGAGACATTCGTCTGCCCGCCGACGAACCATTTGGCGAACGGCTCCTGCCAATCGAGCACTTTCTCGAACGGCTTGAACCAATGCAGCTCCTTGCGGGCCAGATCACCCCAGAATTTTTCAGGGTCGGCCTTGGCCTCTTCATAGAGTTTCTCGTAGGCCGCTTTCGATGGTATCAGGGCCTTGGCGTAGAACTCCTCGCTCTGCGTAAAGAGCCGATCCTCGTGCATCACCGTATCACTTTGCCCGCTAATCACAGCCGCCTTTCTAGAGT
>CAYUJE010000516.1:0-3046 GCA_964444865.1 uncultured Pirellulaceae bacterium | reverse complement strand
TGTTTCACGAGTTTCTGGAACATCGAGCGGACATTCGGCGAGAGGTTACAAAAGCAAAACAGGGGGTCGAAACATTGACCGAATCCGATAAGCCCGCAGTAGCTTCCGCGATCCAGAAACATGTGGCATCCATGGAGAAGCGGATCAAGGACGAGAAGCCGATCCACCTGCGCGATCCACTGTTCGCCGAAGTCTTCCGCCATGCCGACAAGATCAAGTTCGCCTATGAGAAGACCGAGAAGGGCATTCAGGCAACTGAAACATCGGACGACCCTTATGTCGTCAAGCTAATTCAAGCACACGCCGAAGTCGTGAGCCTGATCATCAAAAACGGATTCGACGAAGCCCATCGCAATCACGATCTGCCGGCCAAACCTTAAGAAAGACGAACCATGACTGCCTCAGCAAACAAAGACCACTATCAGGTCCTGATCCTCGGCGGCGGCACAGCGGGCATTACTGTGGCGGCCCAGTTGCGCCGCAAGCTCAAGACCTACGACGTTGCCATCGTGGAACCCTCCACGAAGCACTATTATCAGCCGCTGTGGACGCTGGTCGGCGCGGGAGTTTTCCCCAAGGAGCAGAGCGAACGGGCAGAATCCTCATTCATCCCGTCAGGTGCGGATTGGATTCGCGAACACGTAGCCGAGTTCCACCCGGAGGAGAATTATGTGGTGACTCGGGAGGGGCGGCGCATCGGCTACGATTTCCTCGTCGTGGGCCTGGGAATTCAGATCGATTGGGACAAAATCCCCGGTTTGCAGGAAGGGATCGGCCGTCAGCAAATCTGCAGCAACTATTCCTACCAGCAAGTGGACTACACCTGGGAATGCGTGCGTAACTTCAAGGGGGGAACAGCCCTCTTCACCATGCCCAACACCGCCATCAAGTGCGGCGGAGCCCCGCAGAAAATCATGTACCTGGCCGAAGACTACTTCCGCCGCTCCCAGGTGCGGGAAAAGTCTCAGGTGATCTTCGCCACGGCACAAGGAGCAATATTCTCCGTGGAGAAGTATCGGCGGACGTTGGAGAAAGTCGCCGCGCGTAAAGAAATTGACATGCGCCTCAAACACAATCTGGTGGAACTAAAACCGGAAACCAAGGAGGCCGTGTTTGAACAGCTTGATTCGCACGACCGCATTACGATTCCCTTTGACATGATTCACGTCACGCCGCCGATGAGCGCTCCCGACATCATCAAGGCGAGCCCCCTGGCCAATGCGGGTGGCTGGGTGGATGCCGACAAATTCACTTTGCAACACCCCAAGTTTCGCAATGTTTTCTCGATTGGCGATTGCAGTGGCCTGCCGACGTCGAAGACCGGAGCAGCCATTCGCAAACAGGCCCCGGTCTTGGTACAAAACCTGATTTCGGAGATTCGCGGCGAGCCGCTCCAGGCCAAATACGACGGCTACACTTCGTGCCCCATCGTAACGGGCTACGGTAAACTGGTGCTGGCCGAATTTGACTACGAGGGTAAGCCGCAGGAGACGTTTCCCTTCGATCAGTCGAAGGAACGCCTCTCGATGTATCTGCTGAAAACCTATGCCTTGCCGCGGCTCTATTGGCACGGCATGCTGCGCGGGCGAGCCTGACACGAATCCACCTAAGGAATCCAATGCGAACCAAACAATGGTTGCCATTCTATCCCGCTGCGTTGCTGGCTCTATGGCTGGCGACCACCACGCTCTATGGTCAGGAGAAGAGCGTTGCCCCAGGCATTAACAAGCCGTTCCAGAAACCGGATGTGGCGGAGTTTCAGGGAAAGTTTGAAAAAGACGGTCGGGAGGCCTTTGATCATCGCGACAAAATCGTCGCCGCCTGCCAGATTCGCGCTGGCATGTCGGTCGCGGATGTCGGAGCCGGTACTGGCCTGTTCACGCGCAAGTTCGCGCCGCTAGTCGGGGAGAAAGGGCAAGTCTTCGCCGTCGATATTTCGAAAGAGTTTGTCGACCATATCGAGCATACCGCCCGGAAGGAGAATCTGAAGAATATCCGGGGCGTGGTCTGCAAGCCGGACTCCGTGGAACTGCCGGAGTCATCCGTGGATCTCGTCTTCATCTGCGACACGTATCATCACTTCGAGTTCCCGCACAAGACAATGCAGTCAATTCACAAGGCCCTCAAGCCGGGCGGCCGTGTGGTGCTGATTGATTTCCAGCGCATTGCGGGCAAAAGCACCGACTGGGTGATGAGTCACGTCCGGGCAGGCCAAGACGTGTTCGAGAAGGAAATCACCGAGTGCGGGTTTAAGCGAATTGGCGAGGTCAAAGACCTGCTCAAGGAGAACTATCTCGTCGTGTTTGAGAAGGTTGATCAGGAAAAGCCGAAATAGCCATGACGAGCAAGCCGCAATTCTCGCTGGCCTATCTGTTCCTGGAGACTTTCTGGATTGCCCTCGCTCTCGGGCTGACGATGCAGGCATTTCGATTTGAAGGCGAAGCTGCCGAACGGTTTTCAATGACGTTCCTTCTGCTGTCCGCTCAGGCTTGGGGGGCGGCAATCGGCGGACTATTCTACCGGATGAAGACTGGGTTCTTTGTTGTCTCGGGGGTCATCATCGGCGTCATCGCGATGATTGGATTGGTTATGGGAATTAGCGTGTTGTCAGACCTGTACGATAACTTCGCGAAGTGACGGCCTACTCGGTCGCCAAAAGTCCGCCTACAATCCGCCCATGCTCTACACGGCGGCGATGATTGCGGAACTTGCGAAGGTGCCGGTGGCTTCGGTCCGGGCGTGGCAGCGGCGGGGGTGGCTGGCGCCGGTGGAGGTGGAACATGGGCTGGCACGGTTTGATCATGTTCAAAATGCCCGGCGTCCCGCCGGAAGAAAAGGCCCAGTGGACCGTCGATGCGACGAGCGGAGGGTCTATTTCTGGGTCACGCCGATACCGCTCCCGAAGAAGTGAACGGCATCCTACTCGGGCTGACCCCTTCCTGAGCCGGAAATCCGTTTCGCTGGCGGCGGCATGGAAGGAATAAGTCGCCACTTAGAGCGGGTACATTTTAGGTGTAGCGGTAGCCGCAGTGTTTGAAGTAGTTGC
>CAYUJE010000515.1:0-3054 GCA_964444865.1 uncultured Pirellulaceae bacterium | reverse complement strand
ACCGTTTTGCTGCTTTGGCCGCTGCTGACGACGCTGGTCGCTTTCACGCCATGAACCAGACAGCCGATCAGGCAGCCGAGGGTGCCGCCGAAGAGGGCCAGGGCCAGCGATTCCAGCAGAAAAGTGCAGAGGACCTCCAGCCGACTGAAGCCAAGGATGCGGAGGACGCCAATGTCCTTGCTCCGCTGGCTGACGGCGGCAAACATCGTGTTCATTACACCGAAGACGCCGCCGATGGAGAGGATGGCCGTGATGACGATGGTCGCTCCCAAAAACTGTTTATTCGTGGCGGCAAGACTCTCGAAATACTCCGTTTCGGTGTAGGCCTGCAGGGCGGACTGCTTGTAGTCGTCGTTAAAGAATTCTTTGAGCTTCAGGGCTTCGTCCGGACCGGCTGCCCGTACAACCAGCGTGGAGTAATTCTCCTCTCCGAACGACTTCCCGATCCGGTCCCGCTTGGCCCAAATTTCGCTGTCGAACGTCGAGCCGGTTGCTTTAATGACGCCGACGATGGCGAGCCGCTCTTCACCGAGTTGGAAGGTGTCGCCTACATCGAGCCGCTGCTTGTTCTTCGCTGTCGCCAGGGCCTCTTTCGTCCGGTCGAGACCCAGTTCGCGGGCAATCCCCTCTCCCACTACCGCTTGCACCAGGTTCTGTTCTCCCGCTTTCCCGGCCACCACCCCTTCGCGGCTGAACCATTCGCCGGAGGCGAGAGTCAGATTGTGAACGCGGGCGCTCATCTCTGGATCGTCCACGCCGCGAATCTGCACGATTCGCCGCCGCGGCCGTCCGGGAGCGGGATTCTCGACCGCCTGGTTGCACGAGATATAGGTCTCCCGGCTGGCGAGGGGCTGTCTCGTGGTTTCGTCCTTGAGAATTCCCGAGACCAACTCCATCTGCCCCACGTCCGCCCGCCCCAGGTTGCTGAAGGCTTCGTCGGTCGAGCCTTCCGACATCAGCATCACGTTTCCCGGCTGGCCGCTTTGCTCGGTGAGATGGAACATGCCGTTGACGAACGCCAGCATCCCGGTCATCAGGGCGATGACCAGCGTGAAGGCCAGCCCTGTCATCAGCGTCGTCAGCCAGCGGACCGTCAAATTGCGAATGTTGTAGCGCAACGGCACGCGGCCGACGATAGCCAGCAGCACCACGAGGGCGAGGCCGATGAGAAGGGGAATCAGGTTGGTGTAGGAGATGGACATCGTCACGCGACTTTGGAAAACACTTCTGACACCTTCACCCGGCAGGCCTGGGATGCGGGAATGATCGACCCGAGGATGGCGGCAGCGCTGCCGATGGCGGGGCCCCACCAGAGGGCGGCCAGCGGAATATCGAACTTGGGGAAAAAGGCAATCGGAAAGTCGATGCCGCCGAATATTAAATTGACCACGCAGTACGTCCCCCCCGAACTGATCAGTCCCGAGCCTCCCCCGAGCAGCAGCGATTCCCCCACCACGAGTATCAGAATCTGATAGGGACGAAAGCCGAGTACCTTCATCACCGCCAGCTCCATCCGCCGCTCGCGAACGCCGATGCTGATGGCGTTGGCGATGATCAGCGACAGCGAGGCGAGGGCCGCCGGTCCCAGAATCCAGCGCATCCCCCAAATGATGTCCCGAAAGCCAGCGAGAAACGCGGCAATGGCGTTCGACGAAACTTCGCACTTCACCGGCGGCGAGCGGTAATCGGGAGAAGACTCGATCTGCTCAGCCATCTTGGCATAAGCCTCTGGATTGTCCACTTTTAGCCAAACCAGATTGAGGGTTTTGTCTGCGAGGGGATGTTTCTGGCCGTTATGCGTGCTGGGATAGACATCCAGGGCCGCATTGAGATACTCGCAGTCGAAGGCGGACGATTTGGCATAGCGGGCGGTCGTGAACGAGCCGACGATTTCGAATTCCAGGTTGATGCCCGAATAGTTGATGCCGTAGAGCGTGATTTTGTCGCCGACGCGGCGTTCGATTTGCTTGAGGATGTCTTCCCCCATGATGATGGTGGCTCGGTTCGTCTTCATCTTCTCAACGGCGACTTCCAAGCTGCGGCGTTCTTCCCCTTGCAGCGTGTCCAGGCCGTCCATCATCGTCAGCAGCTTTTCGGGCTGCATGGCGAAGGCAAACATCCGGAGCTTGGGATCGCGGCGTGCCGGATCGAGGCTGCCGCCGTAAAATTGCCAAGTCATCGAGTCGCTGGGGTGGATGTCGCTGGGTTCCTTGGCCGCACCGTCTCGCAGGGACGCGACATAGGCGAGGGGCATCTGGCTGGGAAGCTGCCACTTTTCTGTAATAATCGCCTTGATATTCTGCTTCTTCTCGCTCGTCTGATCGGAGAGGAACTGCAGAATGGACCAGACCAGCGTCACCACCAGCACCAAGGCAATCGTGCCGAGCGACGTGAGACTCGTCCGCAACACATTGCGGCGGACATTCTTGAGGATGAGGAGGAAGAATTTCATCGACTAGGGATTCGCAGGCTTCTCGGCCTTCGCTCCTCGCAGCACGATGTCGTCCCAGTCGCTGGTGTCGTCGAAAGTGCCGATGCCGATTTGGCCCCAGGAGAAGGAGGTGTCCTTCGCGGTCATGACGGGCTTCTCCATGTTGTCGAAGTAGATTTCAATGGTCCCCTCTTTCACGCGGCGGACTATTTTGACGTTGTGCCATTTGTCGTCCCAGTCGGTTCCCTTGGTCGAGGTGAGGGAGATCTTCGTCCGGGGAGCGTCCTTGACGATGAAAATCTGGTTGGCGTGGTCGTCCGCCTGCTTTCCCAGGTGGACGTAGTAAAAGTGGGCCGGGTCCTGATAGCCGAAGACCAGGACGGCATCGCGATGGCCGTAGTCCGGGTGCGTGCTGAGGACCTTGGCCGTCAGGTCGAAGTCGCCAGCAATCACATCCTTGAGCAGCGCGACATTCGTCGGGCTGCGATGCGGCGGCTTGAAAGCGGTCTCTTTCTTGTGCTGGCTGAAGACGCCCCCTTTTTCGGTCTTCTTGTGCGACCACTGCTTGGCGTCAAAGGGCTGCCAGTGGCTGGCGTCCTTTTCGAAGTCCTCTTGGAAGAGGA
>CAYUJE010000514.1:1336-3096 GCA_964444865.1 uncultured Pirellulaceae bacterium | reverse complement strand
CCAGCCGGACGGGGTCGGGAGGAGTTTTCGCCGCGGCCATTTTCGCGGGTGCGATGTTGCCTCCGGCGAAAACACCTCCCGACCCCAACCCTACAGATACTTCTGATAGGCCGCCACGGCCAGTTCGTCGCAGCGGTCGTTTTCGGGATGGCCGGAGTGGCCGGCGACGCGGGTGAATTTGAACTGATGCGTGGCGATGAGCTCGTCGAGCTGTTTCCAGAGGTCGGCGTTCTTCAGTTCCACGAGCTTCCCCTTTTCCTTCCGCTTCCAGCCGTTCCGCTTCCAGCCGGCCATCCATTCGGACAGCCCTTTGCGGACGTATTCGCTGTCCGTGAGCAGTTCCACGAAGCAGGGCCTTTTGAGAGCCGTCAGGCCTTCCACGACGGCTTGCAGTTCCATCCGGTTGTTCGTGGTATTGGCTTCGGCGCCGAAGGCTTCCTTTTCCTTCCCCGTTCCCGCATGCCGCAGGATATACGCCCAGCCTCCCGGGCCCGGATTGCCGCTGCAGCCGCCGTCGGTGAAGAGTTGAATTTCGGGTTGGTCGGGAAATGGCATGGGAGGGGGGGAGGGGAATGACGAAATTCGAATGGCGAATGTCGAATGAAAAGAGGTCTGATTCTGATTGCTGAATTCGTCATTCGCCATTCGAATTTCGAATTTCTTTGTTCACGGCGTTGTCGCCACATCTCCCGTCGCAAAGTCTCCTCGCCGCGGCTTGGTGAGGTCGTCGAGCTTGTTGCTGATGCGGGCGGCGGATTGGGCGATGTCGGCTCGCATCCAGGGGAGGAAGACGCGGAAGGTGCTCCCTTTGCCGAGCTCGCTTTCCACGCGGACCTCCCCCCCCAGCAGTTTGCAAAGTTCCTTGACGATGGAGAGGCCCAGGCCGGTGCCGGTGTATTCGCGGGTGAGGTTTCCCTCGTCTTTCCCCGCGACGGCCGTCCCCTGGCGGAATTTTTCGAAGATGATTTCCCGATCGGCATCGGCGATTCCCACGCCCGTATCGCTGACCCACATCTCGATCATGCCGCGCGGGGTGCCCCGAGCGCCGAGCGTGATTCGCCCCCCTTCGGGCGTGAACTTGATGGCGTTGGAGAGCAGATTGGTGATGATCCGCTGCACCTTTTGCTGGTCCTGGAACATCAGCGGCAAGTCGCTTTCGATCTCGAATCGCAGGTCGATGTTCTTGTCGTCGCTTTGCGGACGGACCATGTCGCACTGGGCCTGAATCACCGTCTCAATCTTGAACTCCGTCAGCCGCACATCCATTTTGCCGGCTTCCATTTTGGCGACGTCCAGAATGTCGTTGATCATATCGAGCAAGTCGCGGCCGGCCTTTTGAATGTTATGGACGTACCGCTTCTGCTTGTCATTGAGCGTGTCGGCCCCTTGCAGCACTTCGGAAAACCCAAGCACGCTATTGAGCGGGGTCCGCAATTCGTGGCTCATGTTCGTGAGGAAATCCCCCTTGAGCTGGTTCATTTCGTGCAGCCGCATGTTGAGCTGGGCCAACTGATCGACCTTGGCATCGAGGTCGGTATTCACTTGCCGGAGCGCCCCTTGGGCCTCGATCAAGTTGCGAAGCATCTTGTTGAACGACGAGGCGAGTTCCTCGAACTCATCGCTGGTGTGGATGTCGGCCCGCTGCTCGAGGTCTCCCCGCGCCACCTCGTCGCTGACATCTCGCAGGTGATTGAGGGGCTTCACCACGACATACCGAACCACCACCCACAGAGCCACCATGGCCAGAAACACGGTCAGCA
>CAYUJE010000514.1:0-1236 GCA_964444865.1 uncultured Pirellulaceae bacterium | reverse complement strand
CGGAGTGCGGAAACGGAGTGCGGAAACGTGGAAGTTGTGAATGCCGGTGCCGTAACTCCTGCATTCTAGGGGGAGAGGGGACGAGTCACTAGGGCAAAGCAGGCCCACGGGCTCGTGAAATCGTAGCCGTCACACTCCGTGTGACGGCATGTCTGCTCACGGAGTGAGCAGACTACATTGCGGCTGCGTGCAATTTGTCCATCCACTCCTGCACCTGCAAAGCATCGGCATACGTCGCGCCGGCGGGGACGGCTTGTTTTCCCCGGACGACGCGGCAGAAGCAGCGCAGTTCTTCCGCCATCATGCCGGTCGCTCCGCTAGCGGCCGCGCGGATCTCCAGCGGCAGCGGCCAGAAAGCACGCGACTCGTCCCAGACTTCGATGGGACGCGGATTGGGATCGATGCGAGCGGACCAGCCCGCGCCAAAAACTTCCAGCCGGTCGAAGCCCCGTGGCGGCATGCCGTCGGGGGTGAGATACGACGCGGCAAACGTGGCGAGGGGGCCGTCTGCCCACTGCAACTGGGCCGTCGCCAGATCGATTTCGTCGTTTTTTGTGCGGTGATACTGGGCGGTGAACCTGGCGGGCTCTTGGCTGCCGAGGAGAGCCTGCACCGCATACAAGTCGTGAACCATCGCCGCGTACAGCGGATTCTCCCCCGGAAACTTCTGCACAATGCTCGCCGGCCGATGCCGCACAGCGTCGATGTAGGCAATCGGTCCTCGTTTCGCGGCTTCCTCTCGAAGCTGCTGGAATTCGCTGTTGAAGAGGACAATATGGCCGAGCATCAGGTTGCTGGAGTCGGCCTTCACCAGCGGCCCCAGGCTGCGGGCTTCGCTCAGGTCTGCGGAAATCGGCTTCTCCAACAGGACCTTCTTGCCGGCTGCCAGCAACGCCTTGGCAATCGGGACATGCGCAGCGGTACTCGCGGCCACGACCCAGGCTTCCGCATTCGACTCCGCGATGGCCCGATTCAAATCCGTCCAGCCGGGGACGCCCGGGAGTTCCTTGGCCACGGCATCGATCGATTCCTGCCGCCGCGAAACCAGCGCAACGAGTTCCGCTTCCATCAACCCCGCCAGCGTCAAAGCATGCAGCCGCCCAAACCGGCCGAGGCCGATGACGCCGACTTTGACGGGGAGGATGGAGTTGGCGGGCATGGGGAACTCTTGGGGTGATGAACCTCGCAGCTCACCATCGTCCCGTGCGCCGCGCGTCCCGAAAAGGGGTCACGAAC
>CAYUJE010000513.1:0-3119 GCA_964444865.1 uncultured Pirellulaceae bacterium | reverse complement strand
GCCCCTTCGACCCAAATCGGCCCCGTCTGCGGATTGCCGTAGGGCTTCTTCGATTTGTCGCGGCGGTCGTCATTGGTGCGAATCTGGCCCGTGAAGGCGTCTTCCGTTTCGACAAGAATCGTCTCGCCCGGCTGGATGCGGAGGCGGATTTCGTTGTGGCGGGAGAATTCGTAATAGAGGGGGCCGAGGGGGAGAGTCTTCATCGTTTGTAGTAACTCGCTTCAGCGGGTTAAGTTTAGAGGTCGGGGGAGTAGAGATTTGGGTGTCAGCGATTGTATCATTACACCAGGGACGAAGTGGGATGGCAGATTCATGGTACGAGGGCGGCAGAAGGAAGGCAGAATAATGTTGGGCAAAATAATGAAGAGCGGATGGATTGTGCTGAGTTGCCTTTTGGCTGCCGTTTGTTTCGCGATTGGCTGCGGCGGCGAGAAGCCGGTGGCGGAGAAGGAAGGGCCGAAGGAGACCGTGAAGCAGCCGGAGAAGAAGGAGGCGGCACTGCCCGAGAAATCCAAGGAGCCGGAAAAAGCCCCGGAACCGCCCAAGCGGGACCTGGCTGCCGAGTGGAAGAAACTGGCCACGGAAGCGAGCAGCCAGTTGGCAGCGGGAAAGTTTAGCGAAACCCAGCAGGCGATTGACCAGCTCGACAAACTCTATACCGGGGAGGAAAAGAAATCGCCCGAGCAGGCGGATGAATTTCAGAAACTCTCGATGAACCTGGCCGGGGCCCGCAAAGCAGTGCTCGACAAAAAGCGGACCGACGACCTGGTCCAGGCCGAGAAGCACATGAACTTCGGCAAGTTCGAAGAGGCCCAGCAGCTCATCGGGGATGTCATCGCCCACAATCCTTCCCCCCAGCAGCACGAGAAGGCGACCGCCATCAAGGACGAAATCGAACGTCGCCGCCGGGCCAAGCGGGATTTGCAGGCTTACATGAACATGCTCGCCTCCGCCAACCGCCGCGAAGTGGAAGCAGCACAGTTTGAGCTACTCAAGGATCCCGAGACTTCTCTTTCCATACTGGCCGAAGCTTCCGGGCGGACCGACAAGCCGGTGCTCGCCGCCAATGCCGTGGAAACGCTCGGCTTGCTCGACCGCCCGCAGCAGGCCCAGGCCATTTTGGTGGAAATTCTGCGGCGAAACAATCAGCAGACTTTGTGGCCGGTCGCCGTCAAGGAAATTATCCGGATGGAGAAGCCCGGTGCCGGCGAGCCGCTGCTGGCGCTGGCGATGTCGGAGGTGGCCGTGGAGCAGAAGATGGCGGCGCTCGAGACTCTGGCCCAGGTCGCCGATCCGCCGCCGGAGACATTGATTTCGCTGCTCCCCACGCTGCATGCCGATGGCCCGCTCTTGCGGCTGGCGCTCGCGGCAGCGCTCCATGGAGCGATGACCCATTCGCAGTTCGATCTTGTGGCCCGCCGTGGCTTGGATGGAGAATTGACCGCCGAGCAAGATGCGCAGCTCGATAAGCTCCCCGAGCGTTTGGCCGCTCTCGCCGCGCCGAAGGACCCCGCCGCCAGTGGAGCGGCGGACATCGCGAGAGCCTCCCAGTCGCTGGCAATTGCACTGCGATACATTCCGGCCCAACCCTTATCGGGGCTGAAAATTCACCTGGTGGAAGCCGAAGTTCCCGAAGCCCCCGCAGCCGCGGTGCTCGACGGCATCTGGAATTCCATCGACCCCAAAACGATGTGGCGGCACGGAATTGAGAAGCGGGGCTCCATCACGCTCGACCTCGGCAGCGAGAAGACCGTTACCGCGGTCAAGATTTGGAATTTCAATGAGCCCGGCGGCATGTTCCGCGGATGGAAGGATTTTGAAATCTTTGTCGGCAACAGCCCCTCCGAAACCACCCCGGTCGCAGCCGGCATCGTCCCCATGGCCCCCGGAGCAGCCGACACTCCCGACTACGGCAGCGTCATCAGCGTCCCGTTCATCCGCGGCCGTTACATCCGCCTGCAAGCCAAAGGACCGTGGCAGCCGAATGTGTACATGGGGCTGTCGGAAGTGCAGGTACTGGGGTTTTAGCGCACCGGCGAGCGGCCTAGCGTAAGCTGGCCGGTGATTCCGATGGGCGGTAGAGTCCTTTAGCTGGTGCCGTGTTACCGGCCGGCTGACGCCAGGCCGCTCGCCGGAAATAGGATCGAGTTTCGCCATGAAAATCGTCAAGCTCGAAACCTTCCTCGCCAACTGCGGTTTGCGGAATTATCTGTTCCTTCGCCTCACCACCGACACCGGGCTAACCGGCGTCGGAGAAGCGACGCTGGAGTGGCAGGAGCAGACGGTTCGGACGCTAATTCACGAATGGCTCGAAGAGCGACTGCTGGGGGAAGACCCGCGGGATATCGAGCGGCTGTTCGGCAACCTCATTCGCGATCAGTATCAAGGGGGCTCCACCGTGATGACCGCCATCAGCGGGGCGGAGATTGCCTGCTGGGACATTCTCGGCAAAGCCAATGGCCAGCCGGTCTACAAGCTGCTTGGCGGAAAGGCCCGCGACGAGTTTCCCGCCTACGCCAACGGCTGGTACGGCGGCGCGGTGACTCCGGAGGATTATGCCGCCAAGGCCAAGGACGTGGTGAGCCGCGGCTATAAGGCGATGAAGTTCGACCCGCTCGGCGTGGCCTGGAAGGAAATGAGCGACGAAGAAATGACGGAGGCGGAGCGGATTGTTGCCGCTGTCCGCGACACCGTCGGCGATGCAATCGAACTCATGATCGAATTCCACGGCCGACTGTCGGTCGAATGTGCCAACGCACTCGCAAAAAAGCTCGAGCCCTATCGACCTGCCTGGTATGAAGAGCCGGTGACGCCGTGGAGCCTGGACCAACTGGCGGAAGTCAAACGAGCAACCAACGTCCCCATCGCGGCTGGCGAACGGCTTTACATGCTGGAAGAATTTGAGCGACTGACGGCCATGCGAGCCTGCGACATCGTTCAGCCGGACTTGGCCCATTGCGGCGGCCTCCACATCGGCAAAAAAATTGCCGCATTTTGCGGCCCACAAGGAATGCGGCTGGCTCCGCATTGTTCGGTCGGTCCGGTAGCCCTTTGTGCGGCAGTCCACTTCGGCTGGAGCACGCCGGAGGTGCTGATTCAAGAGAACTTTGCCGAGTACG
>CAYUJE010000512.1:0-3135 GCA_964444865.1 uncultured Pirellulaceae bacterium | reverse complement strand
TTAAAAATGTAATCATGGCAGTAGATTTAACACTCATAATAGGAACGGTAAACTTCACTAATTACCTTCATGTAACTGCAGCAAAGGTTTCTGCTCCGTCCACAATCGTTTGGGAGGACTGGATTCCAGTGCCGTTTACAAACTACGTTTTAGTTATCCCTAACCTTGACCCGGATGTTTACTATATAACATTTTACGAGGCACCGGATAACGTTTCTTTAGGAACTTTAAGAAGCCAGGGTTATATACAGGCTACATCGCCGGAGTTTGAATATGAGTTTAGGTTCTATGAAATAGGTAATTTGCCTGTTGGCGCAACACTTGATGTAACAGAAAAGATTATTAATGATCCGTACTTAGTAGGCAAATCAGTTACTCAGTTTTTTAAAGAGGGTTTCCGTTTCCTGGATAGCAGTGAACTTGATTTTGATGATACAGTAGGTGATATGGAATTGTTAACTGGTGGTACGTTTGAAGTTGGAGAAAAATTTACAGTAACAATAAAAAATGCAACAGGTACAATATCTGCAACTGGTAGCGGGTTATATACAGGCACATTGAATGTAACCGAGGCCACAAAAACGCTTATTGCCGGTGATAAAAATAAAAGGATCAGGTGTGTTGGTTCCGTATCAACACAAGTTATAACATTAGCAGCATTAAGCGCCTTAACTGTTGATGATGGTTTTTACTTTGATAACTGTTGCACAGGTACGGCAGTGCAGGTAAAAATATTATTACCAGGCAGTGATCGTATAAGGTTTAATGGTTTTATGGCAGCCAGTAATAACTTTGATGAATTTTGGGTAAGCAAAGGTGAGCATTTGCTTATAAAGAAATTTGACAGCGACTATTGGGAAGTTATTACAGATTACAAAGGTATTGAGGTCGGAAGCAGGCAGGCATCAGGCTACAAGTCAATGCCAGCTTGGAAAGCAGAGGATGGCGCTTTATTAGATGGGGACGAATACCCTCGTTTGTGGTGGTGGATTAATAGTATATTGCCATCTACTCATGTTATAACCGATGATACAGTTACCGGAGCATATACGCACCCTGCAGGTAAGGAAGGTTTATTTGTCAAACATTCTACATTGAAAAAATTCAGGATGCCAAACACTCAGGGGCTTAGTGAACGTGGGTTACTTGACTTTAATACATACGGCGCTGATACAGGAAGGGTATATGATTATCCGGGTGGTGTACAAAATGCAAAACTTTTAAAGTTTTGGACTGGCAGCGCTGGAAGCCTTGTTTTATTACAGGTAGATGGAACTAATACAGAAATTGGGACTGATCCGGGAGCAGGTTCGCCAAACATTAAACAAGGATTGGCTATTGACCAAACATTATTTCATGCTACTGAAAATATCGTTAAAAATGCAGGGTACGTTTATATGAGGCACATTTAATAAAATATTTATACTTTTATAAAATGAAAAAATTATTATACAATAAAAAGCTGTTGCTGAGTTTGTTTGATAGCTACAAACCACTCATTGCAGCAATAGCTTTTTTAATAATATCAATATCATCATCTGCACAATATTACGATTCAACAAAGATTTTACAGGCGCAGCAGAGTTATGGGTTTAGTTGGAAAAATGGGAAGTTCTATAATCTTCAAATACCACAAGATACTTCAACAAAGTACAAAGTGGCTGACAGTAATTATATTTCAATTAAAAATGGTGTTATTTATAGGTGGAATGGGTATGCTTATGTAAGTACATCTGGATCAACAAGTTTACCGTACTGGGAGTTAGCAACCGGTGGTGCATTAACCGGGAACAATAATATTACCGGATCACATAGCTTAACATTTACCGATCAAACAAGTTTTAATGTTATTAAATCAAGTGTAAGCAGATTGTCAATAAGTAATGCAACAACTCAATTATATGGGCCATCTTTAGGATCAGGTGCGATATTTTCATCCAGTGCTGCAACTATTTCAGGTAACTTATATTCTGATATAGCTGGTGGCGCATCTTCAGGCAGGACAAGCTCAATGCGTTTAACAGCCGATGAAACTACCATTAACCCGTCTTTGGGGGTACTGATTATTGATAGTCTGGCAACAAGCGCATCACCTACACATTTATTAACATGGATAAGTACAGCCGGTACTAATCGGGGTAAGACACAGGTGCTTTCTTTGGGTACAGGTATTGATACCTGGATTTCCACGCCATCGAGTGCAAACCTTAGAAGTGCATTAACAGACGAAACTGGGACAGGATCAGCAGTGTTTGGAACAGCACCAACCTTTACTACTTCTATTACCTCGCCTTTACTTATTGGTGGAACTGGAACAACAGATGATCTAATATTAAGAACTACATCAGGTGTAGGTGCATCGGGAGCAGATATGATATTTCAGGTAGGCAACAATGGTGCAACAGAAGCAATGAGAATATTAAATAGTGGTAATGTTGGTATAGGTGTAAGCCCATCTCAAAAGTTTCATGTAGAAAGTAGCGGAACAACAGCGCTGTTTAAATCAACTGGATATAGTGCAAGTACTGTTATAATTGAGGATCCCGATGGAACGACATATTTAACAAATGGGCAGTTTAAGGTTAATACAGTTCCGTTTATATTAAATGCCAATGGCTCATACCTTAGTTTACAGACAGCGGGAGTTGAAAGGATAAATATTGCAAACGCAGGTGATATAACCCTTAAAGGAGCTACAATATCAGCTATCCCGGTAACAACAGCTATTGATCTTAGCGGTGGCTCTTACAATGCAGACGATGCAGGGTTATACGATATAACAAAAGGTGATGTCACAAATTCCTTTAGCCTTCCTGATGCTACAACTAAAACAGGAAAGACAATAAAGGTTATTGTTAAGGTAGGGGAATCAGCCCCAATAATAGCAGCAGCAGGCGTTGTATATGATAAGTTAGGTGCTGTATTATCAACAATAACAGGAGGTACTTATACATTTATATCGAATGGTACTGATTGGTGGGAATTTTAAACTAAATATATGCGAAAACTATTTTTATTATTACTACTTACTCCTGTTCTTAGCTTTGGGCAGGGCAGGTGGTTTCAATCACCGGTATATGTTAACATTACTTCTTTTGGAGCAGCCACAGGCAATTCAGACAATAGGGCTGCTAT
>CAYUJE010000511.1:0-3147 GCA_964444865.1 uncultured Pirellulaceae bacterium | reverse complement strand
ACCCGGAGGCTCTCCGGAGCATACAAAATGAGTCGGCCGGTCACGCGATTCACCTTGGAGGGGACGACTCGCGGAATCTTGATGTCGATGCCAGTCGTCTTCGAGGTTGGTGTCAGAAGTTCTGGCCGCTCCTGCCGCTGTTGCAATTCCACCCACAGGGCAACTTTCCCCATCGCCTTGCGACTGAGGTTCACCACCAGCCGGGTCTTGGCCTTCACCTCCGGCTTGGCGGGGTCAACAACCACTTCGTCGACGTGGTAGGAATCGACGGCGACCGCAGCCGCGCCGGCTGCATCGCGGCCTTGCACCTGGCGGACGTCAAAATCTTCGGGAACATCGAGATCCAGTTGGAAGACGCCGGCTTTTTCAATGTTAAAGATAGCGAGCAAATCGAGCGTGATTTGCTGGGGTTCGAGGTAAGCTTCGACCAATTCATCAACCTCGATTTGCGGACGGACCTTCTCCACGCTCAGCTGCAGGGAATAAGGGTGAGCCGCATAGCGATAAGCAAAGGGCCAATCCTGTCCGGCCAGTGGAGCCGGCAAATCGGCGGCGTCAATTTGCAGCAGGCCATTGCGCGTGGCCACTTCCCCACGTAGTGAATTGCCGAGCCGTGCCACTACGACACCTTGCTGGCGGGCAACGTTTAAAACCTTCACATCGGGAACCGTAAACTCTTTCCGGCCCATCTCCTTGGCCATCTCTTTGTCGTCACTGAATTTTTCCAGTTCCAGCGTCACGTTTTGCGCACCCCGCACCGGCTGGAAGAGGGAAATGGTGATGGTCTGAATCGGCCCTTCGATCTTCTTCTCCCATTTCTGCACGTTGGGGTCGAAGACATTGACCACGTTCTGATCAGCCGGGACTTGGACCGACAATTCCTTCAAATAGGCTCGCGAAATGTCATACGCCAGATGCAGCCGCGTCCGCATGACCCCTTCTTCGATCAGGACTTCCTCACGGACTTGGGCGGTGGCGAGCGCCATCTGTCCCGCCGCCCCTTCCGCCTTCGGATTCCAAGTAATTTGCACCTGGGGGGCCGAGCCGACGAGCGCCTCAACGCGAGTCTCCTTGGGCGGATCCTTGGGAGCATCTTCCGGTTTTTCGCCAGGTTTCATTTCTTCCTTAACCGGCATCGAGTCGGTGGCGGAAAGATTGGGCTGGACCTGCACTTTGACGCCAGCTTCGGGAACGGTAATCTGCCAGCGGTTGATGGAAGCCTGCGGGGCATCAAACGTGACCGTGTTCGTTCCCGGTTGTTTACTGAAGGCTTTGGAGTATTCCAGCGTGAGCACAATCTGGCTCGGCTCTTTCCCCTTCTTCTCGTAGAGCAGCTTGTACCCTTCGGGCGTAAATACGACCCGCGCCGGGTCGTCCCCAATCTTGGCGGAGCGAATGGCGGCATCCGCCAGCCGCAGCGGCACTTCGTGCCAACCTTCGGTAAGGAGATCGATGCTGACCTTGGCCGTGACGCTGACGACATCCTTCTGCGTGGTCGCCTGGCTATCAATCTGCGTGATGATGGCCCCGACCGGCGGCTTGATGTCCTCGATCTTGCGGGCCGCGGCCTGGGCTTGCTTCCAGAGTTCCTGGAACTTGTCATACGGAAGGAAGACCCCGCGCCCTTCCTTCTCGAACATCGCCCGCAGCTTGGCGTAAGGGACGTAGATGGTTTGCTCCTTCAGCGGCGTATCCTTCGCCGGTTCCATCGGCTGGGCGGGCTCTTGAGCCCGCGACAACGCGGGAATACCCGATGTGCAAAGCAGGGCAAAAACGACCGCACGGCGAAGCAGGGAGCCGAGAGTCATAGTAAAGTTCCTGACGAGGAAGGAATTTGGCATTGGGTTCTTGGGGACCGCTGGCGGACTAGTCGCGGGTGACTTCTAACCTGGAGGGTCAACGCGCCTGAATGGCGCGCAAACCATCCGTGTAATCCTAGACGATTTACGCAGACAATTCGTTTTCCGGCCACCCTAACGGTTGTAACGGCCTTGTAAAACTACGTCAGCCTAGAGGAGAGGCAATCCCCCCTCTGCCCCACTCTTAACGGTATAGACCGCAGAATCGTTACGAAGCATCCAGCGGGCAGTCTTGCTCGTCCTCGTCTGGCCACCCAGAATTGGACAAGCTGCCAACTTGTCCCACGGAACTCTTTCCATGACCGCCGTTCCCTTTACTTGGTTTGGAGGTCGCCATAGCGAAGCGGTGGCGCTGCGCGGTCTGCTGGCACATGCTGGGGTGAAGAATCCCGCGAGCGGCGAGCCCCTTTCTGAGCCCCTTTGTTTTGGCATCGCGGGGGGGGATTGGGGCGGGGTATTCGTTTTGTCCTTCGGTTATCCGCTCCGGCTGTAGCAGTGGCGTGAGCGTGGTGGGGCGGCACTTTGCCTATGCCACGAGCAGCACGTGGTATCAAGGTGCGTGCGAGCGCATGGGGATCAAGACCCGGGTCACGGAGACAACCTCCCCCAAGAAGGCGTTTCAAAACCTGGCCGATGAACTGGCCGCTGGCCGTCCGGCGGCTGTCTGGTGTGATCGGACCATGTTGCCCTTCCTGCACGACATGGAATCTTCGTGCGGTGTTTGCATGCACTCCTTCGTGGTGTATGGAATGGATGTCGACAAGGGGGAAGCCTACGGCGGCGACCGGGCACCGACGCCGGTTTCCCTTTCGCTGGCCGATCTGGCAGCGGCTCGCGCCGGAATTTGTTCCCACAAGAATCGCACCCTCACCATCGAACCGCCCCGCAAACAACTTTCCGCAGCCACCTTGAAGGCCGCCATCCAATCGGGCATCCGGGCATGTGCTGGAGAGTTGCTTCAGGGAAAAATGAAGACCTTCTCCCTCCCTGGATTTGAAATTCTCGCCAAGATGATTGCCAACGACAGCAGCAAAGATGGCTGGCTGCAGGTCTATCAAAACGGCCTGCTGTACTATGCCCTCCGCGACCTTTTCGATTCCATCGAAACGGCGGATGGCGGCGGCGGCCTCTATCGCCACCTCTACGCCGACTTTCTGTCCGAAGCGGGAAAAATCTGTAAACGCCCGTCGCTCCAGAAGCTCGCAGACGACTATCGCCACATAGCCACTGGCTGGACCGAACTTTCCGTCGCCGCTTTGCCCGCCAAAATCAAACCCTTCAAAGAAAC
>CAYUJE010000510.1:0-3183 GCA_964444865.1 uncultured Pirellulaceae bacterium | reverse complement strand
TTCGCCGAGCTCGGGAATGTCGGTGCGGGAGTCGACCTCCGAAACCGTCGCATGCGCTACGGACTCAAAGACGCTCTGGACGAAATCCGAGGAAGACTGAAAAGCCGCTTGGGGTGGCAGCCGGAAACGGTCTCCGCCTAACCAGGCTGAAGTAACGATGGCCCGACCAGAATACTCGGGAATCTGCCGAATGGTCTGCCGCGCGGCCACCATCGAGATGGGGAGCCGGCGAACCAAGGCAACGAGCCGCGAATGGCGCATGAATTCATCGAACTGGCGTTGCGACCTGGCCGCAGCCCTCAGGCTGATAAGTCGGTAGGTAAGTTTTGCGCGCAAGTAGGAGCTGTCTTCCAGGCGTAAATAGGTTTGGGGGTCGTCGAGGGCATCTAACACGACTCGGAAGGCATCCGGCGCGCCTGGCTGGCTTGAAATCTCGACGCCGCTGTGCAGGACAATCCGGAAATAGGAGAGGGCGGACAGTAATTCCAGATGCCGGAGATTCTGGTACAGGGGTGATTCTCGAAAAAAACCGTTCCGGATGTAGCGAAACTGCTGCTTCACGAGGTCTTGGAGGCCCCTCCAGGGATCTTCAATGCCCGTTCGCGACTCGGTCGACAAGGTCATGAGATTCACGGGAATGATGGCACTACAATGTTGGGCTTCCCGGAAAGTGTCGTGCGCTTCTTGGCAATGCAGCTCCCAGCGAAAGCAGTCCGCATTGGGAATGAGTTCCTGAATGGAGCGGAAGATCGCGGGTGTCAGCCCTTCATCGCCGGAATGGTACAAGTCGATATCCGTGCTGTAGGGTGCCACGTCAAAGAGATCGAACTTCGGTATCGGGAGACTCACCACTTGCTCTGGACGCAATTGGCTCAGTGCATCTTCGGCATTTTTGAGGTCACTGGAAGCAAGCTTGCTGACCGCCAGCGTCACGAGAAATCGAAGTGTGCTGCCGTGGGCGGTCAGCGAGACGTTGTGGCGGGCACTAACTTGTCGGAGGCCCGCAAGTCCCGGCAGGTCCGCTAGGGAGCGGATGGAAGGCCCATCTTTGATGTCAAGCAGGATCATTCCTGGTCCCTTTCGCACCGCTTGTTCGGGTCCAGGACAGGCATTGGCCTGGAGCGCCAAGCCGGCAGAATTGCCGTGTCGCCGCAACTGTCCGCAGGTGCGCATCCCGCGAGCCAAGAATATCCGGCTCAAAAACATGCCTGGCAAGTGAATCGTCGCTGCTCATCGCGAAACGTCTCTGGACGCGGTAGATCTCTCTCTCACGCGGAATCGAGAAAATGAGTGTCGTTAAAATACCATTTCCAGACGGCGTCTTCCAGCAGCTCCATCTTGGCTGCGGTTGGCGGTCGGCAAGAATTGGAACATCGCACCGGCATCTAACTGAAGAGCTCGATGATTTCACGGCACTTGGGGAAATTGAGGCAACCAAAGAATGCTTGTCCTGCCTTACCTCCTCGGGATGCCATTCTGGTGACCATCGGAATGCCGCACTTAGGGCAAGTGGGGCAAGCATCGCTCGCTGCTGAGGCGTACGGGACGGCACCCGCCACGGCAGTTGGATCAAGAAAAGGAAGGAGACGGGAAAGCACTTGGGCGGGCTCATAACTGCGCCGCACGGCGAAACGGACAAGAGGGATCCCGGCCGCCTCGAAAGCCCCGTTTTTGAAGCGATCCGAGTTCTGTCGATCCTCGCGTTGGTGGCTGGAGTCATCCAGTTCGATCACGACGAGAGGTTGCACTGAATCGCAGCTGCACAGCAGAAAATCAACGTGCTTTTGATTGACCCGATTCGTGTGTTTCCAGAATTGGCGTCGGTCTGTCGTGTAAAGTATGTCGCCCATGCGGACTTTAGGACAGATAATGGCTCGATTCTGAACTGCAAGCGTGAGCGCGGAAAAAAACGACCGTTCGGAAGGTGACAAAAAGTCGTCCCGGATGCGGTAGGGTAGCTCGGCATCGAGTTCTGCCCAGGAAATCTCGTCTTCCTTCTCAGGAGTTGCTGGGAAGGAAATTCCCAAGAGTCGCAGGAGAGCCAACAAGCATCCTGGTTGTTCTCGGTACATAGGTCGCGGTTGTGGAACAGAGAAGAAGTAAAAAGTAGAAAAGCAGTCAGGAGATCCTCTACGCTTCAGGGCGCAATGGACGTCGTGCCAAGCATCCAATAAGACGCTGTATTCCGGCAACCTATCGATTGTAGCCGGAAGGGCCTTGGAAGTGACCGAGGTCCTGTTGCCGGTGCGCGGCTGGGTACGCCGCCATGACAAGGAATGGCTGACCGGATGGGCAGACATTTCAAAGGTCCTGAAACTAACTGCGCTCCGCCAACGGGCCAGATTTTCGGAGTCTGCACTGGGCCGCGGCCCAGGGAAAAGACCTGTTCGGAAAATTCTGCCGTGAGGGAGCCAAGGATTTCCTCACCTGCAGCCTGGGTGAAAAACTCACTGACCTAAAGCAGGTCAGTGGCTCCCCACAATTACTCCAGGGGAGCGCGGAAAATTCTTCTCGGCGCAAGTCCTTGCGGCGCTAGCCGCTGCGCTCAACATAGAATTCTTGCCAGAATTCCGGCCCGGTTTGGAGCGCGAAAAGCGATTCTCAATAGTAGAGGGATCGCGGTGCGCGCGAGCCCCGCTCATCGTTGGACCAGGAGACACCAACCGCCGGAAGGAACAAGCATCCCGGGCAGCGGCCAGGAAGTCCAGCCCCGAAGCAGTGAGTAATGGATCTGCCATCGAGCGGTCAATCGACCACCCGCCAGGAATTCAAAAACTGGTCCCTGGGGTGGGGCGCTTGGTTTTTGCGCGCTGCGGCGTGGCCGAACCTCTGGAGAGTACGCAATCTGTTGGCGAATGTTTTATCAGAAATTCCATGAATAGTAGTTGCAACATTTTCGGCAAGTGCTAGATTAACTCCCGTTTTGGGCGGAGATTCTCGGCAGTCCTGCCGCCGCACCATCACAAGTGTGAAGCAACTCTTGAAGTTTGCGTCTTGGTAAGTCGGCCGTTCTCACCTGGTCAACTCGCGAAGGGAATTCATCATGCGCCTCCCCTGGACTGCTTGGGAAAAAACACTGCGGCGTTTGGGACTGCGTCTGGTCAGAAAAACCCGCCGGCCCGAGTACAAGACGCTACACCCGCACCTCGAACAGCTGGAGTCGCGGGAGATGATGGCGGTCGA
>CAYUJE010000509.1:0-3190 GCA_964444865.1 uncultured Pirellulaceae bacterium | reverse complement strand
AATCCACCAAGTCATTTGGAGCATCTTCCTTTGCCGGCTTGAAAACCTTCTCGGCGGCCTTCGCCTCGGCGTTTCGCCTGAGAAATTCCAATGCACGAGCCTTGAAATCACCTGCGGGCAACGACTCCGCGTCTGCAATGCGCTCCGGCGTGGCCGAGATTTCGAAGCCTTGCCCAACGGTAGCCAGCGAGTACGCTCCAGCCTCTGCGGCCTCCGCGCGCAGTCTCTCGATCAAGGCTTGGTCGGATTCGCTGATCTTGGCTCTGCCTGGCTTCAGCGTGATCGTCATTGCGCCGGTGTCGGTATCAACGACGACCTCGCCGCCGCGCGCTTCGATGTCTGCCTTGATTTCTTCCCGCGCCTTCAGCAAGGCGGCTTCCTTGTTCCTGAAATCGACGTTCGCCTGCGCTACGGCATCGACTTTCGGCTTGAGCGTTGGTGAAGGCTTGGCCGCGCGCGCAATGCGCTCTGGGCGTGACGTTGCGCTGCGCTCGGATTCTGGGTCTCGCGGCTTGAGCGCGCGGCGCGGATTGGTCAACTCGTCAATGATAACAGGGGGGACGTTGCGGGAGCGCAACTCTTCCGCGATGGCCGCGCTTTGTTCGGGGACGGGCTTTCCGGTTTGCTTGGCCGCGACTTCTTGGAACGTCTCGAATGCGCGGTCAAATTCTTTATGAGTGGGAGTGGTTGTCTCTTTTGGTGCGGGACGAGCCTCGGCTTCTCCGAACAAGTCCGGCTGCGTTTTTACCAGCGTCTTGATCGCAGACTCCACGCGCGCAATCTCTTTGTCGATGGCCTGCGCTTCTGCTGGCGTGCGCGCATTCTTTTTGTCCGCGCGAAGCTGGTCAAGCTCATCTTCAAGTTTTGCGGTGTCGGCGCGGCCCCGCGTTCCAATTTTCGGAGCTTCACCGCGTTTCAACTGCAACGGAGCATTCGGATTGAAGTCGGTGCGGCTCACCTGATTATCTACGAGTTCGAAGAAGCGATCTTTCTCAATCTCGCGGTTGCGCTTCTCGCCTTTGTAAAGCCAGTCGAAAATTTGTTGCTCGTGGCGATCAGTAATCTTGCCGCCGTGAGTCTTGCGCAGTTCGCCGACCCACCGAGAAAAACGCTTGATGTACGGAAACTCTGTGGCCGCGCCCTGCCCGAGGTAGCGGATGAAGTCGCCGGACTCGTTAAGATTCTGCGCCGATTCGAGAAAGTCAACGTCGCCGTCGAATAGGTCTTTGAGCTTTGACTTTGTAGCGTTCCCGCGCTTGGCCTGTTTGTAGGCCTTGATCGTTTCCTGAAGATTCTCCGCGCTTCCAAGCCGATTCGCTTCAACCTTCGCGAAGTTCATGGCCTCGGCTTCTGTGCCTTGAAAGTAGCGCGATGGGACGTTTTTCTCGCCGCGCCGCCTCATGCCTTCAAGCCGAGAGTGGCCGGAGAGCACGTATTCCTTGCCGTTCTGCGGGTCTTTCCACAAAACGATGGGGTCGAACAGGTTGGGGTCGAATCGCTCGGCCACGGTCGCCGCTGTCTTCTCAGAGAAGTCCGTCGCGCGATTTTGGAAGCGGTCAACGTCGGTTTCGATTTCAGATATGGGTTTCTCAACTACGGCCGTTTTTGACGGCTGCGGCTCATCGCCTGCTCTGGCCGATACAGGCGATGGCGCAACCGTTGGCTGTGAGGGGGAGCTTTCAACTTTTGGGGTAACGACTTCAGGTTTAAACGCAACCGGCTCCGCCGCTGGTGCAGTACGTTCCGCCGCCGTGGAAGCTGTAGCCGCAGCTTCAGCGACGGGCGGTTGCGCTTTTTCCTTCTCCGGTTTTTCTGCCTTCGGCTTCTTCAGGCCGACTTTCTCGGCAATAGCTTCATCGACTTTCTTTGCCCGTGCCTTCTCCGCAAGCGCCTGATAGCGTTTTTTGAGTGCCTGCCTTTGCGCAAGCGGAAGTTCCGCGTAAGGCTGTTTGTAAATCTTCTGTGAAATTTCTTCCAGTGGCTCGGCCTGATCCGTTACGCCTTGCAAAGTCTCGTCAATCCTCGCATCTTCCTCTGCGGTCTTTGCTTCAGCAGCCTTGTCTACTATCTTCTGCTTTTGCTCATCTGTGAGATCGTCAAACTTCTTTCCGAAAGCTTGCTGCGCTACTTGCTCTCGCGTGGCGTTGTCTGCGCGTTGCTCGTCTGCTTGTCCTTTCAGCGTTTGAATGACTTCTTGCGGGTTGCGCTTCACCGCTTGGCGCAATTCTTCTTCCGTCTTCCCGTACTTCGCAAGCGCGCCTTCGCCGACCTGAAAACCGAGGCCGAACAAAGACCCAATGACAAACTCTTCTTGTTGCCACAACGGGGCGCGCGTGGCGTAGTTCCAAAACTCTTTCGCGTCAAGGCCGTCTATTGACGACATGCCTTTTGCATATTCCTGAGCGGATTTGGCAACGTAGCCCTGGTAAAGCTCTTCTAAGCCTTCCGAGCCGGAGGCCACGCCGAGCTTTACTGCGTTCGCCGTCCACTTCACCAATCCCTTAGAGAGAGCCGGTGGCAGCTTCAATGTCGCCGCCGCGTACTGCGCCGCGTCCATTCCGGTCAAGGCGTAATTGTTTCGAAACACCTTTGCCGCCGCGTCCGCCGCTTTCTCGCGGTCAACGCCTTCATTCAAAAGCTGATTGTAAGTGCCGCTTGCTTCAAGTGCGCCCTCCAGCGTGCGCGATACAAGTGCAGACGTTCCGATTTCACCTATGGCCTTCGCCGCCTTGAGTCCTTTACCAGTTGCGCCGAGACGCGAAGCCAATCCAACCGCACCGCGCGCGCCGACTCCGCCCGCCCCCGCGCCAGTTCCGACAAGAGCAATGAGAGCCGGAAGGACTGAAACGCCTTTCGTCGCATAGAAAGAAGGGTCGGAAAGGTCTTCAAACTTGAACTCTTTACCAAGCTCAGGGACTTCTCTCTGCATGCCCGCTTGCACCTCGCCGAGCCGCTTTCTGATTGCCGCCGCCGTGTCCACTCCGCCGAGAATGTCAATCGCCGCCGCCGCTGGCTCGGCAATGACTCCAGCAGAGGCCGCTCCGAAGCTCTTGAACGCCTTCTCCGCAAGTCTTATAGGCTTGGCGGGCGGTTGCTCAAATTGCTGCGCGGATTTTCCGTTGTAGCGTTGGTTAAATTCTTCAGGGGTGAGCGAAAGCAAAACGTCGCTATCCGGCGCGGTGATGTCGCC
>CAYUJE010000508.1:0-3191 GCA_964444865.1 uncultured Pirellulaceae bacterium | reverse complement strand
GGGGCGATGACCATGAACGACGGCAGGTTGCGGTTCTCGGTCCCCAGGCCGTAGCTCACCCAGGCCCCGATGCTCGGGCGGGCGAAGGACCAGGAGCCGGTGTGCATGCCGAGCGTTCCCTCGTAGTGGTTGGTGTGGTTCGACTCGAGCGAGCGGATGACGCAGAGGTCGTCGACCACGGTACGGACGTGCGGGAAGAGGTCGCTGACTTGTGTCCCGCAGGTGCCGCCGGGAGCGAATTTCCACCCCGGCCCCTTGAGGAAGCGGGTGAAATTACCGAGCTTCCCCTGCCAGTTGTCCACCGTGATCGACTTGCCGTGATCCGCCGCTAGTTTGGGCTTGTGGTCGAACGTATCGACATGCGACACGCCACCGGTCATGTAGAGGAAGATAACGGACTTGGCCCTGGGAGCAAAATGCGGCAGCCGGGCGGCGAGAGGGTCGACGGGCTGAGCCGGCTTATTGGATGCAGCTTCTTCCGCCAGAATTCCCCGCAGGGCAATCGCCCCAAAGCCGCCAGCAGCGGCGGAGAGGAGGTCCCGACGGGAAGGGAGAAAGGGGGTGTTCATGCTTTGATTCTACTCTGCCGGCAATCCTGCGCGGACACGTACGTCGTTAGAATTCCGTTACGCTTCAGTGTAACCATTCCGCCATTCGCATCATCCAAAGAGAGTTCCAATCCGTTCATTCCTTTGCATCCGGAGCACTGACCATGCCGCACCCAATTCAAGTTCGCTACCGACTTCTGATTTTGGCTGTTTCGGCCTGCGGCATTTTCGGACAGGATGCGACGAAGACCTCGCGAGCCGAGGACAAACCAAACAGACCGGCAGTGGGGGACGTAGCGGCTGATTTTGCGCTGCAATCTCTGGATGGCAAGAAGGTGCAGCTTTCCAAGCTGACCGCTGAAGGGCCGGTGGTCGTGATGGTACTACGGGGTTATCCCGGCTATCAGTGCCCGCTATGTACCGTGCAGGTGGGGCAGTTCCTTTCCAAAGCCAAGGCTTTCGAGGAAGCAAAGACACGGGTCGTCATGATCTATCCCGGTCCGGCTGACGAGTTGAAGAAACGTGCCGAGGAGTTCATCAGCGGCAAGACGATTCCCGCCAACTTTCAGCTTGTGATGGATCCCGATTACACCTTCACCAGGGCCTGGAATCTGCGCTGGGATGCCCGCCGCGAAACCGCATATCCTTCCACCTTCGTCGTGGACGCCAAAGGGAGGATCCAATTCGCCAAGATAAGCATGACGCACGGCGACAGAGCGGGAGTTGATGAGGTGCTCAAGGCCGTGACAAAATAAGAAGATGCCCGAGACGACAATCTCCGACAACTCGGCTGACAGCGAATTGGAATCGCTGGCGGCGGGCCTGCGCGCAGGGCAGGCCGCGGCTTTCGAAATGACGGTGCGGCAGTTGGGGGGCCGAATGCTGACGGTCGCGCGGCAACTTTTGGGGAATGACTCAGATGCCCAGGATGCCGTGCAGGATGGTTTTCTGACCGCGTTCCGCTCGTTGGAGCGATTCGAAGGACGTTCGAGCCTGGCAACCTGGCTGCACCGGATTGTGGTCAATGCCGCGCTCATGAAGCTGCGTTCCCGCCGTCGCCTTCGCGAACAGACCATTGAAGAGCTAATGCCGGAGTACCTGGCCGATGGACACCAGGCGCGGCCCTCGCCGCGATGGAACGACGCTCCCCTTTTCGCATTGGAAAAGGAAGAGACGCGCAGCGAAGTGCGGCGGTGCATCGACATGTTACCCGACACGCATCGCAGCGTTTTGATTTTGCGAGACATTCAAGAGCTGGATACGCAAACGGTGGCCGAATTGCTGGAGATCAGCACCGATGCCGTCAAGGTGCGGCTGCATCGGGCCAGACAAGCGCTGCGTACACTGCTCGATTCAGTATTTGGGGCTAGAAACTAGCTATGAACTTAACTTGCCATGACGTGATTGATTTTCTGTCCGATTATCTGGACGGAGCACTTCCTCCCCAGACCGCGGCCCAATTTGAGGAACATCTGTCGGTCTGCCCGGACTGCGTCTCTTATCTCGACAACTTCCGAGTGACGTTGCAAGCATCACGTGTCGCGCTCACGGAACAGGCCATTGATCCCATCCCCGAAGAACTTGTTCAGGCGATTCTGTCTTGTCGATAAGGCAGGTGACGGAGCTATCAGCTCCTCACCAGATTAACGGGGCGTCGCCACATAAATATCAAATCCATCCTCGCGGTTCGAGACGAAGGTCAGCCTGCCGTCTTTGATCCAAGAGGCAAAATTGTCGATGGCTGGGTTGCCTGTTTCGTTTCGCGGGTTCTGGCCGTCGGGGTCGATGGTGTAAATTTCCAGGTTGCCGTCCCGGTTGCTGGTGAAGGCGAGCCGCTTGCCGTCGGGAGACCAGGACGGGTAATCGTCTATGCCAGGACTCTTCGTCAGTCGCACAAGTTCGCTGCCGTCGGCATTCATCACGGCCAATTCCAAATCTCCCCAGCGGCTGGTGGAGAAGGCGATTTTTTTGCCATCCGGCGACCACGCGGGATGAGCATCAATTGCCGGATCGCTCGTCAGCCGTTTCTTCTCGCTGCCGTCGGACTTGGAGATGTAGATTTCCTGGTTGTCGTCCTTGGTGGAAGAGTAGGCGATCCACTGACCATCGGGTGACCAACTTGGCCACTCTTCGTGCGACAACTTACCTTCAGTGCCCGCCACGATCTTGATTTCAGTTCCATCGGCGAGGCAAGCGTTGACGTCGATGTCTCCTTGATTGGGCGAAGCCTTGTCGTAGGAAAAAGCTATCCGCTTGCCATCCGGCGCATAGACGGCATCGAACTCTGGATAAGTGTTCGCTGTCAGCCGTCGCTCAGTTTTGTTTTCCGGCGTAAGGACATAGAGAAAGATCGTGGCCCCTTGATGGCGGGTGAAGAGGAGCGACTTTCCATCGGGAGACCAGACGGGCCGCTGTTTGAGAAGGCCGTCCGTCGTCAAGCGAATCGGTTCGGAACCTTGTCCAAAGACCAAAGGTGGGGATGGCCACGAAAGCCACAAAGAGGCACAAAGATAGAGAGCCAATAGACCTCCCTTTTTGTGCCTCTTTGTGTTTTTCGTGGCTATCTCCCCGGAGGTACATCGTAGCATTACACCAGCTCCTCAATCACTTCCCCCTGCAACGGCAGCCCGGCGGTGGTGAGCT
>CAYUJE010000507.1:0-3193 GCA_964444865.1 uncultured Pirellulaceae bacterium | reverse complement strand
GGAACATCAGCGCGGTGGGCAACGAACCCCTCTCGATCCGGGCACTGGCCAGGACGCCAGTGCCACCCTTACCGCAGCCCGGTGAATGGTGTCGTTCGGCAGGGCAGCAACAAACCACACAAGAAGAGGACAGCCATGAACTCGTCGGCCATGATACGCGCTACCAGCTTGTGGTTGGCGAGTACATTGCTCGCGCTGCTGGCAACAGCACAAGAGAAGAAGGCTGCTGACCCAGCGCTAAAGGCCACGCTCCAGGGGCACACGGAAGCGGTGCTTTCTGTCGCCTTTACTGAGTCCTGCGCTTTGAATGCGCCTGGTTACAGTTTGAGTTTAGCCGTTTGAAAGTAGGAGCGTTTGATTTCGGGGTCGCGGTATTGGCGAACGAAGGAGTTGCCGACTTCCTCACCGAGATCCCAGAGGTCGTCGGGCGTGTAGTTGGCGAGGTCGCCGTACTTGGTGCAACTCCACAGGGCTTCGACGGGGTTGAGGTCCGGAGCGTAAGCCGGCAGCCACTCGACCTGCAGCCAGGCGGCGTTGCTTTCCTGGAGAAGACGGACGGCCTTGCGATGGACGTTGAACCGATCCAGCACAACGATCAGCTTCCGGCCTTGCTGGCGATGCAGTGAGCGGAGGAAAGCCACGACATCGGTGGCCACGACGTTGTCGTCGTAGAACTCCCAGTAGGTGCTGATCCGCTGGCGCTGTGGCGAGAGCGTCACGGCCCCGATCACCGACAGACGGTCATGCCGGGCCGACGCGTACTGAATCGGAGTCTGGCCGCGCGGAGCCCAGGTGCGGCGGTTCAGCGGCTGGAGCAGGAAGCCGGTTTCGTCGAGAAATGCGATGACAGCTTGCTCGTGGCGGCCCTTTTTTTGATCCGCTCCCACTCCTGCGTCCGCCACTGCTCGATCGCTGCTTCGTCCCGCTGCGTGGCGCGACGCTGCGGCTTCTGCTGGGTAAAGCCCAGCGCGTGGAGCACGCGGCCGACGTGGTCGCGGTGGTACTCCACGCCGAACCGCTGGCGAATGACTTGCGCCACGCGGCGGCACGTCCACAAGTTGGTCCGAAAGCCCGCCGCCAAGGGGCCGGCGCGAACGATTTGGGCGAGTTCTTGCTTCTGCTCGGGCGTCAGCCTCGGCGGACGACCACGATTCGGCTTGGCAGCCAGGGCCTCGCTCCCGCCTGTGGCTGCTGCACGTTTCCAACGCTTGACGCTCGACACATCGACACCGATGAGTCGCGCGACCTCCGTGTTCCTCTTCCCATCCCGTAGGAGATCCACGGCTCGAAGACGGCGCGCTTCCAGCTCCGCCGCACTGCCTGTTGGTCTCATGAACCCTGGTACGCATGCTAGCGATCCCGCGGTTCGTTCGTTATGTAGAGTTCAGTAACCCAGACGGTAAAACGCTGGCCGCGGGAGGCGGAACAACTCGCGGGCGTGAGCTCAAGCTGTGGGACATAGCCACTGGTAAGGCGACGGCCGCTCTCCAGGGGCACACGGCCCAGGTGCGCTGCGTGGCCTTCAGTCCGGATGGCAAGACGCTGGCCTCGGGAGGTGGAGGAGGGATTCAGCAACCTGAGCTCAAGCTGTGGGACGTGGCCACTGGCAAGGAGAAGGCCACACTCCTGGGGCCTAGCGGCGTTGTGACCTCCGTGGCCTTCAGTCCGGATGGCAAAACCCTGGCCTCGGGAGGCGGGCGACCTCGCGTCGGTGAACTCAAGGTGTGGGACCTGGCCAACGGCAGAGAGACGTTGGCCCTGTCCGGTCACACGCCCTGCGTGCTTGCCGTGGCCTTCAGTCCGGACAGCAAAACCGTGGCCTTGGGGAGCGAAGACAAGACCATCAGGCTCTGGGACGTGGGCACCGGCAAGGAAACAGCCGCCCTGGCCGGTCACACGTCGGAGGTCAAGTCCGTGGCCTTCAGCCCGGATGGCAAGGCCATCGCTTCAGCGAGCGGGGGGTTACAAGGCGCTGGCCAGGTCAAGCTGTGGGACGTGGCCTCTGGCAAGGAGACGGCCACACTTTTGCACACGGTCAGCGTGAACTCGGTGGCCTTCAGCCCGGATGGCAAGACGCTGGCTTCGGGAAGCCAGGACAAGACCGTCAGGCTGTGGGACGTGGCCACTGGCAAGGAACGTTCTAGCCTCCAGGGGCACATGTACATCGTGTATTCCGTGGCCTTCAGCCCGGACGGCCAGATTTTGGCCTCGGGGAGCGGGGACAAGACCATCAAGTTGTGGGACGTGAACCCGGCAAAGTAAAACCGGGGTGGTTCGCCGAGCGCCACTGGCGTGTCGCCAGTGCCGAGCGAAGTGCGGGAAGAGGCGCGGCTCGCCCTGTCGTCCAACTGGCTATTCTGGCTGAAGGTGGCGCTGCGAATTGACCTGGATCCAGGGACGACCATGATCTGGGTACTGGCCAGAAAGCTAACGGCACCCTTCCCGTGCCTCACGCCGGGCGTGCGGCGTCATCACGCAAGGTAGTCCTGCCATGTCCTTGGCGGGACAGCTGCGGGAAGTAGGCATTTGGCGCGCTGAGGACAGGGTCAAGGCAGGACGTTGCTGGCTCTGCCGGCCAGCGAAGCGACTCGCTGGCCCACTTTCTGGCAGGCTTTGTCAATTCTGTCGGCTGCTCGCATAGGCCGTCCCCATCCACTCGGTCGTTGGCATCATGTCCGCATTTCGCGTAGAACTGAACTTGCTGGCCGCTGAGGGCACTAGTTCCCGCGACATTCCCTCACTGCAATGACAGTTCATCCATTCGGAGGCACCCATGTCAATTTTCCTCTCCCTGAGATCACGCTGGTCCTTGGTGTTTTCCTGCTTTGTAGCCGGCTGGGGCGGTCTGGCCGCGGTTGCGCAGGACGGATCGCCGCCGACCAGAAGTGGCCTGGTCATCGAGCGGGAATTCGTCATTGGCGAGGAGCAAGCGAAACACTGGATCGGCGTCGCTGTGCATCCGGCTGATGCCGAACTGCGTGCCAAGTGGAAGATCGAGGGGGATGCCGGGCTGGTTGTCGATCAAGTAATTCCCGACAGTCCTGCCGCCAAGGCAGGCTTGCAAGTCGAAGATGTGATCGTTACGGTCGGCGACGCGCCGGCGGAAGGCCTGGAACCGCTCGCCAAGGCCGTCGCTAAGGGCAAGGAACTCGCGCTCCACATCGTACGTGGCGGGAAGCGATCGACCATTATG
>CAYUJE010000506.1:0-3211 GCA_964444865.1 uncultured Pirellulaceae bacterium | reverse complement strand
CAAGCGAATTGTGGGAGAGCTTTCGCCATCTGTACCATTCGCTGGACGTGACGCTCGACAATTTTCCTGCAAGCACCTTGCTGATCGGACCACCAGGGTCGGGAAAAAGTTTTGCGCTCAAGTCGCACGTAGGCCGAGTTGCCGCTGCTTTCTTGAGGGCATTGCAGGATGATCCCGAATCGGCAGAATCGTTCCCCATTCCAATTTTCGTAGACCTCAAGGGATACAACGGCTCTCTGGAGGAGTTGTTTCCCCCTCAAATTACCTTGGCACGCCTCAAAAAACTCACGAAGTCCGGTCGGGCGAGCTTTTTGCTCGATTCCTACAATGAAGTTCCCCGCCAGTACATGGAGAACGGCCGCCTGCAAGATGATGTGCTCGGCTGGATGAATTCCGCTCCCAAATGTCGGTGGATCATTGCGTCACGAAGTGCGGAAGGCCTGGATCAGTTTGAGTTGCCACAACTCATTGTGGGGGACCTGCAAGAAGGCTATTTAGCTCAAGTACTGTCGGAAAGACGAACCGACCTGGGTCAACGCCACGCCGAAGATCTGTTTGCAATTTTGAGGCGCCCCATCTTTCTGGCGGCACTCCTGACGAATCGCATGCGACTCGATCCGGGCGGCACGCATCCCGCCGCGGCAATTGAGTCGGTGGTCCGAAGTCATTCGTCCCAACTGCGAGAAAAAACTGGACTGGATATTGACCTGTTCGCAGCGCTGGGACGACTCGCGGTGAACGCAATCAATACGGGCCAGGAATTGATGGCAACTGATTCGGTCCGTGATGCGCTCGTACCAGATTGGAAAACCGACTCAAAGTCTCGCAAGACGGCAAACTCCCTGCTAGAAAATCTGATTGAGTCGGGACTATTCAGCGCCTATGACGACGCTCGTATTTCGCTCTACCACCAGTCTCTCACCGAACTCCTTGCTGCCCGCACGGTCGCTCGAGACATCGCGCTCGATCCGAATGCGCTAGAGCCGATACTTCGGCTGCGACACTGGGACTTCTCGTTGTCGCTGGTACTGCACTATCTCGATGAACAAACCACGATGGCGGCATTTTCCCGTATCCTTGCCGCGGATATGGCGCTGGCTGTCAAGTGTGCCCGTTTTAGCGAGTTTCACCGGAGTGAGCTGGTGACTCAAATTATTCGGTCGCTGCCGCAAGTGCCCAATATCGGCAAACATTTTGGTTGTCATTTCCCGGAATTCAATGAAAACCTGCCGGTCGACTCGACGCATGCTCCCCTCTTAAAGGAGCTTCTTTGCGTAAAGGATGGACGGGCAACGATTGCAGCAGAATTGCTGGCGGTCGCCGTTGGTGAAGCCGCGGTTGAACCAATCCTGCACCAATTGTTAGTGCGCCTCGATGATTATTACTTTGGGCTTCACGCAGGAGAGGCGATTTCCATGTTAGTTGGCTGGCAAGTACTTCCTAGGATCATCAACGAATACTGCCAGGCAACCTCTGGAATTAACGACCTTGCGTCGTTCCACGGTGCACGATGCTCGCTGTCCAAAATCTTAGAAGGTCATGATCCTGATCAAGTCGCTGGAGAGTATTTTCGGCTTCAGTCGCCGCCGAGGGGCGTGGACAAGGCATTCGTGGACTGGGCGGAGTATTGCGGCGATCCGGTGGGCTGGAAGATTGCTGTGCAAAGTTACCTCCGGGGAAATACGGAGACCTCTGACATTAACTTGCTACTGAGTCGAGCACCGCAAGTCGCAGAGCTTTTCGCGGAACTCGGCCAAGATGACGTTCAACGAGTCATTTCGATCATCGAGAACGATTTGGCGCACAGTCAATTGTCGTGTTTTTCATTGGAGGTACTTTTCTACCTCGAAAACCACCATAAAGATATCAAAAAGTATCTCATGCAGCTTGAGAAGCGCCAGAACCAGCCCATCCGCCTTGCCGTGCTCGCCATGCGCGGCCCGAAGTACCGAGAAGAAATGTGGGAAGAAGCCCGCCAGATCTTCAAGGATCGCCAGCGAAGGTTTACAGAAGGCGAATACGGCTTAATTGGCAGTTTGAAGGAGGTCGACTGGACAGGGCAGGATGAGCTCTATCTTCAACTCATCGAACGACGGGATGTCTTGCTGGCGAATGCGATTATGACTCGCTCAATGACAAGGGCACATTTCAAATGTCAGACGCCGCTGACATGGAAGTGGCTCGAAGGAATGCTCCCCTTCTTACTTGAGGAATGCACTTATGACGGCTATTTCCGTGGTTGGATCATGGCGAACGTAGATGACACCGTACCTCGCGAACTAATCCGAGAATTCAACCGTCCGGGCTCGCCCTATCGCGAGATGTTGGCAGTGAGCTATCTCGACGACATTGAGTCTCTTTCGGCAGACGACTTGACCAGCGAATCCATTGAGTACTTGATCGACCGTTTGCATCGGGTGGAACTGCACGCTGATTATGGAAATCTGTTGTCGTCCATTGCGAATGATGAAATCGCAACCAATCTCCTCTCCCGTCTGACGGACCAGTCTGAACCATTTCACTCGAACGTGAAGAAGGTGCTCAATCAGGTCGGTAAGCGACTCAAGAAACGCTACGTATAGCAAATGGATGGTATCCGTCTTGGGCTAGCCTTTCGCCTCCAGGGTCATCGCTTCTCTCAGATTTGGAGCGGCGGCATTCTTCTAGCCGGGCGGCCTAAGCCCCCGGTTCATGATCGGACAGGTCGGTTTTGAGCCGCGCAGCGGCGGCACGGGCTCTCAAGGGAGTGTCGCCCCGGCTGGGGCTTTTTGAAATGACGAGAGACGCTACCGGGGGCTGACGCCCCGGCTACATCGTGCCGCCGCTCCGCGGCTCAGGGCAGAACGTAACTTTGGCGCTACTCACCGGCGTGGGACTCTGGTTTGCACCCCAACGGGGTTTCCTAACAAAGCCCAGGGTCGCACGCTTCGTGCGCACCCTGGGATAGGGAGAATCCGCATCGTTCTGAACCCCAACGGGGTTACCCAAAGGGAGTTGTCGCCATTGGTAACCCCTTCGGGGTTCAGGTCCCGTCGTCTCCCTGTTACCCAGGGTGCGCTCGCAGACTCGCGGGCCCAGGGGCTTTCGCTGGCTAACCCCGTTGGGGTTCGGACGCCGCTCCCGGCCGGCAACATCGGGAGAGAACAGTTTTGGGGCGCTCGTTCTGGTCTCCAAACATCGTTCCATCGGGGCAAGCCCGAATGGTGACGAA
>CAYUJE010000505.1:0-3212 GCA_964444865.1 uncultured Pirellulaceae bacterium | reverse complement strand
TCAAATTCCCTTTCGGGCCTGGCAACTTTGGCGCATTCACCGCGGCTTGCCAGAAATGTTTTTATCCCAGTATGGCTACAGCGGCATGGTCTTGTTTGCCGTGTTGATGGTGACCCAGTGGGGAATCAAGCTCGCCGCTCATTTTTTATAGACTTGAATTAGTTATGTCCATGATTTCCATCGGCACCGGGGCTCTTAACATCGTCGACGAAGGGCATGGCCCGCCGATTCTGCTGGTGCATGGCTTTCCCCTCGATCACACGATGTGGCGGGGGCAAATTAACGATCTATCAAGGAACTTTCGGGTCTTGGCGCCGGACTTGCGAGGCTTCGGCACCAGTAGCCCCATCACTGGAGACGATGCAGTCGTTACCATGGTGCAGTTTGCAGATGATCTCGCAGCGCTTTTGTCCGCGTTGCGAGTCACGGAGCCGGTTACCCTGTGCGGCCTGTCGATGGGAGGCTACGTCGCTTGGCAATTCGCGGCTCGTCACGCGGACAAACTCGCCCGCCTCATCCTGTGCGATACCAAAGCCGCCGCCGACACTAAGGAGGGTGCGGAAGGCCGGCAAAAGCTGGCCGCGAAGGTCTTGGCGGAGGGTTCCCAGGTGGCGGCGGAAGCAATGCTCCCCAAGCTCTTTTCCAAACGGTCCATTGAATCTCAAGCGGCGTGCGTGGAAGAGACCCGGCAAGTCATTCTGCGCACTTCCCCCCAAGCGATTGCGGCGGCTCTGAGGGGAATGGCGGCGCGGGAAGATTTCACTTCCCGATTGATGACAATGAGTATTCCGACCTTAGTGCTTTGCGGAGCCGAAGACGTTATTACTCCTGCGAGCGAAATGCGGACAATGGCAGCTTCCATCCCCAACGCAAAATACGTGGAGATTCCGACAGCCGGCCACATGGCCCCTCTGGAAGCCCCCGCGGCAGTCAACGAGGCGGTCCGGAAGTTTCTAAACTCCTATTGAAGAAAGTTGGAGAGATCGGCTCATGAATCAAGGTCCCAATCCATTTAGCGACCAATACGGCGGTCAGCAACCAGGGCAGAGTCCCTATCAGCCTTCCAGCTACGGCAACTATGGCCAGCCGAACCAGCAATATTATCCGCCGGGGACGGTCAAAAATTACCTGATCGAATCGATTCTCTCCCTGGTCTTTTGCGGAGGGTTGATCGCGATTCCAGCAATCGTATTCGCATCTCAAGTCGACGGCAAACTGGCGCAAGGGGATTACCATGGGGCGGTCCAGGCATCCAACAACGCCAAACTTTGGCTGACGATCGCCGTCAGCGTGGGAGTGATTTGCGGCTTACTTCCCATGTGTTTTTACGGTGTGGCAGTCATGGCGGCTATTGCCGGCGGAGCGTAGTAAGCCTGAGAGGATACTCGTAGATGCCCGAAGCACAGACGCAGTCGCCGCAGCCTCGCTGGAGGTGGCAGTTTTCGCTCTTCACCTTGCTCTTAGTGGCAATCATTGCCTGTGTCGTCGCGGCCGATTCTGGCACGGCGTGACGGCTGGCGGAGGCGAACGCCATGATGGAACGGCAGTGGAGAGATTTGTCTCACCGCAATGCGGAGATTTGGGGCCTCTGGTATTTCTGGAGGAGGCGAAGCCGAAGTAGGCCGGCTCGCAAGACAGCGCAAAAGTCTACGCAATCACTTCCTTGATCACGTGTGCCTCCTGCACGCTCGTCAGCTTGTGATTCAGGCCGCCGTAAAAGTAGGTGAGCCGAGTGTGGTCGAGACCCATGAGGTGCAGGATGGTGGCGTGCAGGTCGCGGATGTGGTGACGGTCCACCTGGGCTTCGTGGCCGAGCTCGTCTAGTTCGCCGTGGGAGATTCCTCCCTTCACGCCGCCGCCGGCCATCCAATAGAGGAACCCCTTGGGGTTGTGATCGCGCCCGCCATTCGTCCCTTGTGAAACCGGCTGGCGACCGAATTCGCCTCCCCAGACGATCAGGGTTTCTTCGAGCAGGCCCCGCTGGGCGAGGTCGGTCATCAGGGCGGCAATGGGCCTGTCGATTTCCGGAGCATGGATGAGGAGGTTTTCTTCCTGTCCCTGATGGGCGTCCCAGTTTTCCTGCTGATGGCCGCCGCCGGAATAAATCTGCACGAACCGCACCCCGCGCTCCACCAGCCGCCGGGCGATCAGGCATTGCCGGCCGACATGCGCCGGACCCTGCGCCAGTTTGTGATTGTTCGGCTTGGGTTCGTTGATGCCGTACATTTCGATGGTTTTGGCGTCCTCTTGCGACAGGTCCAGCACCTCCGGCGCGGCGGACTGTAGCTGGAAGGCCAGCTCATAGGTGGCAACGCGGGCGGGAAGCTCGCTATAGCCGGGGCGGTCCTTCATGTGCTCCGCATTGAGCGCCGCGAGTGTGTCGATCTGGTCGCGCTGCATCTCGCGAGTCTCGCCCCCCTTGGCGGATAGATCGAGAATCGGATCCCCCTTCGACCGCAGGTGCGTCCCCTGATAAGCCGCGGGCATGAAACCGCTGGACCAGTTGGCCGCTCCGCTGATGGGCCCGCCGCGGGGGTCGAGCATCACCACGTAGCCGGGGAGGTTGCGGTTCTCGCTGCCGAGTCCATACCCCAGCCAGGAACCCATGCTGGGATAGCCCTGGATGATGCGTCCGCTGTTCATCTGGATCATCGCCGAGCCGTGGGCGAAGGTGTCCGCATAGAGGCTCTTGATCACGCACATCTTGTCGAGGTGCTCGTTGATGTGCGGGAAGGCGTCGCTCCCCCACAAACCCGACTGGCCGTACTGCTTGAACTTCCGTTTTGATGCCAGCAGCGTTTGCTTTTGGATGCTGTGGCGGCGGATTTCAATCTCCACCTGCTGCCCGTCCCGCTTCTGCAACTCCGGCTTGTAGTCCCAGGTATCCATGCTCGACGGGCCGCCGTACATGAACAAGAAAATGACATGCTTGGCCTTGGCGGCAAAATGAGGAAGCTTGGGGGCGAGCGGATTGAGGAAATTTGCCGGTGCCGCCACACTACTTTCCGCTCCAAAGGCATGCCTGGCAAAAAAGCCGTCCTGTTCGAGCATTCCCGTAAGTGCCAGCCCCGTGAACCCAGCCCCCATCTCCCACAGAAACTGTCGACGAGAGCCGGGGCAACTGGATTGCAGATTGCGAATTGCAGAATGCGGATTTGAAGTGGGGTGGCTTTTCATGGTTAGGTTCCTTTCGTACTAAGCGCGCCCCAAGC
>CAYUJE010000504.1:0-3285 GCA_964444865.1 uncultured Pirellulaceae bacterium | reverse complement strand
CCGGACGGCGGCTTCAAGAAGATGTTTGGGTTTGTGGATGTGATCGAGATACACCCGCCGCACACAATTTTCCGCAATGAGAAGGACGCCAAGGGGGATCCGATCCGGAACACAATTCTTAATTGGATGCAGATGCTCAACCTGGGCTACCGCATCAGCGGCGTTATCAACACGGATGCCCATTACAACTACCACGGCAGCGGCGGCTTTCGGAACTACGTCCTGAGCAGTTCAGATGACCCGGCCAAAATCGACACGATGGAGATGGTCCACAATTGCGAAAAAGGGCACGTCATCGTCAGCACCGGGCCGTACCTGGAAGTCAGCCTGACGCCGGCTGATGCGGACCGCAGCAAGCGGTCGATCCCCGGCGACGACGTCGCCATCAAGGACGGCAAGTGCGAACTTCACGTCCGCGTGCAATGCCCCAACTGGCTCGACGTCAACCGCGTGCAGGTATTCCTCAACGGCCGGCCTGAACCCAAGCTGAACTTCACCCGCCGGACAACCCCCGACCGGTTCAAAAACGAGGTCGTCAAATTCGAAGCGTCATTGCCGCTCGAACTCAAGAGCGACACTCACATCATCGTCGCCACGATTCAGGAAGACGGAACCGTCGGCCGCGTCATGGGAAACCAGTGGGGCAATCTACCCCCGACAGCCGTCGCCAATCCCATTTTTGTGGATGTCGACGGGGGGGGCTTCAAAGCCAACGGAGACTTGCTCGACGTTCCGCTGCCGATTGAGTAGCAGCGAAGTACCGCTTGATTTCCAGGTCCGCTCGACGGGCAAACAGACGACTATTGCGGCCGCTTGCCACCGATGAAGTCGGAGACGCTGCTCGCCTTTTGCGGCTTCTCGTCTTCGCCGTCGGTCCAGAACCAAGAGGTCCTTTTCACCGGTTGTTTGTCCTGCCCATTGACCATTTGGTTGAAGCTGGAGTTGGAGCCGGTGATGACCATTTCTTCTTCCACCTGCGGCTTGGCACGCCAGGGGGTGAGCGTGGATTTGGTTTTGGACCAGGCACTTCGGGAGCCGCCGGAAACTCGCTGCCACAGGGATGGTTTGGCTTCTTCGACTTTTTCGGTCGGCTTACGCGTCATTCCCGGCCATTCCCAACCTTCTTCTTGTTTGCCGATATTCGCGGGATGCGAGTCCCGTTGTTTGAACGGATTGAGATTGGGCATGCGTGGCATGCTCGGAAGACTAGGCATACTCGGCCTCCACCACTCCGCGCGGGCAGTGACGGCAAAGACCAGCACAAAAATCACGCTCAGGGCGAGCAGCCGCGGCAGTTTCACAGCAGATACTCCTGGAATTGTGGATGAAAAGATGTGAGGCATAGGTCGCAAAAATCCTCGTTGGCGTCCAGGCCAACTTGTGTTTTTTGACCTGCGCCGGATTTCGGGCGTGAAATGGCGGCCCCCATTGCGGTTAGAATTAACATATCACCATCCAAAGAGGAGTAATTATGCGGGCGTTAGTTACAGGGGCGACTGGTTTTGTGGGAGATCGGCTGCTAGCTCATTTGCAGGAGCCGGTTGTCTTGAGCCGCAACGGGACTAGAGCCGAGAAAGATTTGGCGAAGTTCGGCGTCAAAGCTTTTTCCTGGAATCCCACCCAGGAACCGGCTCCAGCGGAGGCGTTTGACGGCATCGACGTGGTCTTTCACCTGGCGGGGGAGTCGGTCGCCTCCGGCCGCTGGACGAGCGCCAAAAAAGTTCGCATGCGGGAAAGCCGAATCGCCGGCACGCGGAATCTGGTGGCCACCCTGGCTTCTTTGCCGAAAAAGCCGAAAGTTTTGATCAGCGCTTCCGCCGTCGGTTATTACGGAGATCGAGGGGACGAGATTCTGGACGAGTCTTCTTCGCCAGCCGGTGATTATCTGGCTGAACTTTGTCAGGGCTGGGAGCGAGAGGCCTTGGCGGCGCAGGCGCACGGCATTCGCGTCGTCACGGTAAGAACGGGGATTGTGCTCGGTCCCCAGGGAGGCGCACTGGCCAAAATGCTCACCCCGTTCTATGTCGGAGCCGGAGCTCCGCTCGGCAGCGGCAAGCAGTATATGCCCTGGATTCACCTGGAAGATCTGGTGCGGATGATGCTCTTTGCCGCGGAGCACGAGAGTGTTCGCGGCCCCTTGAATGGCACAGCGCCCAATCCCGTAACCAACCGTGAATTTACTAAAGTCCTTGGCCGCGCGATTCACCGCCCCACGTTCATGCCGCCGGTCCCCGGCTTCATGCTTAAGATCATGTTTGGAGAATTCGGTTCCATCCTGCTCAATTCCCAGCGGGCCATCCCCAAGGCTGCGGAGCAGGCGGGATTTCAATTTGAGTATCCGCAGCTTGAATCGGCACTTCTGGAAATCTTTAGTCGCTTGAAGTAACCCGCTTCCGCGGGTTCGTGAAGAATATGCCCAAGACCTACACCTTAGAAAGAACGCAACTGATTCCCCGGCCCCTCGCGGAGGTGTTTCCGTTTTTTTCCGACGCCAAGAATCTCGAAGCGATTACACCTGCGTTCCTGCAATTCAAAATCCTCACGCCCGGTCCCATCCCCCTGCAGGCGGGCACCCTCATCGACTATCGCATTCGGCTGCTCGGTATCCCGATGTTTTGGCGAACCAAGATCGAGAACTTCGAACCGCCGGTGCGGTTCAGTGATACTCAGATTTGCGGTCCTTACCGTCTGTGGCACCACACCCATGAATTTGTGGAGACCGAAAGTGGGACATTGATGACGGACCTGGTCCGCTACCAAATGCCCTATGGTCCGCTTGGCACTCTAGTCCATGCGCTTTGGACCCACCGAACCCTGGAGCGGATTTTCGACTTCCGTTTTCAACGGGTCGCTGAATTGCTGGGGGAAGAGACAAAGGCGGTACAAATGAAATGAACCTCCGGGAATTTCCCCGGAGGTTCACTCGATCCAAAACCGCAATATTTCGCGGCTTAAACTACTTCACACAGCAGCACGCGCCACCGGGGCAGCAGGGGCAATCGTCGCAGACGCAAACCCCGGTTTGGCAGCAACCGCAGTCACAGACGCAGCAGCAGGAAGTGCCGCAGCAGCTTCCCGCACAAGCGGGAGCGGTGATGGGCGCGGCGATCGAAGAGAACAACGCGGCAAGTAGAAAAGTGAGCGTATACATAAGAAATCTCCAGTAAAAATGGCAAATCTAAAATCCCAACAGACGATTCTGCGTGGGTGCCATCAGTTCCGCCAAACGCAGTAGAGTATGCGTGACGGTGGAGTTTCAAACAGCGTACCAATTTCATACTGGCC
>CAYUJE010000503.1:0-3295 GCA_964444865.1 uncultured Pirellulaceae bacterium | reverse complement strand
GGAGAGAGCCAACCGGTCGGCGGGACGTTCCTGGAGGGTGTTCCCTTTCGGTGCCCCTACCAGAGACATCGCCTCAAAATCGACCAAGAGATCAAGATTCTTCGAATCTTTGATGGGCTTCAAATGCAGCTTGGTGATGCGGTGCATATAATCCGCGCTGTAATAGCGATGTAGAAACTTGACGACCTGCGGCAATGTTCCCACGCTGCGGGCGGTGACTTTTAGCGACGAGTAGAGTTGGCGTTCGTCTTTCCCTTTACCCATCGTGATTTGCGGCTGCCCCATGCCGGCTTCCTTGAATTGCTCCAGCAGCCAGGCTTGGTAGACGGAGCCGGCGACCGAAGAGGAGGCGGGGAGCGAACGCTCTTCATAATTCCGCATGCGAGAAGCCGCGGAGAGGATCCGACGGTCCAGCATTCTCTGCTCATTCACCGCCCCTTCCAGCCGTTCGATCTCTTTGCTCCGAAAGGCATACATCGCGTCGATCCTGCTGTAGATCCACAGGGCCACGAGCAGAGCCACGGTGGAACCGACTGCAATCGCCAAAAGCCGTTCGCGGGAACTCATGATGCGGCTCCTTTCGCCGGAGCAGCCTTGGCGGGGGATGATTTTGCGGGAGCAGCTTTCGACGTACCCTTCCCACCCTTTGCGGCAGCTTTACCTGGTTCGGCCGAGGCGGCTTTAGGCGGTGGAGCAGTGGGGTCATTAGGGGCGATGACGATGTCTTCGCGGACTCGCCAGTTCAGCCCCACTGCCTTTTCGTCCTTTTTGCCGCCGAAACCTTCGACCGTATGACGATCATCGCGCATGGCATTTTCCAGGTCGGGCACGACTTCCGGCCCCGCCATCAACGTATCCAGTTGCAGGCCCCCTTCTCCCTTGGGCCTGGTATCGGCGAGAAATGCGTCGACTCGCAGTTTGTCCGGTGAAGGTGCCTTTTCCGAAAGAACTCGCAGCTCGTCCAGCCAGGTGATGTCGGCAGCGACAAATTGATCGACCTTGTCCGTCTGTTCGAGAATTGTCTTTCCCTTTTTATTCTTCAGCTCCAGCGCCGTCTTTTCCTTGAGCAGATTGCTGATTTGCGTATCCCGCTGCCGCAGGTCGAGCCAGAGATATCCCGCAAACAGCACCAGCACAGCCGCGGCAGTCGCGCCGAGGCCGATATAGAGGCGGCGATAGTTCTGGGGAACAGGACGCCGGCGGGGATGTAGAAAATCAATCCCCGGCGGAGAGCTGGCGACTTCGTCGATCAGCATGCCCAGCACCGGGGCGAACGCTCCGGGATTTTGCGGTGGGCTCGCCTTCAATTCGCGCGACTGTTCGACTTGCGCGAGCGGATCGAGGAGTTGCACCCCTCCATCCAGCGAAAGTTCCTGCTGCAGCAGGGCCCGGAGGGATTCGTGATGAGCGCTGTCGCCAAAGATAACAACCTGCTCGACGCGACGTCCGCCAAGTTGGTTTTGCGCGGCGACCACCGTGCGGCGGACTTCCGCCACCAGCGACCGGGCCAGAATCTCCTGACTCGCGCCAGAAGGCAATCGAACGGTGCGGGGGAAGACGAGCGTTTCGCCCGCCAGCACACTCAGGTCGGCTTCCTCTCCTTGGAAATCAATCGTGAGCCGGCACTTGCCATCCGTCGCCAACTTTTTGACGAGTGACGCCGCGGCAAAGGGACGCAGCACCAAGCGGGAAAACTGGAGATTGGCGGCCGCACAGGTTTCCTGCGTCTGCTTCACCAGTTCGGGCGAGATGGCTGCCGCCAGAACATTGGTGCCGCCATCCTTGTTGGTATCCAGCGGCACAAAGTCCAGCGGCCAGTCGTCTCCCAGCGTACTGAACTGCCGCACCGCCTGCAGCCGAACCGAGTCGGGCAGTTCCTCCGGCGGCATGGGGGGGAGTGTAAGAAACCGGAGTTCAATGCTGGTTCGTCCAACGGCCACCAGCGCTTCCCCGCGGGTCAATCCCCGTCCGGCCAGCGCCTTGGCAATGCGGGCACCTATCTCCTTGGGCCCCGCCTCGGGTGCCCCTTCCGCAGACTTGGGCAACTCGACCGTGAAGGCATGATCCAGAATCAGTCCGCCTCCGGCGCGCGCTCGCCCCGCGGCCACACGGGCCTCCGCAGCATCCCACTCAATGGCGATCAGTCGGGACATAGTGAATAACTAAGTTTGAAGTCGAATGGCGAATCTAGCGGAAAAGTCCTAGTTGGTTTCCGAGAAATCTACTCCCAGAGTTTCCAATGCGAAGCCGCGGCCAAGATGGCTGGTATCTCTCCAGAATAATACGCGGGGGGTCGTGGTTGAAGCATCAAATATCACTTCTGCCCGAGATGCTGCCTGCCCACCCTGGAAATACCCCACCACCTGACCCCGATAAACGTCCCCGCCACCGCAGATATAGGGCATTAAAGCCCGCATTTCGTCCAAAGTGACGATCGCTTCCGCCATAATCCAGGTTTCGTGCCGGTGGTTGAGCTTCTCGTCGCTTGGCTCATAATCCCGGCGACTCAGGATTTCGGTGACGATGTCGGGCGTCATTCCGGGAATGCCTTTGAGGATGGTTGCGGAGGCTTGATTGATGTTGATCCGCCCGGGAATGGTCGCCGCTTCGTTGATGGTGACTTTGTCCATAAGCACGGGAAGATACAGACCCATGACCCCGATTTCCTGGGAAAATGGGGAGGCGATCACCGTGGGGGAGGAATTTCCCTTGAAAGTGACCTGAATCTTGGCACCGATCAGATCCAAAAGCTGATTGATTTTGGTGTTCCCCTTCTTCGTCAAATCCAATTCACCGGTTACGCCAGTTTGCGCCGTAGTCGTGCCGGTAAAAGGACCGTTTTGGCGATACCCGACGATGAAGGTGACCCATTCTTCATTCAGCCCCGCGTCGGACAATTCGGTGCTAAGCTGAGTCATATCTTCTTGATTAAGAAAGATCCGTTTTTCCCCCATCGCGTTGACGTTCGCCTCCAGGCTGAAGAGCGTGAGGTAGGAGGACCAGCCCCGTTCGCTTACTCCCGCGGAGGTGGATTGCCCTGCCGAGCCGTCTCCCGACTGCTCGTGGGGATCAATCATCCCGTTGCGGTTGGTGTCCATGCCGAACAAAAGTTGCGGCGTGACCCCACGGACTAGTAGCAATTCTTCCACGGTTTCCAGCGGCCCGTTCTTGGGGGCATAAGGGGGCGTCATTCCCGAATAGTACGCCGCTTCGGCACCCAGTTCGCGGGCATCATCGTCTGGGTCGAGCCAGTCCAGGATCGCATCGGCAATTTCCTCCGTCATTTCCGGCAGAG
>CAYUJE010000502.1:1478-3321 GCA_964444865.1 uncultured Pirellulaceae bacterium | reverse complement strand
CGAAATCCTCCAACTTAACGCACTCGACAAGATGCACTTCACCGTACGCTCAGGGCTGGAAGCCTGCCCCACTTATTTTGCGGCCAGCACGTGCTCAATGCCATCGGACTTGGCGAGGATGACGATTCCCCCTTCGCTGACGGTCAGTCCGCGGCGGCGATCCAGTTCCAGGTCGTAGCCGATTTCGACTCCCGGAGGGATTGTGACTCCCTTGTCGATAATGGCCCGGCGAATTTTGGCGTGGCGGCCCACATCCACTCCTTCAAACAGGATGGAGTCTTCCACCTTGGAAAAGCTGTTGATGCGACAGCGGGGGCCAACGACGCAGCGGTCCACCTGGCCCCCGGAGACGATGGTTCCCTGGCAGACGATGCTGTCCGCCGCCCGGCCAATCCGCCCCTCTTCCCCACGACTGCCGAAGACGAACTTGGCGGGAGGAAGATTGGGCTGGAAGGTGCGAATCGGCCACTGGTCATCGTACATGTTGAGCTGGGGGTCAATGCCGATGAGGTCCATGTTCGCTTCGAAGTAGGCATCCAGCGTGCCAACATCCCGCCAGTAGGCGTCCCCCTTGCGGTTTTCGTCCCGGAAGGGAAACGCGAATACGCGGTGGGTTCCGATGGTGGAAGGGATAATGTTGCGGCCAAAATCCCGCCGCGAGCCCGGGATGTTCGCGTCGCGGCAGAGTTGCTCGAACAGGAAGCGGGCGGTGAACATGTAAATTCCCATCGACGCCAGGCAATGCTGGTCGTCCCCCGGGACCGTTTTGGGGTTGGGAACCTTCTCCTCAAAGCCAATGATCCGCTGGGTGGGATCTATTTCCATCACGCCAAAATCGGTGGCATCCTTTTTGGGAACCCGCAGAGCGCCGACGGTGACATCCGCCTTGTTGTCCTTGTGGAACTGAATCATCGTTTGGTAATTCATCTTGTAGATGTGATCACCCGCGAGGATCAGCACATATTCCGGCCGCTCCTTTTCCAGAACATAGATGTTCTGATAGACGGCGTCGGCGGTCCCTTGATACCACTGTTCGTCAATCCGCTGCTGGGGAGGGATGACATCGACGAATTCCCCCAGTTCGTGGTTGAAGTAATCCCGCCAGCCCAAGTTGATGTGCCGGTCCAGGCTGATCGCCTTGTACTGTGTCAACAGCATGATGCGGCGCATATCGCTGTTGAGGCAGTTCGACAGCGTGAAATCGATGATCCGGTAGGAGCCCCCAAAAGGAACCGCCGGCTTGGCCCGGTCGCGCGTGAGGGGGTCCAGCCGAGACCCCTTCCCCCCCGCCAGAATTACCGCCAATGTGTCCTTCATCGCCACGATTCCTTCCTTCTAAGGTGTACTGCCTGGTGCGAGGTTATCCGCCGGTCTGAAGTTGACATGGGGCTACAGCCAGTTACTTCTTATCGGCTTCTTCACTGACGGTCACGGTTTTCATCACATCCCCTTGCGTGATGGAATTGACGATATCCATGCCGCTAAGGACTTTGCCGAAGACGGAATGTTTGCCATCCAGCCAAGGCGTTTCCACGTGGGTGATAAAGAACTGGGAGCCATTCGTGTTGGGTCCGCTGTTGGCCATGGAAAGAATGCCCGGTCCGGTGTGACGAAGTTCTTTGTGGAACTCGTCGGCAAATTTGTAGCCCGGCCCCCCCGTGCCGGTCCCTTGCGGACAGCCGGTTTGCACCATGAAGTCGGCGATCACTCGGTGAAACTTCAACCCGTTGTAAAAACCCTGGCTGGCAAGTTTTTCAAAATTGGCCACGGTCTTGGGAACCTTGTCGGCAAAGAGTTCGGCTTTGATGGTTCCCTTGTTTGTTTCAATGGTGACGACCTTCAC
>CAYUJE010000502.1:0-1378 GCA_964444865.1 uncultured Pirellulaceae bacterium | reverse complement strand
TGGAATCTAGGTTGTCCGCGACGACTGCGGCAAGTCGTCATTATGGAGAATTCAGGAAGGAAGACAACCAGCGGCAAAAAGCAGGCACGAATGTCGCAATAATCTGAACCCCGCCCGCTTCTGTGCGTAGGGAATTGCGGCCCATCCGCCAACCCCATCGCGTTCGCGACGGGAGACAAACCCCGAGGGAAAACTGGACCGCCGCTCGGCAATGTGCATAATATTGGAGAGAGGTAGGCAACAGGGGACTTGTCGAGCGCGGGTGGAGGAATGGAAGAAATTCTCTCAAGTGAAAAGGGGCAGTTAGCCGGGCAACTCATGCTCGGGCTGCTGGTCTTGGCCTTACTGATCGCCGTGGCACTCATGGTGGTGAGAAAGTTGCGCGATCAAACCGTTGGAAACAAACAAACCGCTAGCGACCTGTTGACGAACTTCCAGGAATTGAATCAGCAGGGAGAGTTTAGCGAGGCAGAATTCCGAAAGATTAAATCGGTGCTGGGAAACCAACTTCAGCGAGACGTAAAGAGCGGCAAGAGCAAGTCTTAGCATGAGTTTCACGGTCACTTTGCCGGACAGTCCGGTGAAGTCGCCTGGGACAAGCGGGCCGGTTGTGCCCGTCATGCGGAAGACGCCGCTAGCAACAACTCGATGCGGCCTGGGAGGCTGTCAGTACCGATCCTCGTGATACGCAACTTCGGCTCGATGTGGGAAAGGCTCCCGGCCTTTCCACGACTGCGGACATGGATGCCCCAGGCTAGCGGCGTGCGAGCGCCCAACCGGCCTTCGAGCAGCAACCTTGATGTTAAGCCGCTACCTGGTCAGGGCGATCAGGCTGGCGGACCCTAAAAGGAGTGACCATGCCCGCAGGAAAAGATTTGGGTGGAGGGCGCCGAGGGGCAAGCACCTCAAAGAAAAATGCCTTCTGCTCTTTCTGTCGCAAGAGCTACCGCGATGTCGGCCCACTGGTGGAAGGACCAGGAGACGTTTACATCTGTGGCGAATGCATCGAACTTTGCCAAAGCATCCTCGAACAGGAGCAGCGTCGCCGCGGCGGCACCAAGCCCCTCTTCAACCGCATCCCCACGCCGCGAGAAATCGTGGCCCAGCTTGATCAATATGTGATCGGGCAAAACCATACCAAAAAGGTCCTCTCGGTCGCCGTTCACAACCATTACAAGCGGCTCACGCTCGGTAGTGAAGGGGATTGTGAGATCGAGAAGTCCAATATCCTCCTGCTCGGGCCGACCGGCTCGGGCAAGACGCTGCTGGCCCGCACGCTGGCCCGGGTGCTGAACGTTCCATTCGCGATTGGCGATGCGACGACCCTTACCGAAGCCGGCTACGTTGGTGAGGACGTGGAGAACCTGCTCCTCAAGCT
>CAYUJE010000501.1:0-3338 GCA_964444865.1 uncultured Pirellulaceae bacterium | reverse complement strand
TCAATGACGGAGACGCCGTGGTACATATCTCCCAGCATGGCGTGTTTCCACAATTCATGTCCGTCCTTGCCACTGAAGGCTCGCACGCATTTATCTCCCCGCCACGTGGTCACGAGCACATCGAGTTCCCCATCGCCATCGAGGTCCACGAGCGCCGGCTCGGACTGCACATGTCCGGGGACTTTGGCGGTCCATTTCTCTTGCTGCGTCGCCGCGTCCAATACCACAACGCGGCCATGACGGTCGGCCATCGCCATCACGCCGACGACAATTTCCAGATTGCCGTCTCCGTCCAAATCCGCGACCGATGGCGGCGAGTCCGTCGAATTCGGCAGCTTCTTCTTCCAGACCACCTTTCCAGTCGCATCCAGACAGAACAAAGTTCCCGTGGACGAATCGGCTGCCAATACTTCCAACTTCTTGTCTCCATCAAGGTCCACCAGCGCCACCGAAGCATCAAGCGGCCCCCCTTCGGACTTGAACTTCCAAAGCACCCTGCCGTCCTTCGCCTGCACGGCATACAAGTGCTCGTCATTGAAATACGTCCCGAACACCAGCACCAGATTGCCGTCATTCCCCAAATCGCCAATCGCCCCGCCTCCGTAAGAAGCACTGGCGAGATCGAGTTGCCACAGCGGTTTCATCGGAGCATCTTGGGCGAGGGCAACCATCGAGACGAGAAAGGAACAGAAAAATAGGCCACGGATGAAACACGGAATGACACGGATCGTGCCCAGCCTCTGCGCCCCTCCGCGACCTCCGCGGTTCAACTCTCCTCGGTCTTTGCTTCTCATTTTTCTACACCCATCTTTCTACTCTCCCACTTATGTGGAAAATCAAGTCCTGGCAACCAATCATCGAACTCGCACCTTAGCAGAAGGAACACCTCATGGCCAAGAAAAAACGGCTCGCCAAACAGGCCAAGTCGCAGCTCCGTAAGAAGTCCAACGAACGCATTATTCTTCGCACGGGGGAAGCCCTGGTGGAAGGAGATCCCGCCTGGTCGGCTGCGGAGCCGGAGGTGGTGATTGGGGAGCTGGATGGGCCGGTGGGATATGCCATCGCCAATTTGCTGGGTGACCAGGTGAAAGGGCATTCGCGGGTCTTCGCGATTCTCAACAGCGACGTGCAGATTCGCCCCGTCACGCTGATGGTCAGCAAAGTGACCGTCAAGAGCAGCAAGTACACCAACATCCTGATGGGGACCGTGCAAGCCGCCATCGCCCACGGCGTTCTCGACGCGGTCCGCGTGGGGGACATTCCCAAGGAGAAGGCCAACGACCTGGGGATCATCGTTTCCGTCTGGCTCGACCCCAGCGTCACCAACGCGGACATCAAGATCGACTTCGACCTCCTCTTTGAAACCAACCGGGCCGCGACCGCCAAAGCAATCCACAAAGCCATGCACCACGAGCCGGGCATCGACTGGCTGCTGGCGAACCAGGACAAAGTGCCCCATTACTTCCACCAGTTGGCGTTGGATGGAAAATTGGATTCCTAAGTAGGTCTGGTAACGCAAAGGTGCGGAGGCACAAAGGTTAAAGAGAAGATGGAGAGAACGAGAGACGGAGAGAAAGTGAGAAGAGAACAAATCTCTCTCCTTCTCTCGTTCACTCCGCCTCCCTTTCTCCTTGCCCATCTTTGTATCTCCTCGCCTTCGCGACTTTGCGTTTCTCAGGTTGATGTCGAAGGGTGCCTGAGCCGAATTCCCAACCACAGCACGACTCCCAGCAGACACGCCACGCTGGCCACCAGGAAGCCCGCGTTCCAGCCGTACTTGTCAGCGACATAAACGGTGACGACGGGGGCGAACATCCCTCCCAGGTTTCCCCCCATGTTCACGATGGCCGCCGAAGTGCCGCAGCTTTTGCCGCCGATTTCCAGCCCCGCGACCCAGGTGGGGGCTTCGCAGAGGCCGATGGCGAAATGGGCGAGGAAGAAGAGCGAGACAGCCGCCACTTGCCCCTGCACGCGAGAAGCGGCGAAGAGGAGCCCGGCACTGGCGAGCATCCCAAAAATGGGAACGGTCGCCCGCCCCCAGCGGTAACCCCAGGCCCGCACCAGAACGTCCGACAGGATGCCCCCCAGCGGCATCGCGAAGACCATCGACATCGACACGATAAACGTATAGAAGCGGCTGGTCTGCTCGGGGTATTGGAGGACGTCGCTGAAGTAGTACTTCATCCAATAAAACAGCGTGTATTCGTAATAGCCGACCGCGGCGTAATTGGCGGTGAGCAGGAGCAGGCTGGGGTTCATCAGCATCCGTCCGAACTCGGCCGCCGTGGGGCGGGCGGCGATTTCGGGGGAATGGCCGATCAGTCGCCGCTCCGCCTCGTTCACGGCTGGATGTTCGTCGGCCCGATTGCGGCCCCACCAGGTCCAAAGTCCGGTGAGGAGCGCCGTGATGATCCCCATGAGTATGCACGCCACTTGCCAACTGAGCTGGTCTGACAGAAATCCAAACACCACAGGCGCGGTGGCGACCCCAATCGTGGTGGCCCCCAGCACCAGCCCGTTCGCCCAAGCCCGGCTGCCGAAGGGAATCCAGACCTGAGCAATCCGGCCAGCCGCGGGGAAGAGGGGCGTGGTCAGGACTCCCATCGGAAACCGGACGAGCATAAAGGCCGCCAGAGCCAGACTTGGAATGGCGATGTACCCGCACAGCCCCGTCGCCGCGACGAGCACCGCGGTCCCCAGCCCAGACACGATGAGCGTCCGCTTCCCACCGAGCCAATCCGCCAGCCAGCCCCCCGGAATCATGAACAGCACATACCCGAGCAGAAACGAAGTGAAGATCCACCCCATTTGAATCGGCGTCAGCCCGCAATCGCGCATGATGAAGTTGACGACCGACGGCAATGACTGGCGGTGAAAGTGATTGAGGCAGGTGAACCCCATCAGAATGGCCATCATCTGCCAGCGGACCCAGGTCGGCCGGACAAATGGGTCCATGCCCAGCTGCTCGGCAGCCATCTGCGGCGACTTGTAAGGATTCTCGTTCATGGCCAGATTCTAGCCCACTGCCAGCGGGGCGAGGAACTCGCGGCGGCGCTGCTCGGGGCGCTTCCGCCTGTCGCGCTCGCGGCGGAGCCTTTCGAGCCGAACGGCATCCAGCGAAATGGAGGCCCGCTCGCGCTGCAGCAGGCCAGGTTGCGGTTTCTCCGTCTCGACCATGGATTCGGCTGCATCGGGAATCGGCGGCACTGCGGAAGCGGTTGATTCTTGGGCTGCTTTCGCGGCCTCTTTTTGCCGCTGCTGCTCTTCATGCTCTCTGTGGGCAGCGTCGAGGATCGCCAGCCTCCTCTCGGCCGCATCGCGGAAGTCGGCGTCGGTCC
>CAYUJE010000500.1:0-3342 GCA_964444865.1 uncultured Pirellulaceae bacterium | reverse complement strand
CCGTGGCTCGCCCAGATGCGCTTCACCGGCCTGGATTTCTTTGCCGACGGCCGCATCGCAGTCTGTTCCTGGGATGGCGACGTCTGGCTGGTCGAGCAACTGGAAAATAGCGGCCTCCGCTGGCAGCGAATCGCCTCCGGTCTGTTCCAGCCTCTTGGGCTGAAAATCGTCAGCGGCAAAATTCATGTCATCTGCCGCGACCAGCTCGCGGTTCTGCACGATCTGAACGGCGACGGGGAAACCGACTTCTACGAATGTCTCAATAACGACCATCAAGTCACGGAGCACTTCCACGAATTCGCGATGGGGCTGCAAACCGATGCCGAGGGGAACTTCTATTACGCCAAGTCGGGACGCCATGCACTTGCCGCGGTCGTTCCGCATCACGGCACGCTGCTGCGGGTGAGCAAGGACGGCTCGCGCACCGACATTCTCGCCACCGGCTTTCGCGCGGCGAATGGAGTTTGCCTCAACCCCAATGGCTCGTTCGTCGTCACCGACCAGGAAGGATTTTGGAATCCCAAGAATCGGATTAACTGGGTCACGCTCGATCCCTCCGGCAAGCCCAAATTTTATGGCAATATGTTCGGCTATACCGATGTGACGGATTCGTCGGATAGCGCCATGGAGCCGCCGCTCTGTTGGATTACCAACGCGTTCGACCGTTCCCCCGCGGAACTCCTGTGGGTCGACAGCAAGCAATGGGGGCCGCTGCAGGGATCGCTTTTGAATCTGTCTTACGGCTACGGCAAGGTCTTCGTCGTACCACATGAAAAGGTGAACGGCCTGATGCAGGGGGGAATGATCGAGCTGCCACTGCCGCCGTTTCCAACTGGCGTTATGCGGGGCCGTTTCCATCCCGCCGACGGCCAGCTTTACGTATGCGGCATGTTCTCCTGGGCTGGGAGCGCGACCCACCCCGGCGGACTCTATCGACTGCGAGCCACCGGCCGACCGATGCATCTGCCGATTGCCCTCCATGCCCGGAAGTCGGATCTGGAATTCGGCTTCACCGAACCACTCGATCCGGCAGCACTCGATGTCAAGAATATTCACATCAAGACATGGTCCCTCAAGCGGACCGCCAATTACGGATCGCAGCACTACGACGAAAAGCCGCTTGCCCTTCGCTCCGCGAAGCTGTCCGCCGACGGCAAAACCCTGACACTCGACATTCCCGACCTCCGTCCAACCTGGTGCATGGAAATCAAATACGATCTCCGTGGGGCAGATGGCAAACCGGTCACCGGTGTTCTGCACAACACAATTCACGAACTGGCGGACTAGAAGCGCAACCTGGCGGTCCATAGGTCGCCCCCAACTTCCAGGCGCTCAATTCAAAGTTTGCCTCAGTCGTTACAATCGGACACAGAATCGCGTTTACCCCAAAACTCACTTTCGATAACTCACCGAAACATCCATGTCCAAAATCGTGCGTCTCCCCAAACGGTCAAAGGTTAAGCCCGCGGATACCTGGGATCTCTCCAGCCTCTGTGCCAACGACGAAGCGTGGGAACAGGAATTCACCCGGCTGGAGAAGCTGATTCCCGGGTTTGAGAAATTCAAGGGAAAGCTGGGGGAGAGTGCGAAGTCGCTGGCGGCTTGTCTGAAGTTTGACGGCGACTTTGATCGGCTGGCGGAGAAGGTGGGGGGCTATGCCCATTTGAAAGTGACGGAAGATCAGGCGGACAGCAAATACCAGGGGCTGGTCGCCCGGTTTCAAAATCTGGCCACCAAAGCCAGCCAGGCCGCCAGCTACATTCGCCCGGAGATCATGGCCCTTCCGAAGAAGACGCTGGATGCCTATCTGTCCGCCAAGGAACTCGCCCCCTACAAACTCGCCTTGCAGCGAATCATTCGCTACCGGCCTTACACACTGAGCAGCCGCGAGGAAGAGATCATCGCCATGCAAGGTGAGATGGCGGGCGCGGCCGGGCGGGCGTTTCGGCAACTCCTCGATGCCGACATGAAATTCGGCACCGTGAAGAACGAGAAAAAGGAAGAGATCGAGCTTTCCAACTCCACGTTCAGCAAGCTCCTCGTTTCGCCCGACCGGAGCGTCCGGAAGACAGCCTTTCATCAGTACTACGCTCAGTTCGTGGGGCACGAGAACACGCTCTGCGCCACGCTGACCGGCTCGATTCACAAGGATGTGTATTACGCCAAGGTGCGGGGATTCAAGAGTGCGCTCGAGTCGGCTCTGTTCCCCGATAACGTGCCGCAGACGGTGTACGACAACTTGATTGCCTCGGTGCGAAAAAACCTGCCGGCGGTCCATCGGTATTACGATGTCCGCCGCCGCAAGATGAAGCTCAAGGACATTCATCATTACGATACGTATGTGCCGATTCTCAGCGACCTGGAAGTGAAGCGGAACTGGAAGCAGGCGGTGAAACTGGTCATGGAATCGCTGCAGCCGCTCGGGGACCAATACTGCAGCGTGCTGGAAGAGGGGCTGATGGGCCGCTGGTGCGACCGCTACCCGAACCAGGGAAAGAGCAGCGGGGCCTTTTCCAGCGGCAGCTATGAAGGGATTCCGTACATCCTGATGAACTACAACGAGGAGGTCTTCAACGACGTCTTCACGCTGGCCCACGAAGCGGGGCACAGTATGCACACCTGGCATTCGGCCAAGCATCAGCCGTTCCAGTACTACGACTACGTGATTTTCGTCGCCGAAGTCGCCAGCACCTTCAACGAAGAGCTGCTGAGCCACCACCTGCTGGAGAAGGCCCAGGACAAACGGCAGCGGGCCTATCTCATTAACCGCGAACTCGACGACATCCGGGCCACCCTCATTCGGCAGACGATGTTCGCCGAATTCGAGAAGATCACGCACGGCATGGCCGAAGCCGGCGAGCCGCTCACGGTGGACTCTTACAAGAAGGTCTATCGCGAACTGCTGGAAGCCTACTTTGGGCCGGAGTTCGCCATCGACGACGAACTGGCCCTGGAATGTTTCCGCATCCCCCACTTCTACCGGGCCTTCTACGTCTACAAATATGCCACCGGCCTCTCCGCCGCCATCTCCCTCAGCCAGAAGGTGCTCCACGGCGGCAAGAAAGACCTCGACGCCTACCTCAGCTTCCTTGCCGGCGGCTGCAGCAAAGACCCGCTGGATTTGTTGCGGGATGCCGGCGTGAACATGGAAAGCAGCGAGCCGGTGGATACGGCCCTCGCCCGTTTCGCCGAACTCGTCGAAGAGTTGGATGGATTGATCTAGAGCTTGCGTGGGGCACCTGGCGAGTCCCCAAAATTGGGGTCGGGAGGTGTTTTCGCCGGTAGGGTCATGGCAGCGGAAGAAGTCGTCGTGGCGGAAACTCCTCCTGAACCCGTTCTCGT
>CAYUJE010000499.1:0-3397 GCA_964444865.1 uncultured Pirellulaceae bacterium | reverse complement strand
GAGTTATTGTCAAATGTTGTGGACGGGTGGCTGAATCAGGTGGCGGCTTGAGCGAGACGAATTCCGTCTTTGAAGGCAACTCCTTGAATGACGTCGGGCAGTAGTTTAGCGCCGGCGAGCAGGTGCCAGCGGCGCTCGGCGCTTTGCGCGAGCTTGAACATCATGGCCAGGCAAGCGCGGCGCGTGCCGTTGCCTTTGGTGCGGCGGTGCCGCAGGCGAATGGTGGCGAACGTGGACTCGATCGGATTGGTCGTCCGCAAGTGCTTCCAGTGCTCGGCCGGGAAGTCGTAGAACGCGAGCAACTCAGCCCGGTCCTTGGAGAGGCAGTCGCACGCCTTGGGGTACTTGGTCTGGTAGGTTTCCAAGAAGGCATCGAAGGCCTGGGTCGCATTCTCGCGGGTGTCGGCCATCCAAATTTGATGGATCATCTGCTTGGCCGCCGGCTGCTTATTCTTGGGAAGTTTATCAAGAACATTGGCAGTCTTATGCACCCAGCAGCGTTGCTCCTTCGTCGTGGGAAAGACTTCAGCCGCGGCCTTCCAGAAGCCCAGGGCGCCGTCGCCGACCGCCAGCTTGGGATCGGTCGCCAAGCCGCGGCGTTTCACGTCCAAGAGCAACTCGCGCCACGACTGGGCGCTTTCGCGATGGCCGTCGGTCATGGCAATCAGCTCCTTTTTGCCGTCTTTTGTGGCTCCCATGAGCACCAGGATGCACTGGCGATCTTCCTCCAGGCGGATGTTGCAGTAGATGCCGTCGGCCCAGACGTACACGTACTCTTTGCCTTTCAACGACCGTTTCGACCACTCCTCGTGCTCCTGCTCCCACACCGCCTTGAGCCGCGTGATCGTCGCCGCCGAGAGACCCGGGCAGTCGGGTCCCAGCAGCGCCTGGAGGGCCTCGTGAAAGCCGCCCGTGCTGATCCCTTTGAGGTACAGCCAGGGGATCAGCTCGTCCATGGTCTTAGTCTTGCGGAGATACGGCGGAAGAATCTTCGAAGTGAAGAGCTCCCGCTCCTCGGCTGGCCGGCGATCATGCACCCGCGGCTGCTTGACGGCAATCTCACCCAGGCCGGTGACGATCGTTCGCTCGGGCATGAAGCCGTTGCGAACCACTTGGCGGCGGCCGTCGGCAGCGAGTTGCTGATGCGTTTGAATCCACTCGGCAGCTTCGTCCTCAATGGCCTGGGCGAGCATCCGCTGGGCTCCTTGGCGCAAGATGCTCGTCAGAACATCGCGCGCCGGGACTGGCAAGCTGAGAGTCGGTGAGGTAACTTCCCGCATGGTGGTGTGCTCCTGGAGAAAAAGGTCGCTTCGTAAACACCTTTCTCGCCAAGCACACCGCCTTCTTCAAGTCATCCCCGTCCACAACATTTGACAATAACTCTGGCGACGACTGCGGAGCGTTTTCGTGAATCCACCGACTGGAGTTCGCCTTCATGGCGTTGGCGGCTTCCGCGAGCGAGATCGTCGCAGGCAAGGAAGCCAGCACATGCATGTGATCCTCGATGCCACCAGCGGCCAGTAGTTTGGCCTTCTTCTTCGCCAGCACGCCACCGATGTAGCCATGCAATTGATCTCGCCATGGCTTGCGCAAAAGAGGCTCGCGGTTGCCAGTGCCCCAGACGAAGTGAACCAGATTAGAGACAAATGTGGACATCGTTGTTCCTCGCAAAGCAGTTGTGCCGGTCCTTATAGTTCCCCGCTGTTGCCCCAGGTCTCAGCAGCCAGGGCCAAGAGGCTCCTCGCAAGCCTGGCGCAGGCACTGGCTGCGGTGAGAGACCTGGGCGCGCAGGTTTTCGAATCTGGACGTGGGTCATCAGTGGTGGCTGGCGCGGTCCGCGAGGCGCATTCCACGGGGACCAGGGCCAGGGATACGCTGTTTGTAAACACGCATCGCCCCGTGACGAATGGCCGGTCCAATCGTCACCACGATTTCCGAAGAGTTTCGCACGGGGCGACGCGCTTTGGCCGCCAGACGAATCACTCAGATGTTGACGACCACGTCTCGACTATAAGGGTTTCGCAAGGCCAGGGCCAGCGTGTTGGTCAGCGTTCCGTTTTCCTCTTGTTAGCGGAGATCAGCCGATGAACACGCCTCCGTACGCGGCCTTTGTGGGTCTGGATTGGGCGGATGTCGAGCACGCCGTCTGTCTGCTGGAGAAGGATGCCGTGGAGCACACGACGGTGCCCCAGGATGCGGCCGCACTCGACGCCTGGGTCGCCGGACTGCGGCAGCGCTTTGGGGGCCGCCCCGTCGCCGTCTGTCTCGAACAGTCGCGCGGGGCGCTGCTCTACGCCCTGCTGAAGTACGACTGCCTGGTGCTCTTTCCGCTCAATCCCAAGCAGCTCGCCAGGTACCGCGAGGCGTTTTGCCCCAGCGGCGCCAAGAATGATCCAGGCGACGCCGAACTGCTGGCTCGCTTTGTTCGCGAACATCACCAGCGACTGCGGGTCTGGCGGCCGGACGACGTCCTGACGCGCTCTTTGCGGCTGCTCAGCGAAGATCGTCGCCACTGGGTCGCGGAGCGTACCGCCGCGGGAAATCGCCTGCTCGGTCATCTCAAAGAGGTCTATCCGCTGGCGCTCGACTTCCTGGGAAAGCACGTGTATGCGGAGCGGTTCTTGGACCTGCTCCAGAAGTTTCCCAGCCAACGCGAACTGCAGCGGGCCGCGCCCCGCAAGCTGGCCGAGTGGCTGCGCAAGCTCCGCCGCGTGGCGGACGATCCGCCGGCTGATCCCGCGCGTGATCCGCGCGTCGTGGCCCTCAAGCAGACGCCTCCGCTGGTCACGGACGAGGCCGTGCTTCGCCACGGGCGGCTGGCGGTGAAACACCTGGTGACGCAGCTGCAGCAGCTCAACGAAACCATCGCCGAGTATGATCGCGAGATCGCGGCCCTGGTCGAGCAACACCCCGATAGCAAGCTCTTTGCCTCGTTCGATGGCGCCGGCGACGCGTTGATGCCGCGGCTCGTGGCGGCCTTCGGCGCCGACCGCCAGCGGTTTGCTTCTGCAGAGGAAGTGCAGCAACTCAGCGGGATTGCGCCGGTCCAGTTCCAGAGCGGCAAGTCGTGCGTGGTGAAGATGCGGCGGGCCTGTCCCAAGTTTCTGCGGCAGACCTTCCACGAGTTCGCCAGGTGCTCGCTGATCACCTGTCGCTGGGCCCAGGCCTATCTGGCCCTGCTCCGCAGCCGCGGACACGGCTACCACTCTGCCATCCGCGCGCTGGCCTTCAAGTGGATCCGCATCCTCTTCCGCTGCTGGCAGACCCGTCAGCCCTACGACGACGCCCGTTATCTCCGGCAACTCCAACTCAAACAGTCCCCGCTCCTCGCCTTCCTCCCGCCCGAACCACTGCCTCCCAAGGATTGACTCAATGGCTCAGATGTCTTCGGACCTCA
>CAYUJE010000498.1:0-3421 GCA_964444865.1 uncultured Pirellulaceae bacterium | reverse complement strand
ACCCAAGACACGTTCCCGAGTTCACCCGGTCTACGTACTGGTCGAAGTAGGCCACATCGAACGTCGGCGAGTTGAACTTGTAGTTCACGCTCCAGTTGGACCGCTCGATTTCAGGTCGCGGCGAGAACGGTTCACCGGCCTTGTTGACGATCGGGTTCCCCTGCGTGTCCTTATCCACGACCACGCTCACCTGCTCGCTCGTGCAGGAGATGACCGGAGGACGGTCGAACGGGTTGGGATTGTCCTTGTCCTCGTCGTAGTCGTTGGAAAACTCGACATCGACCTCATATTCGTCGGTCGTGTCGGAGTGCATCCGGGCTTTGATGCTCGTACACCAGAGGCCCGTCGAGGTTTCGCTACCCCAGGCCCAGCCGTCACCAATCACCGGCAGCCCGGCTGCGTCGATAGCCGTGAGTGGCCCGTCATTCGCCGGGTCGCTGACCTTCACTAGCCACTTTTGCGACGCGGAGGCCTTCCCCTTGCGGTCGAGGGAAACCTCGGTCTGCCACTGTTTGGTTGCGCTAACAACACCCATCGCAGCCGCCTCCTAGATCGTGGCCACCGTCAGCTTGGGAGCGGCCTTCGTGTTGGCGGCGATCTCGCGTTGTACCTGCGTTTGCTTCTGCGCCTCGGCAAGCTGCTTGTCGCCCATCGCGTTGCGGAGAGCGTCCATGGCCTTGTAAGCCGCTTGGCTGCCGGCTTCGAGCAGGCTGTTGCCTTCGGTCTTCGTGGCTTTGGTCAGCCCTGCGGGGGAAGTGGAATCGACGATGTTCAGCCCGGCTGCCGCTGCGGCAGTAGCCTCGCTTGCGGCGTTGGTGATTTGATCGGCGATTTCGGATGCACTAGCAACGCCACCGGCAGCTCGCTCGTCTGCTAGCCGCTGCCGGCTTGGTACTTCGTCCACTGCTCTGCGAAACGCCTCACCTACCTTCCCGGCTTGATCCATCATTCGCATGAACGCGCCACGCTGATCCGCCGCAGCAACTTTTGACATCATTGCGGCCGTTTGACTTACGCCTCGCATTGTGTCGCCAAATCCACCAACACCACCGGAAGGATCAAGCCACGCAGCCGATTCACCGATTTTCGCCAGTACGCCAGCTAGGCCAGCAACTTTCTCGTAAACCTTCCCCGCAACGACATCCCAGGCAGTTCCGATCAACTTGACCGACTCGCCGATGACGTCGATTGCGCCAACCCAGGCAACTGCAACCTGCTGTCCGATGTCCGCTGAAAACTGACCAATCTCGCGAAACGCATCGCCAATGAGGCTGACGGCACTTTGCACAAAACCAAGGTTTGCAATATAGGTTGCGGTCTGAGCAATCCATCCGGCGATGGACCCTGTCACCTGAATGGACTGTCGCCAGATACTCTCTACAAACCCAAGCACGGGTTGAAAGAACGCCCCGACTTGCTGCACTGCCGCCGCGATCTGCTCAACGGAAGGCAGCGAACTCCGCAGCGATTCGGTAAACTGAATCGCCTGTTCCACGCCCCCTTTGAGATTGAACCCTTGGACAATACTCTCGCCGGCGACGCGGGCTACGTCGCGAATCGTGTCCTTTAGTGTGGAGAATCGGCCGCTGAGTGTTTTGCCACGCTCCTCTAGCCCGCCTGCGAACTGGCCTTCACCAGTCGCCATGTCCTGCAACGCCTGTTGCAGGTCGGTGAACTGGATTTTGCCATCTTCAACCATGTCCTTGATGGCCGATTCTGCCACGCCAAACTGCTTGGCCAATGCCTTGATGACCGGAATGCCGCGGGCGGTAAACTCGTTGATGTCACGAGCAAAGAGCCGCCCCTGTGCTCGGTTGCGGCCGTAGACGTCGGCCAACTCGGTAACGCTGACACCGACAGCCGCAGCGATGTTGCCAAGCACCTTTAGCTCGTCAATCACCTTCGCCGGTGCAGTGCCGAACGCCAGCAGCATCTTGCCGGCCTGCTGAAGTTCTGGAAATTCCAGCGGGGTCGTATTGGCGAACTGCCTGATTTCACCGATCAGCTTTTTGGCTGCCTCGGTGTCTTTGAGCAACACCTTCATGGCGATGTGTGCGTCTTCGGCTTCGGATGCAAGGCTGATGGCCTTGCCAATTCCGGCGACCACACTCAAGCCACCAGCGGCAGCCGCCAGTTTGCCGCCGATACCGCCAAAGGCCCCAGTCACCTGCGAGGCGAACTGCTGCGAGCGCGCCGCAGCCGAGTCGAGGCCTTTCTTGAAGCCCGAGGCGTCGGCCTTCACCAGTGCGACAATCGACCCGACAACGCTCATTCGCTTGCCTCAGGTTGTGCGGACTTCGCCGCTGCGAGTTGCCTGCGGGGTGGTTGGGCTTTGATGCGATCGGCCTCTTCGCGGCTGATCGGACGGAACCCGGCAGCCCGCAGCCGCTTGGCCAGGTGCTGATCGCTCTGCCTCTCGACTCGCGGCTTGCGTGGCATGAACCGTTCTGGGTTGACGGCACCGCCGGAGCGAAATGGAGCCGCGTTGTAGACGGCTGCCATCAGGCTCGCGGTGTGCTGCCAGCGGCCCGCGTCGGGGTCCACCGCCAGCCAAGCTTTGATGTCGGCGAACTCGTCCGCATCGACCCGCGACTGAACCTCTCGCACCGTACAGCCGAACTGCCAGGCAATCCGGTGCCAGAGAACTAGGTCGGGGTCGTCGGTGATTTTTTTTCGCGGTCGTCCTGTCCGGTGAACCCGTTGAGCTTGCTGGATTCGTTGGCCATCGCGACTAAGGCCCAGTGCGGCAGTTGCAGGGCCTTGTGACGCTCTTCACTGCTGAACAGCCGATTGCCCAACTCGTCACACGCCGAGAAGGACACCAGCAAAGCCATCAAGTGGGCCTCGGACTCGGCGTCGGCGTCGGAAACATCCACACCGGCAGATTTCGCCGCGTCGAAGCTGTCCTTGACCGCCTTCACCTGCCGACGGAACTCGGCGCACTCCAAGCCGGACATCACCCGCACAAACAGCGGAGGCCCGCCCTCGGGCACCTGCACCTTGTGCGGCTGCTTGGTCTCGGCCAACAACTGATCCAGTAAGCTCGAACTCTTCATGATTCACTTTCGATTGACGAACGGCTCATTGCCGGCTGACTAGGCTACGCCGCCTAGCTGCCGACAACTTCTTCCTCGCAAACCTGGACGGTCCACTTCTGGGTGATCTTGTCTTCCAGCGGGAACTCGCGGCCGATGCTCATCAGGAAGCAAGCCGCCGTAAACGTGGTGCCGTCGGACAGCTCGATAATCCAGTCCTGTTTGGCCGCGAGAATCGGCGGAGTTACGGACGCCTCGTAGATGATGTCGAATTCCCAAGTGCCAGGCTCCACCAGCGTAGAGGGGTCGTATTCCTTGTAACCCGTGGTGGTCGAGCCCGAGGCCTTGGGCGATCCCGTGTGCGTCACGTCGATCGCTTTCCGCTC
>CAYUJE010000497.1:0-3450 GCA_964444865.1 uncultured Pirellulaceae bacterium | reverse complement strand
AGCGGAGCCCCAAGTCCAAGCCGCAGCTCTATGGCGACTATCGAAAAATGCTGGCTGACAACAAGCTCGACATCGTTCTCATCGGCACCCCCGACCACTGGCACGCCCTGACCATGATCGCCGCCTGCGAAGCGGGGGCGGATGTTTACTGCCAGAAGCCGATCAGCGTCGATGTGGCGGAAGGACAGGCAATGCTCGCTGCCGCCCGCAAGCACAAACGAGTGGTGCAAGTCGGCACGCAGCGCCGCAGCACCCCGCATCTCGTCGAAGCCCGCGAGAAGATCGTGAAGAGCGGGATGCTCGGCAAAATTGCCTACGCCGAAGTCTGCTGCTATTACCACATGCGGGCCAACGGCAACCCGCCGCTCGAAAAAGTACCGGGCCACCTCGACTACGAGATGTGGACCGGCCCCGCCCCCCTTCGCCCGTACGACGGCCTGCCGCACAAGCGCTGGTGGCGGACCTTCATGGAATATGGCAACGGCATCATGGGGGACATGTGCATCCACATGCTCGACATGATCCGCTGGCAGCTCGATCTCGGCTGGCCGACCCGCATCAGCTCCGCCGGCGGCATTCTGGTGCAGAAGGAAGGGAAATCGAACACCGCCGACACGCAGGCCGCCACGTTCGACTTCGGCGACCTGAAAGTCACCTGGCAGCACCGCACCTGGGGGAACCCCACCGACCCCGCGTTCCCCTGGGCCGGCTTCATCTACGGCGAAAAAGGAACCCTCAAGCTCGACGTCCACCGCTACGACTTCTTCCCCACCGGCAGCAAGGAACCAACCCTGAGCGGCACAGCCGTCTTCGACCCGCCCGAAAAATACCCCGAGGACAAAACCGAAGAAGACATGGAGCTCCACGCCGCCACCGCCAACCGCGCCCACCAGCGGGACTTTTTGAAGGCCATTGCGGAGCGTGGGAAGCCTGTTGCTGATATAGAGCAGGGGCACATCTCTACCGCTTCGTGTCTCTTGGCAAATCTCTCGATGCAACTCGGCCGGACGCTAGTTTGGGACCATGAGACGCATCAGGTCGTCGGAGACGTCGAGGCCAACAAGCTGCTGAAGAGGCCGTATCGGAAGCCGTGGGTGCGGCCGGAGGTGGGGTAGAACGACCTTCGACCGTCGATTGCCCGATCCAACATATGATTCCAATTAGGTAACGCTTTTGGAGATACATTCTTGGCTAAATCGGTAGACTGGCTTAGCAAGCTTTCGGCGTTGCGAGTTGATCGTTCACGCGGTAATCCAGCGCCGCACAAGCCCCTGCTCTTGCTGATATTGTGTGATTTGGCAGAACGAGGGTTGATCCCGGGCTCGACGATACCATTGAGCCCCGAGTTAGCGTCGCGATTTATGTCGTATTGGGCGATCGTGTCGAGCAGAAGATCGCAGAAGCCCGATGTTAGATTCCCGTTCCATCACCTATCGGGTGATGGAATCTGGGCGGCCCTTGATCAGGAGGGGAAACCTTCGCCTAGTCGAGCAAGTACCCGTTATGCGCAGCTTCCTTCAGATTTTATTGCCTTCCTTGAGGATTCCGTTTGTCGCGACAAAGCCCGACACCTTCTCATTGCCAAGTACTTTCCCCCTTCCGAGCAACTCGCGCTCTATGAGTCAATTGGGTTACCTGTTCCTTCAATTCTACAAATCGAGCAGAACGCGGCCTACCGAAGCCCGGAAGAAGCGCGTTTAGTTGGACGTGAAGTCCGCTTTAGAGTGGCTGTTCTTGCCGCCTATGACTACACGTGCGCACTTACTCGTTACCGACTCACGACTGTTACTGGCGCAAGCATCGTCGACGCAGCGCACATCCATCAATTCGCAGATAGTCGAAATAACGATATCAAGAACGGGATCGCACTTTCGAAAAATGCACATTGGCTCTTCGATCAAGGTCTGTGGTCGATTTCTGATGATTACCGCGTAATCGTTGCTGCGGGGGCATTTAAGGAAAGTGCAATCGAAGCGGGATTTCTACTTGAAAAATGTCATGGAACCCAAGTCCTACTGCCTAAAGACAAGTACCTTTGGCCCAATCCAGTGCATCTCGCGTGGCACCGCGTAAAGAGACTTGCGATTCAGTAGGCTGGAGAGTTTCTTTTCGAGGAGAAATCACAATGAACTCTACTGGTACTGAATCGGAAATGTGCCGCCGTATTGGCGAACTGGTTATTGAAGAGACCATGTTTAATGGGCTTCTCGATGAATTCAAGAAAATCGTAGCGTCAGCAGTCAGTAGTGCATTCGCAAAACACGATTCGGTGTCTAGAGAGGCATCCAATTCACCTGTCCGTGGTTCGCAAGCCGAGTCCGATGCTCGGGTAGGATCAGTTGAAAAGCAGAGTGCCGCGAATCTGCGCACCGCTTTGTTGTTGGGAAAGATTCCGGATGATGCAGGAATGTTAATCGATGCCAAGACAACAGCGAGTCTTTTGGATATTTCTTGCCGAACCCTTTATCGCCTTTGTCATGAGGAAGCAGCTCCAGCCCCCGTCCGTCTGGGCGGAATCGTGCGATGGAGAGTTTTGGAAATAATTGAATGGATTGACAATGATTGCCCAAGTCGTCGCAATTGGACGTATTCAGGACGACGCCCATCCAGCAAACGGAGGTGATTTCGGTCCGGTCTTCAGCCGCGGCAGCGGCGTTAGAACCCAGCCCACAGCGCAAGCTGTGGGTAAACGGCAGCGAGCGAACAAAAAAGCCCCGGCAGGGGCGTTAGAATGGTGGAACCGCGGGCGCATGTCGCCATCATCGCGACGGCGACACGGGCACGCCCACCGGCACCCGTTTGGACGTGCCCCGTTTCTTTCGCCGCTACCGCGGCTCTGAACGGTATCGTGCATCGCCTTCCCACAGCTTGCGCTGTGGGCTCGGTTCCGGTCGCCGCTGCCGCGGCTGCAATCGTCAATCAAACACAAACCGCTCGTCGTAATCGACCTCGTTGTTTTGCAGATACCGTAGGAACTCCGGCTCAAACGGTTCCTTGGCGTGGTGCTCCTTCTGATGGGCGATGTAATGTTCAAGGTCTGTTAACACCGACTTGCTGACGGTGAATCCCCCGTAACCAATTTGCCAGGCAAACTCTTTTCGTCCAGGAAACGTGTCATGGACCCAGCCAGAGGAGTTGGACTTAATTTCGCGCACCACGTCGGCGAGCGCCAAGGTGGCGGGCAATTGGGCCAGCAGATGGACATGATCCGCGACGCCGCCGATGCGAATCGGAACGCCGCCGAGCTCGCGGATGACGCCCCCCAGATACGGGTGCAGCCGCTGCTCCAGTTCAAAGTCAATAAAGGGCTGGCGGTGCTTGGTGCTGAAAATGATGTGAAAGTAGAGCCGCGTGAACGTGTGGGCCATAAGAGCCTCCGAAAACGAAACGAAGGATTTGGACTCTCACCATTTTAAGACCTGCGAATGGGGAATTGCCAGAAGCCAGAAG
>CAYUJE010000496.1:0-3509 GCA_964444865.1 uncultured Pirellulaceae bacterium | reverse complement strand
GGATAGTGACGGCCTTAGCTGGCAGAGGCGCGGAGGGCGAGTGGCCGGCGTGAGTTAGCCGGTGAGTCTCCACACTGAGGAGGTCGTTATTGGCGGTTCCGAGTGACCGGCCAGCTTACACTGGCCGCTCGCCGATCACTGAAAGTGGATATCGAATCGCTTGCGTGATTCGGGTGCTTGCCATTTGAAAAAGACCTTATCAAAACCGTCGGAAAGGTCCCATTCCGGATGAATCAGAAAAGCCGGCCTTGAATCAAACGGATCGCCGCAAGTCATGAAACGGCAATGGCTTGCGGAGATGATTCAGGAGAAAAAAGTGACGCGAATCACTGAATTATGGGAGACATTGGGAGCTTATCAGGGCTTATCACCCGAATTGCGGAGGTTGTGTCACGACGGGGCCGGTCCCTGGTATTGAAGGCGTCACGGAAGACAGGCAATCGAACCTTACCAATCTATCCGTGGAGTTTCCTGCGATGAAAACGAATCATGCCTTTCTGCTGGTAGTTCTTTCTTTGGGATTGCCGGGAATCTTTCCCCAGTGGTCCTTTCCGACGGCATCCGCGGCCGAGGCTGATGATTCGGCGGTGAATCAGAAGCTGTATCACCAGTTATTGCCGTCGGTCTGCTGGGTGAGGCATCGGCCGGACGCCAACGGCAACTTCCCCTTGGGGACGGGTTGGCTCCTGGATGCCTCGCAGCGGCTGGTGGTGACCAATGACCATGTGGTCTTGGGCCAGGACGAAGTGGAGGTCGATTTTCCCGACATGAAAGATGGCCAGCCAATTGTCGAGCCGGACCATTACCTTCGTAAGCGAACGCGGATCGTGGGGACGGTCATCCATCGGGACCATGACCGGGATTTGGCCTTGCTGCAACTGAGCGAATTGCCGCCGGGGGCCAAGGAACTAAAGCTCGCGGCCAAAGCGCCGTCGCCGGGTGAAAAAGTGGTGACCATCGCCAGCCTCCCCCGCGGCAGTGAGGGTTTGTGGATCTTTACCGTCGGCAGTGTGCGAATGACTTATCGCCGGTCGCATGCCAACGGGGCCGTGGCCCATGTGGTGGAAACCGACATGCCGTTCAACCAGGGAAACAGCGGCGGGCCGGTCGTCAATGAGCGGGGGGAACTGGTGAGCGTGGTGGAAGGTTTTCAGAACGAGCCGATCCGCCAGGTGAGCATGACCATCAGCGTGAACGAAGTCCGGGCCTTTTATGAAATCTGCAAGCCAATCATCGATCCGACCACCGCCGAGCAGTATTTACAGCGTGGCCAACTGCGTCGGAATGCAGGCCGTTATGACGTGGCGCTTGCCGACTTATCGCAGGCTTTGGAGCTTGACTCGAATCTGGCTGCCGCAAATGTAAGTCGCGGGTGGATACTGTTTGAACAGAAGGACTTTGAAACGGCGATTGCGGAATTTGATGATGCCTTGGCAAAAGATGGCCAACTCGCCTCCGCCTACGCCGGCCGCGGCACGGCCCATCGTCAACTGGGAAACACTTCCGCGGCAGTCAAGGACTTGACTCAGGCCATCCGCCGCGATCCGAACAATGCCGACTACTACCTGCGGCGTGCTCAGTGCTACAACAACAATCACAAGTGTGCCGAGGCGATTGCCGATCTGAATCGGGCTCTCAAGATAGAGCCCAAGAACGCGGTTTGCCTGGCGGTGCGAGCCGTGGCCCTGCGGCGGCTGGATAAGAATCAGGAAGCGATTCGCGATTTTCAGGCCGCCCTGCAACTCAATCCGAGGAATGACGTGGTTTGGGCGGAATTCGCTCTGACGTTGCATCAGGTTGGCCAAAATACCGATGGCTTTTTCGCAGCGACGCAAGCCATTCAACTTAATAGCCAAGACGCCGCCTATTACAACGTCCGCGGCCGTTGTCTGCTGGGACTGAATCGCCATGAAGAAGCCGCCGCCGATTTTGAAACGGCGACGCAACTGGAACCGAGCGTTGCCAATTACTTTCTGAATGCCGGATTGGCTTACAACGCCTTGCAAAAATACGAGCGGGCCGCGGAATTGCTTTCGACTTGCATCTCCCTCGATCCCGACAAGGCAAGTGCCTATCGCGAACGAGCAACCGCCTTGGAAGGACTGGGCCAGACCGATTCCGCCGAGGCGGATACGACCAAGGCCGACGAATTAGAGCAGTCCAAATAGCACTTTCCGTGGCGACGGGCGATGTCGCCCATGGCTACGTGGGTAAAACAGGCTATTTTTCGCCTTGCGGGGGGGAAGGGGGATTGCTACGATTCGCCCCGAATTCCGGGAGCATTTCGCGCCCGGAGGAATGTTGTGACCTAACCATGAGCACTCTTTTGCAACACCGAGTCAGGATTACCCTGGCGGGGACATGCGCGTTTGCGGCAGTGCTGATGGTGGGATGCCAGAACAATCCCTTCCAAAGACCGGCTGGAACAGCGGGGGCTCTCTCACCGGGGCAGACTTCAGCCCTGCAGACCGAACAACAGAAGTTGACCGCGCAGCTTGCGGATTTGAATCGTCGGCTGGGGCAACTGGATGGGAATAATGCCGATTTGCACCGGCAGATTGCGGATCGTGACCGGCAATTGCAATCCTCGCAGGAGCAGGTCGCCATCCTGCAAAAACAGATTGGCGAGGCGGGGAGCAAATGGCAAGAAGCCCTGACCGCGAAGCAAGATGCCGAGCAGAAAATCAAGGCCCTGCAGGCATCCACCCAGTTCAAAGGGGGAGCTTCCATCTCGGCCAATAACTCGGTCAAGCAGTCTTTGGCAATGGTCAGCCTGCCTGGGTTGGAGGTGCGGCAGGATGGCGAAGTGATTCGGCTCGAAATTCCCAGCGACCGCTTGTTTGTTCCCGGCACCGCCCAGCCGACCGGCAACAGTTCGATGATTCTGGACGAAGTTGCCAATGCCATCGCCCGCAGCTACCCCCGCCAGCGGATTGTGGTGGAAGCCCACGGCGACGGCACCGGCGGAGCCAATGCCCTGGCCTCTCACTCGCTCACCGCCGCACAAACACAGGCCGTCCTTCAGCAGTTAGTCACCCGCGGGCGTGTTCCCGCCCGGCAACTCTCCTTGCTTGCGCTGGGTGACAATCACCCTCTCGCTTCCGTCGGCAGCCAGGAAGGCCGGGCCAAGAACCGGCGTGTGGAAGTGGTCATCTATCCCGATTCCTTTGACGGGTAGACTTGCTGTCTCTAATTCAGGGCAGCAATTTCCAAGTTAGCTCATGGAATTTTGGGGCTGGCGCAGCCCCCAAACACTTTGCCGCAGTTCTGATTGCGTGTATGATAGATTCCGGCTATAAATGGCCTCGAAACCCCCCCCTTAATAGCGGTTTTTGTGGTTTTCTCAATCGATTAGAAAAACTTCTGGATTTTCGACCCGGTTTTGCGCGCCATTTGCGATTCTAATAGTAGGGGAACTGTTGTAATTGTTCTTGCAATAGTGGAGGAAACAGGAAAATGTGGCTTATTAGTGCGTGGCCGGTTGCGGGAAGTCTTCCATTTGAACTGAA
>CAYUJE010000495.1:0-3525 GCA_964444865.1 uncultured Pirellulaceae bacterium | reverse complement strand
CTTCATCATGATTCCTGGAACTGCGAAGTGAAGTAACACGACTATCTGATTTAACCAACCACAGCGCATTTGGTTTCGAGAAAAAGACAAAGTGTTATCGATTCAGGATGCCACGATGTTCATGGGCGTCCTTGCCGCAGGATATTTTGTGAAATTACGTTTTTAACATTTCTTTTTTCTTTCGGACTATTCAGGGGGCCGATTCAGGCCAACTCGGTGGGGCAATAGAGATCCATCCTGTTTTCGTATTGTGAATGCCAACCCTTGGTCCAACTCTTTGCCTTCCTTCGGCGGGTGGGTTGCCAGGAATTGGGCGTGGGGCGGATTCTAATGTCGTGGGTGGAGGAGAATGGTCGGTTCATGCTGCTTGTGGAGTTGCGGAGTCTTCAGCGAATGCTGGCGCGACAGTCGACGCGGGGAGCTTGCGGCCAAATGCGGTAGAGAGATCGCCCATGCGTTTCCAAGGAAGGAAACGAGCGACTGAAGGAATGAAAGTACCAGTGATTGTCGACGAAGAAGAACTTCTCGCAGCAACAGGCGGCGGCATTTGAGGCTCTGAAGGATCGCCGCGGAGGTTTCGATTTGGAGCATGACCTGTACCCATCAGAAACCAGATGGATCATAATCATGGTTCCGCTCCTTGGCCTGGCGAGGTGAGTTGTCCGCATGCTCCGAATCCTGGGAACTAAACGAAGTCTTTGCGACGGCATCAGCCGGCGGGATCTGCTGCAGATTGGCGGTTTGGCCGGACTGGGATTGGCAGGTGCGATGGTTCCGTCTTCGTCGCAAGCTGCAAATCCAAACTCTTCCCCGAAACGGCCGCACGAAAAATCTTTTGGCCGTGCCAAGGCTTGCATCTTTCTGTTTCCCTACGGTTCGCCGTCGTCGCACGAAACCTTTGATCCCAAGCCTGACGCGCCTGCCGAAGTACAGGGGGAGATGAAGGCCATTTCGACGAGCGTGCCGGGGCTGGCGATTTGCGACCATCTGCCAAATACCGCCAAGGTGATGGACCAGGTGACGGTGGTCCGCTCGATGACCCACCCCTACCCACTGCACTGCGTGGCCTACGCCGTCACCGGGCTTCCCACCTACACGACGGACCTTGAAACCCAGGCCCGCGACAGCCGCCACTGGCCCTACATTGGATCGGTCGTGGATTATCTGGATCACAAACGGAACGGCACGCCGGCGATTCCGCGGAACATTGGCTTGCCGTGGATGGTCAATTCCAAGACGGATAATCCCGCCGTGAATGCCGGTCCTTTCGCTGCTTTCCTCGGCCGCAAACACGATCCGGTCTGGACCGACTTCGACGGCCCTGGCCTGAAACTCGCCCCCAAGAACACCGTGGGCCAGGCCAAGCAATTTCTCGACCCCAACGGCGGCACTACGCTGGAGGGAAGGTTCACATTCTCCCCCGGAATGCCGTCCGGCAGTGAAGCTGCTAAATCGCAGTCCGTCGATCTCTCCCTCGAACGGCTGTCTCTGCGCCGCTCGCTTCTGGCCCAGTTCGATGACAGCCGCCGAAGGTTGGACGAATGCCTCGCGGTCCAGGGAATGGATCACGAGCGGCAACTCGCCTGGTCGCTGCTTACTTCGGATAAACTGCACGGCGCTCTCGATATCGGCCAGGAGCCGCGGCAATTGCGAGAGGAATATGGCCTGACACTCTTTGGCCAATCCTGCCTCGCCGCCCGCCGACTGGTGGAAGCGGGGAGCCGCTTTGTCACGGTCTTTTGGGATTGCTATGGCCAGTTCGCCAACGCCGCGTGGGACACGCACCAGTATCACTATCCGCGGATGAAGGAATTGCTTCTTCCCGGCTTTGACCTCGCGTACCCGACGCTGCTACGCGATCTCTCCAACCGCGGCTTACTGGATGACACGCTGGTCATCTGGATGAGCGAACATGGCCGCACCCCGCGGCTCGATTCCGGCAAGCCGGGCTCGGGAAGGGACCACTGGTCGCGGGCCTATTCCGTCGCCCTGGCCGGTGGTGGTATTGCACGGGGAAAAGTGGTTGGGCAAACCACCCGCGACGGCGGCGACGTACTGGACTGCCCGGTCTCCCCCAAGGATATTCTGGCGACCGCCTTCCATCTGCTCGGCATCGATGCCGAAACCACCGTCCCCGACCTTTCCGGCCGCCCCCACCCCATCGCCGGCGACGGAAAAGTCCGGGTGGAATTGCTGGGCTAGCAGATTCCGCAAAATTGCGTGAATAAACGGCTCACTCGAAGCATCTACTTTCCGTGGCCAGAAATTTTCGAGCCGGCCGCGAACCTCTTCTTCCCCCCAGCGTCTACCTCCTTAAGCAGACGAGAGAAGTGGACTTCTTCATCAAGGGAAATAACGTGTCAATGACCTCCTGGAATCCGAACGATTGCATCGCCCGAGAATGCGAAGGCAATTCCCTGGAAACGGCGAATGGCCCATCGCATGCGTTGCGCTGGTGACACGGCTCTCAAGCCTGCGGGACTTCAAGCCCGGTGTCGCCAGACGCCGGGCTTTTTTTGTGGACTTTTCAAATTACACGGCTCGTTCGTTTAGTGGTTTAGGATCCTGCCCTTTCAAGGCGGAGAGATGGGTTCGATTCCCATACGAGCTACTTGATATGCGAAGGGGTCGGGAGTCTTTGGCGGCAGACGATCAATTGAATGGAGTGTCTACGACGCCAAAGACTCCCGACCCCTTCGCGGGAACGACGGTAGTCGAGGGCTGGTTGCCCGACTTCGGCTGATAACCGGGGCGCGCTGAGTTCGATCCTCAGGGCTACCACTGGAGATGCGTAGGATGGGACTCCAGTCCCGTCCCAGAAACGCGGGATCAAGGTGTTAGCGGCAGCATGCCCGGTTCTTACCCGGGAAGGTGAGGGTTCGAGCCCCTCGGGTCCCACTTGCTCATTGACAATCTGGTTGTGGAATGACGAGCGCCCATGATGTAGCGGCAGCCTGCTGCCTTGCCATGGCGGAAGTGCGGGTTCGACTCCCGCTGGGCGCTCTTCGTACCCAGCACACTCCGTGTGCTGGCAAATCGGCGTGTGGGAGAAACGGGAAGTCCACGTGCTTTGGGAGCACGAAGATGCTGGTTCGAACCCAGCCGCGCCGACTCTTGTGGTGTCTCCGTGCTGGTACGGTCGGGCGGCTGTTAACCGCTCCTTCGCAGGTTCGATTCCTGCCGCCACAGCTCAAAGTCTCCTTTCGCTCCGCGAAAGGAGCGTTCTTTCGCGGAGCGAAAGGCGACTAACGGAAGTCATCCGGCTGGATGAGGAACCTGTCTTGAAAACAGGCAGCGGCGAAGAGCCGCTTGCGAGTTCGAGTCTCGCGGCTTCCGCTCCATGTTCGTAGTAACCGGCTTCAGCCGGTTAACTAACCCGCTGAAGCGGGTTACTACAAACAGGTCTGGTCCCGTGGCCAAGCGGCTAAGGCAGCACTCCTACAAAGTGACAAGCGGTGGTTCGAATCCATCCGGGACTACTGGGAAGAAGGAAAAAATGAGAAATCTCAAATCTCAAACAAAAAT
>CAYUJE010000494.1:0-3551 GCA_964444865.1 uncultured Pirellulaceae bacterium | reverse complement strand
AACTGAGGCGCGCGGTTCCCTGTTCTCCCCGCAGCCTCAGGGCATAGTTTTGATTGTCCTTGCCGAATCCCGCGTTGCCTGTCCGTCCTTTCCCCACGACGTAAACCTGCTGGCCATCCTTGATTCCCAGGGGGAGCACCCAGGCTTCTAGAGTGATGGCATCTCCATTGGTAAAGTCCAGCAAACTCTTGGCACCAGGATCTTTGACCTTCAAGTACCCCTTAATGCCACGAAAGCCAACTGCCGAATTTGCCTTCTCAAAAAGCGGAAAATCTTCGCTGGGGGGCCCCGGCTGCTTGAGGGCAACGCTGCCAACAATTGCTGCCGCGAGCGAATCACGGTCGCTCTTGGGGGCCTCATCTCCAATCCGCTTGGCGTCATTCGAAGGCCGCATCCGCCACCAAGCGACCGGATGGTCCGACTGCACGAGGTTTTCATAGGCCGAGAGACTCTCAACGCCATCGTTGGAATCCGTCGGCGCGGCGGAAAGCGCCACTGCCTGACCGATGACCAGGCAGAATGCGGCAGCGTGCGGTGCAAAGCTTCTCAAAACGGGCACCTCATGGAAAAAAGATGAATAGCTCCTTGGCTTTAGTCTATCGACCGGCAGCGGCCAACGTCAAATTGCAGTTAGGCGTGCGCCGGAAAACTTCAAAGCGTCAATACTCGCCAATGGGCTGTCCGTCATTGATTTCCAGGAGCAGCTTGAGCGTGGCTGGTTTCAGGTCATTGCGCAGTTGTTGCATGGTGCCATCACCAAGTAGTACCTGCACGCAACTTGCGTCCGAACGCCAAGACTTGCCGTGGAGACTGGCAATTCCGCCACCGGCCGGCGAGTTGATTTGCAGTGGGAACTGGCCGTAGTCGAGGTCTCGCGGCTCGGAGCCCTGAATTCCTGAGCCGGTCGTTTCCACGATCATGATGGTATTGGAAAGGCCATCCTTCACATCAGCTCTTCGAATCCCCTTTCTTCCCGGCCACATCGTCTTCCTGCCAACTATTGCCACGTAGCTGACACCGCTTGCTCCGGAGTGGATTTCTTCAGGACATTGATACAGCGCCGTGATCGCGGGAGCGAGTTTGATGTTGTTCGGCCCATCCCAGGGTTCGCTGAAGTTGTATGACTTGTAAAGCTGCTCTGCATCGGTACGGCCATCTTGCCGAAGGTACGGAAGGATCAACACTCGCCAACAATGCATCGGCTTGCCTCGTTCATCGCAAACATAAGCCGGTGGAAAGGACTTGTGTTCGTCGTGATAGTTTTGGAGGGCCAGGCCGATTTCCTTGAGGTTGTAGCCGCACTGCATGCGGCGCGCAACCCAGCGCGGGGTGGAACCACTTGGAAGGAGAAGCCAAAGAATGCCGATAACCGATGCCACTCCAGCCACGAACGACCAACCGCGGCTCTTCGTCACGCGATAAGTCAGGAAATAACCCGGCGCAGCAAGCAAACAAAGAAAACCTACAAACAGCAAAATGCCAACTGTTACTTCTACAATTGTCGGTGCGGCTGAAAACGGAATGAGCCGAACGATGCCCAGTACAACCGCCGAGACCGTGACCAGCAACATGAGCTGCCAAAGCCGGAATTGAAAGGGAGACTGGCTACTGCTCGAATTCGTGTCGCCTATGGTCATTCGAAATCCACCTAACTCCGCTACCAATCGTCTTTCGGAACTCCGTTATCAATCATGAGCAGTTTGAGTAGCGTTTCCCGAGTGGTTGAGTTCGCCAAGAAATGGACGCTTCCATCGGCAAAGACCGCCTGTGCTCCTTGGGGGTGTTCGCTGGAGATTCCTTGCCCGCTTTTGGGATTGATCGCCATTGGCAGTTTGCTGATGTCGAGGTCGCGGGGTTCGGTGATTTGAATGCCGGAGTTGTGGATTTCGACAACGGCAATCGTGTCCGTTTTTGCGTCCTTGATATCGCCTAATTGGAGTGATTTCTCGCCTGGCCACATGGTTCCGCGGCCAGTAACCACGACATAGCTGGTCTGTGTGGGGAGACCAGGATTGGTGTCGCAGGGACATCCATAAATGTGACTGATCCTGGGCGCAAGCCGGATGTTGCTTGGACTGTCCCACGGCTCCGAAAAATTGTACAGCTTATAGACCTCTTGCTCATCCATCTGCGGAAGCAGCAGGACGCGCCAACTATGCATTGGTTTGCCGTTTTTATCCGCGACGTAAGCTGGAGGAAAGCAGCCATGAATATCGTGATAGGTGTGCAAGGCCAGGCCAATTGTCTTGAGGTTGTAGGCGCATTCCAGTCGTCGCGCGCTGGTATGCGCTATCTGTACTGGTGGCAACAGCAACGCAGTGAGGGCTAAAGCAACGGCACAAAGTGTCGCCGCCTCCACCCACTGCCGCGTCCTGATCTTCCACCAAAATATCGCGAAAAATCCAATCCCAATGCTCTCCAGGAGGACGCACGCCACAAGGCTGTCGTACTGCCGCACGAGCGGAGCAGACACGAACATGAACACCGATGCGGCCGCCATAAACAACAATAACTCCCCAAGCCGAAATTGAAACGGCCTTTCTGGCCGTTGCGGCTGGCCGGAATGGGGAGGCCCGAGGTTCATGCGGTTTTGCGCGGCCTGGCAGGTTTACTCTTGGACGTTGGTTTCTTCCGAGCGAACTTAGCGAGGGCCTTTTTGGAAGTCACGGCTTTGTCGGTAAATTCACCTAGTAGATTGGATGAACTTGCCACTTTTGTGTATTTCATACGTCACCGTACGCGAAGAGTGTAACTAACGAACGATTCGTTGTTCCAGTAAAACTCAAAAATGTAGGCACCCGGTCGAGGAAATCGGCAGTCGAGGATTCGGAATGCCGCGACCGACACATCCAAAGGATTGTGACCGAGCACGATTCTGTGGGGTTGGCTGCCGAAAACGGGCAGTCCGCTTTCTTCCTCTAAGCATACCACCTGGGCGATGCCAGTGCCTCTTCCATCCGTCAAACCGACCAGACAGGAAATCCGCCGAACCAAGACCGGAAATGGCGGATCATCCACCGAATGAATCGAACTGAGAATGCGGTAGGCGTTAATAAGTTGTGGGTTTTCCGCGTCAGATTCATGATCTTCGGCAATGATAAAGTACTTCACGAGCGGATTGATATTCATGTTGCTTCACCTAACCGGCTGTTTCCCCAGCATCCGCCGCAGCAGGCCGAGTTGGCCGGCGTGGATCATCTCGTGGTGGGAGCAGAAGAGGAGCGAGCCGAGCTTGGTGGGGTAGGCGGCATAGGGCATGTCCACGGGTTCGGCAAGTTGCTCATCGGAGAAGGTGGGAAGTTCAAGCAGTGACTGGGCATGGACCTTGTCGAACACTTCTCGGATTTCCGCGGGGGAAGGGTTCTTCGCCGGGTCCGGCTCCGGGATTGTGCCGCGGCTGAAGGTTTTGCGGAAGCTGCTTGTCATCAGCGAAGTGTCGATCTCCGCCCTCCCCCGCTGGCGAAACAGGCACAGGCCATACTCGGCCATCGCCAGATGCCCCACCTGCCACGCCACATGGGTGCTGCAACCCGGCGGCAGCGTGAACCACT
>CAYUJE010000493.1:0-3553 GCA_964444865.1 uncultured Pirellulaceae bacterium | reverse complement strand
CCGGGACCTTCTCGTCCCATCGGAACGGTTGACTTCACGAGTTCCGCGACTCTGCAAGCGACCTCGATTTACCGAAACGGCTGGGATGACAAACGAATTGGGGGAACTTTCGTCTGGTATCCTCAGCCGCTTGGTTTTCAAGCGGAATGGAACGTGGGACGCGGTCCAGCACTCAACGCGGCGCAAACCGCGCTGGAAAACCGCTCTCTAACGGGTGGATATGGCATGGTCATGTACAAGATTGACCAACGGGGAACCTGGTTTCCCTATGCCCGATATTCCTATTACCAGGGTGGATACAAAACGGAGCGCAATGCGCCTTTCGTCCAGATCAGCGAATGGGAATTTGGCACGGAGTGGCAAATCACGACCGCCGCCGAACTCACGCTGTCCTATTTGACCACGGATCGTACCAATACAACTGCCAGCAGTCTGGCAGGCAGCCAGTCCTATGGACAATTCACGGGTGACGTCCTGCGGGCCCAGTTCCAAATCAACTATTGATTGCCAGGATTGCGAGACGTAAGCACCGTGGGGGGCATTGGACTGGAACCGGACTTCGCCGCCTGCTCGACTTGCCGCAGGACCCGCAGGGTATTCTCGCCGAGGACTTTGCGAATTTGGACCGAAGTGTATCCCCGGTTGAGCATCTCTTGGGTCAGCATGGGAAAGCAGGAGACATCGCATAAATCTCGCGGAGTGCTGGTGATTCCGTCGAAATTGGAACCCAAACCGACGTGGTCAATCCCCGCGACGGTGATGATGTGCGCGATGTGGTCCACTACATCCGCGACAGTGGTCGCAGGCAGCGGATGCTCTTTCAGCCATTGCTGCAAGGCAAGTTGAAACTGTTCCTCGGTGCGGAATGTCTTGCGAAGTTCATAGGCCGACTGGCTGCGTTGTTTGTAGGCGGCCACGTTTTTGGCGGTCAGAAACCCCGCAAAGAAGTTGACTTGAATGACGCCGCCATTCTTGGCAACCTGGCGCAGCATTTCATCGGACAGATTACGCGGGTGGGGGGCAACTCCCTGCACTCCGGAATGAGAAAAAATGACCGGTGCCTTGCTGATGGCGAGAGTGTCTCGGATCGACTCTTCCGAGGCATGCGAGAGATCAATGACCATGCCCAGCCGGTTCATTTCCGCAACGACTTCCTTGCCGAATTCGCTCAGTCCTTGATGCTTGGGCTTATCCAGTGCCGCGTCTGCCCAGGAGTGGGTGTCATCATGCGTGAGTGCCATGCAGCGGACACCGGCTTCATGATAGCTCCGCAGTACGGCCAGTGAACCGTCGATAGCATCGCCATTTTCAATGGCAATCAAACCAGCCAGCTTGTGCTCTTTCCGCAGCCGCAACACATCGTCGGACGAGTTTGCCAGTTCCCAAACATCAGGGTAACGGCGAATCAGTTGTTTGATGCGGTCGATTTGCTCGAGAGTTTCTCGGACGGCCGTCCCCTTCTTGATGCTGGCCGACGAAACATAGGATGCGAAGAATTCGGCTCCCAGTCCCCCTTGCTGCAACCGGGGAATGTCGGTCTGCAGCCCTTGCTGAAATCTTGTCAGATCGATGGTCGCCACATCGACATCCTTGCGCCGCAGCAACGAAGCAATCAGGTTATTGTGAGTGTCGAACACCAGCGAATCGCGATGCAAGTCCATCGCTTGCTGAGAGATTTGAATCGGCTCGGTCGCCTGAGCAACACAAGTCAGTAAGACTGCCGTGATCATGAGCAAGCAAGCCTGCTTCACTCCGCCGACATTTCTCGCAATTTGATCCAAAGAAGTCATATCCGAACTCCGCTCCGATTCCACTTAACCCTCCCAGCGAACGGCCGCCAGGTAATGGATTGACTCAAAGGATGCTAGATTTGAATTGTGAAGCCCGCGTTAAGAAAATAAGTAAATTGGCCTATCGAGAGGCGGGCGCCCGTCTGGCTCGCGACGAAGGAGCCCAAATTCGCGAAAAACGCGGAATTACCCTGGCGCGATTCGGCTACTTTGCGAAATTCTGCCGCAAGGCCGCCCGGGCCGCGTGGAAGCCGCACATGCCGTGGACGCCGCCGCCGGGGGGCGTGGAACTGGAGCAGATGTAGAGCTGCTTGAGCGGCGTGGTGTAAGGGGAAATACGAATTGCCGGCCGCGTGAAGAGCTGCCAGAAGTCTTGAATGCCGCCGCCGATGTCGCCGCCGATGTAGTTGGCGTTGTGCTCCTGAAAATACGCCGGGGACATGGCATGCCGGGCCAGGATGCAGTCTCTGAAGCCGGGGGCGAATCGCTCCATCTGGTTTTCGATCATCTCCGTCATGTCCACCTGGGAGCCGTGCGGCACATGGCAATAGGCCCAGCCGGTGTGTTTTCCGTCGGGGGCCCGCGTCGGGTCGAACAGGCTCTGCTGGGCCACAAGGACGTAGGGGCGCTCGCAGATTTCGCCCCGGCTGGGAGCGCGTTCGGAAACGACGATTTCTTCGAGCGTTCCGCCCAGATGAATCGTGGCGGCTCGGGAACACTCTTTTGCTTTCCACGGAATTGGCTGGCTCAGGGCCCAATCGAGCTTGAATACTCCGGCACCGTAACGATAGCGAGTGAGCTGCCGCTTGTAGCCGGCGGGGAGACGGTGGCCGGCCATTTCCAGCATCTGCTGGGGAGTGACATCGAGCAGGATTGCTTTCGCGGGAGGCAACTCGTCGATGCTCTTCACACGCTCGCCCGTGACAACTTCGCCGCCGAGCGTTTTCAAATAGGAGATGAGGGCGTCCGTAATCTTCTGCGAGCCCCCCTTCGGCAGCGGCCAGCCGACGCGGTGCCCGGCAATGCCGAGCATCAGGCCGACGGCGGCACTGGGTGCCTGATCGAGAGGCAAGACGCTGTGCCCCGCGATGCCGGCGAAGAGAGCCCGAGCCCTTTCCGTGCGAAAGCAACTTTTTGCCAGCCCGCGGGCGGAGCGGAGAGCGGAGAGGCCGAAACGAAGTCCGAGCAGCGGGCTGCGGGGAATGCGGAACGGACCGAGCAAGTCGGCATAGAGTCGGTCCGCCCCCTCCACCAGCGGCTGAAAGAGTCGGCGATAAGCGGCACCATCTTCGCCGAGTCCCGCGGCGGTTTCATCAATGGAGCGCTCCAAGATCACGGCCGTGCCATCATCGAGCGGATGAGCGAGCGGCGCGGGAGGATGAATCCATTCCACACCATGCTCTTCCAGCGGCACCGATTGAAAGAACGGCGAGGCCAAACCCATCGGATGAATGGCCGAGCAGACGTCATGCAAGTATCCCGGCAGCGTCAACTCACTCGTCCGCGCACCACCCCCCGGCTGCTGGTTGGCTTCCAGCACAAGGACCTTCAGCCCTTCCCGCGCAAGGGTAATCGCCGCGGCCAGGCCGTTGGGTCCGGAGCCGACGATGATGGCGTCATAGGAGGTGGTCAAAGTTTCCTCATCGTAACCCGCCGCGTCAGCAAGGGAAGCTGCCCCCCACGAACCCGAAGCGCCAGTTTTGATGTCGCGCTTTTTAGGATGCCGCCGGGTTCATCCCGGCGGAGGTTCACCTTCAGCCTAG
>CAYUJE010000492.1:0-3554 GCA_964444865.1 uncultured Pirellulaceae bacterium | reverse complement strand
ACATCGGCCGGCAAATTATGCGGGACAATGCGCTGAAGCTGTTTCCAAAGCTGGAACGGCAGTTGTGGAAGAAATAACCGTCCTTGTTCCCACGCTCCGCGTGGGTGGAGATACAAAAAAAATGGGAACATCTGAGCGAAAAGTTGTCGCCTACGGGCACAGCAAATCTGACAGAGACTGTCTCACCCCCGAGCTTTTCAGACTCTGGATTACCGATCTTATTTGGAGCCGAGACAGGGGTCGCTACAGGTATACCAAGAGCAAGGATGTCAGCATAACCCTTCTATCTCTGGAAGGATTCGTGCATGGCCATTTTGTTGTCGACGGGGGAGAAGACCCCAACGATGATGATCGAACGGCGTTTGAAGGCGTTAAGCATGTGTACCGCGTTCAGTCCGCGGTATTGTACGAAAATCCAGTCAGACTCTGGGATTTTGGAGTAAAGGCAATTCACACCGGCCCCGTTGTTTCCGAAGAAATATTCCGACGGATTCAACAAGCATCTGGAAAATGTAAGAAAACAACGGCGAGCACGGTGCCCACTTCACAATACGTCGAAACAACCGCAATTGCTGATGACCGACCAGCTAGTCGAATTCTCTTTTTGCGAATCGCTTGGATGAAATCCTACGATGGAGCGTCCGATGATGTCCCGATACACGGAGGTGGAGCCTTTGTGCGCGAGCACGGCTTCGGCCACGAGATGTTCAATTTCCGTCCCTTTGACGGACGACTCTACGGATACGTTCGACCACCACGCGGCACGGGAGAGTTCGTTGATGGAGCGGGAATCAAGCTCGAACGCATCGGTGGTGCCAAGAGCGACAGGGAATTGAAAGGCGTGCTCGTTATCTGGGTGGCGTCGCCGCCAAAGGGAGGTACGTTTGTTATCGGCTGGTTTCGGAACGCCACTGTCTATCGAGAGTGTCAACCTGCTCCAGTGGGATCGGATCGAATCTACAAAGATCAGGAATTTGGGTACTACATCTCCGCAGCTTCCGAAGACGCTAAGCTTCTTGATCTCACAGAGCGGACCTTTCCTGTCCCCTTTCAGCAAAAGGGCGGAATCGGGCAATCAAACGTTTGGTACGCGGACGACCTTGAATTGCACCATGATATCCGTCAGAAGGTTCTTGATCTTGTACAAGGTGTTCATGCTCCTAAAAAATCGGGGATTGGCGGTCCTCGGCAAGTCGATCCCCTGCTTCGATGCAGGGTCGAGAGAGCTGCGGTCGAATTCACTACGGCGTACTTTGAAGAGCGAGGTTACGAGGTCGATTCTCAAGAAAAGGATAACGTAGGATGGGATCTCCTCGCGACCTGTGGATCTCGCGAATTGCGGCTTGAAGTCAAAGGATTGGCCGGCGATACGTTGTGCGTCGAATTGACACCCAATGAATATGCCAAAATGCAGCAGTTCAAAGACTCGTACCATGTTTGCGTTGTGACGAACGCGATTTCAAATCCAAAGCTCACCGTCTTCAGCTACAGTCCCGAATCAGATTATTGGCAAGACGACAGAAATCGCAAGCTGCTAATTGAGCCGATCATCGGGGCACGCTGCAGGTTGTAGGGACGAGGACAGTATCGCGCCAAGCTAAAAACAATATTTTGTGCATGTGGAATAAATGTTCACGTTCGAGCGTCTAAGTGATATGGGGCCGGTGCGCCCGGAGCTGAGTAGCAAACTTCGGTTCCGGGCCTGCACACTTTGGAGGGGGGCGGGCACCCCTGGTGATGAATTGGAGGAGCGCCAATTCATCACAGACCCCGTTTTTACATACCGAGGAGGGTGATGAATCGGGGGGGTATGAATTCAACAGAGAGTCGGCGGGTAGTAATTAATGAGGAGATGCCGAATAATCGCTTATAACGTATTCGAGACATTTTTCCCTAAGTGCTTGTGCAGCAGTCGTTTCGGATCAGATTGGCGTTTGAAAAAGAGGTTATAATACGTTGACCCTTTGGGCGAGCGGCCTGCGTAAGCTGGCCGGTGAGCCTGCATCGTCATAGCAGTCGTTTTTGCCGACGCCGAGTTACCGGCCAGCTTACGCAGGCCGCTCGCCTGTGTCTTCTGGAACTATCTATAATCGAATTACCCACCACCTTCCCGCTGATCATCACCCTCCTGCCATGAACCCCTCCCCTCAATCCCGCCAGCTTCTGGACCTCATCTCTCGCCGCGAGTTGCTCACGCGGTCTGCGGCGGGCTTTGCAGGAGTGGCGCTCGGGGCATTGCTGGCTCAGGATGCAGCCAAGGCCGGTGCGGAGAGCCCGAGCGCGGCGACGCTGCAGCCTCATTTCGCACCCAAGGCCAAGGCGGTGATTCAGCTCTTTCAGCACGGCGGGCCGAGCCACATGGATTTGCTCGATCCCAAGCCGGAATTGAATAAGCGGAACGGGCAGAAGATGCCGGAGTATTTCACCGATCTCGTCAAGCTGACGGCTCACGGGAATCTCTTGGGGACGCCGTACAAGTTTCAGAAGTACGGCGAGTGCGGCGTGGAGTATTCGGAGCTGCTGCCGCATACGGCCAAGTGTGCGGACGACATTGCGGTCATTCGCTCGATGCATACCGAGCACAACAACCACGAGCAGGCTCTGTGGATGATGCATACGGGGCGGATCATCACCGGCCGGCCGACGCTGGGGGCCTGGGTGAACTACGCCCTTGGCAGCGAGAATCAGAATCTTCCCGCCTACGTCGTGCTGCGGAACGATTCGTCGCTCCCGACGGACGGCACGCGCAACTGGTCCAACGGCTTTCTGCCGCCGCAGTATCAGGGGGTCCACTTCCGCCATACCGGCACGCCGGTCCTCTACCTCCAGCCGACGACGGCGGTGAGCGAGGGGACGCAGAAGCTCCGCCGTGATTTGCTGGCCTCCCTCAACGAGCAGCACAAGGCGGAGCATCCGACGTTCGCCCCGGACCTGGCGGCTCGCATCGCCAGTTACGAAATGGCGGGGCGGATGCAGCTTTCGACCGGGGCGGCACTGAACCTGGCCGAGGAAAGCCCTGCCACGCTCGCCCTGTATGGCATCGGCCAGCCGAAAACCGACAGCTACGGCCGCAGGTGTCTGATCGCCCGCCGGTTGATTGAGCGGGGAGTCCGCTTCGTGCAGATTTTTGTCGAAGGGCAAATCTGGGACACCCACAACGCCAACGCCGCCGGCCACAAAAGCTGCTGCGAGCAAACCGACCAGCCGACAGCCGCCCTGCTCACCGACCTGAAGCGCCGCGGCCTGCTCGATAGCACGCTGCTGATGTGGGGAGGCGAGTTCGGCCGCACTCCTGTCAGCCAATCCGGCGAAGGGCGCGACCATCACAAGCAGGGCTTCAGCTTCTGGCTCTCCGGCGGCGGCGTCCGCGGCGGTCAGGCCTACGGCGCGACCGACGAGCTCGGCTACCACGCCGTCGAAAACCGCACCATGGTCGCCGACCTCCACGCCACCGTCCTGCACCTACTCGGCCTGGACCACAAGCGGGTCACCTATCACCTCCACGGCCGGGACGAACGGCTGACGGATGTGTACGACGCGCATGTGATTGAGAA
>CAYUJE010000491.1:0-3572 GCA_964444865.1 uncultured Pirellulaceae bacterium | reverse complement strand
GCAGTCGCCAGAGCGATGGCGGGCCGCATGGTGCTGAACGCCTCGGCCCGCTCCACCGCCCGTCTGAAATCAGGATCGCGATCTCCGGCGTGGATGATTGTGGCGTGGTCCACATCCACCGCCAGAGCCGCTTGCCGGCGGGAAAGTCCCAAGCCAAGCAGGAAGCAGACCCGCGATTTGAGCTCGGCATTTAGCTTTGGTGGCCGCCCGACCCGAGCCATCTGGGACAGGACCGAGAGGGCCGAAAGCTCCTCGTCATCCGCCCCCTCTTTTTTTTCCGTGGTGAAAAACTCGGCGGCCTCGATTTCGCAAACGGTTGTCAGTTCAGCATTTGCGCCGACACCCTCCCGGAGTTTTGCACCACCACCCTCCTCACAAGTGGGGTTCGCGAGCGTTTCGCTCTTCACACTCATTGGCAACTCACCAGAAACTTTCTCTTGCTCATTCATGGCCTTTCTCCTGACGAACTGGGTGTAAACTACTGTATACTTACTCCGCCAACAATACAATAGTACACTTGGCACAGTCAATAGTCCGGCAGCCAGAATCTTCAAGATTTCTTGAAATCGTAGCCACACGCGGCCTCGCGTGTTGGCTTCTTCGAGAAATGGCAGCCAAATCGCCGAAGCCTGCACGCGAGGCCGCGTGCGGCTACGTGGCAACACGCGGCCTCGCGTGTTTGCCTCGGACTTCGACTCGGGCAATCCTGAAGCATCTGGTGAGCTTGTTCTGCAATAGCCGCCAAATCGCTAAAGCCTGCACGCGAGGCCGCGTGCGGCTACGTGGGCCACCAGAGCACTGCCGATTGGCTTTGATCCTGCTGGTATCGATCAAAAGCGGAGCTATATCGCCACAAGTGCGGCTCCGCGCACAGGCCGGCAGTGACGGGGTTGCGGGCGATATAGCTTACGATCCGTTCCAACTCGTCGTCATCGCGGACCCAGTGATCATACGATTCTCGCTGCCAGAAAGCGCCCGTTCTCTGCAAAAGTTGATTCGCGCGGTGCGCCGTATAGCTCTTCAGGCTATGCATGATGCTAGTTAAGGTGCCGCGCGAGTCGTCGCATTCGTCCGACACGACTTCTTGATCTCTCGGCACCGCTGGTGACTACTCGTACAACTGTCGGATACGGAACCAGATCCCCGTATAGAATGTCATCACCTTGCCACTACTTAGTTAGTGGGTCAAGTTGACCCACCAACTCAGGTAAAGTGAAAATGAACTGTGGAGTGGCGTACCGTCCACACTGCGCATTAACGGCCAATAAACCCGATTCCAAAGACTCGTCCCGCTTTCGGTATAACACAAAAACAAAGCCGCTGGGCCACTACTCAATACATAGAGTGCAAATAGCACCAGCGCTAGGCTTAAAACCGTAGGAAGTAATCGCCATCCTCCGAAACCCATTTCATGTTGGGCCATACTATCACCGGTCACTTGACGACAAGCTTATTTGTCCGCACATACGCATTCATGAATGTAGTCGGCGGGTTTCCTCAATACTTTTTTGAGACCACATATCTTTTTCTTGTTTTTGGAATTGCAAGAATTGTCAGTGCAGCCATAACACATAACGGGAAATGTAGCAGTACCATTTACATTGATGGTATCTACCTTGTAGTAAAGCACCACGGGCGGAGTACTATTCTTGTAAATCTGAAGACATGCTCCGGTCGGTTCGCCTTTGGAATTCCTATCCACTGCCTTTGGTGCCGAAATGATCTGGCACACCGGTTTCGCTGGTGCTGGTGCAAGGACGAAAGCATCTCCGCATTGTCCCGCTGCCGGATTAGAAGGCGACGGCGGTTCGATGTTTAACAGCGATTGCAACGCATCTTGCGAGGGCGAGAATTCAAAGGGGGTACGGCCTTTAGAGGCAAGGCCAGTTAGCCCCAGAAGATTCCCGGAATTATTCTTGGCGAATAGATAGAGATTACTTCCGTCATCCAGGCCGAACGGATCGGCAGATAGCCATCGTCCCTCACCCGGCGACAATGGCCGGTCATTCGATAAGTAGTCGCCAGTTTCTGAATCGAAATAGAGACCTTGCTGACCTTGAAATTGAAACGGGGTAGGGGTTGTCCCGGTGCGTTCAGTCACTTCCCCGGATGAATTGTACGCAAACGTGTCCGTTACGTCTCCATTCTCATCCGTGAGGCAAGTTGTATTGCCATCGCCATCCGAGTGGTAGAACCTGTCCACTCCGTTTCGGCGTTCGCTGATGAGTGTGCCATCCAGCAAGTGGGTATACTCTACGAGCACGTTTCCGTTTTCGTCTAGTTCTTCAATGAGGTGGCCGTTAATGTCGTACTCATAATACGTGATCGCCATGACTTGCCTCCTTATGTCGACGAGAAGAAAACTGCGAACGCAGATTCCGTAATTGGAGCGAACGCAAGGGGCGGCGTCAACAATTTGTCGCCAAAAGTAATCTTGCTGCTAGCATTCGTTGCGCGTCACAACTCCCTTCTGGCGGCAGAAATCACAACCTATCTCTATGCCACGCACCATCAACGTCCATCTGCTCCCGGCCCTTGTCGAGCCGCACGAACTTGCCGGCAGAACCGTGGTGGTGATTGACGTTTTGCGAGCGACGACGACGATCATTCACGCGCTGGCTGCCGGGGCGAAGGAAGTCATTCCGCTGTTGGAGGTCGAAGAAGCCCGCCAGGTTGCGGCGAAGCTGGGCGGACAAGCGGTTCTCGGCGGCGAGCGGGGGGGCCAGCGGATTGAGGGCTTTGATCTGGGGAATTCTCCGCTGGAATACACGCCGGCCACGGTCAAGGGGAAAACGCTTGTCTTCACCACCACCAACGGCACCCGGGCCATGCTCCGCTGTAAGCAGGCCCGCCGCATCCTCATCGCCGGCTTCGTCAACTTCTCCGCCGTCTGCCGCGAACTGGCGGAGGAGGAGCAAATCGACGTCGTCTGCGCCGGCACCGACGGCCACGTCACCCGCGAAGACACGCTGCTGGCGGGTGCGATTGTGGAGGATAGTCGGCCGCGACTCCGTCGCGAGCCACTCGAATCTCCGCAGGAGATTCGGCAGCGGTCGTCACCAAGTGACGACGGTGGCGCGCCACGGAATGGCGGCCTACTTTGTAACGACCAGGCCGAAATCGCCGCCGATGCCTGGCGGACCGCGGTCGGCACACTCTCCGGGCGTGATCCACTTGCCGCCGCTCTCCGCGAAAGCCGTGGCGGGCGGAATCTCATCGAAATCGGGCAGGAAAACGACATCGACCTCGCCGCCCAGATCGACCGGTTTGACATCGTGCCGGAACTGGACATCGCCGCCTGGCGGATTCGATAGTAGTCTGCTCACTCCGTGAGCAGACATGCCGTCACACGGAGTGTGACGGCTACTGTGCCATAGACCGCGAACGCAGGAGGCCGGTAAACTGTCTTGAAAGCCGGGGCTGGGGGCTAGGGGCTGGGGACTAGGGAAGAATTCCTGCGTCTTCGGCGTCTGCTTCTCTTCCCCAGCCTCTAGTCCCCAGCCCCCAACCCCCCCGCCCCCATGGAAATGGACAAACAGGTCTCGCCCTCCACACGCCGCGGCTTCCTCTTT
>CAYUJE010000490.1:2197-3577 GCA_964444865.1 uncultured Pirellulaceae bacterium | reverse complement strand
CAACGATCTTCTTATTCGGGTCGCGCTCGTAATTCGGAATTCCCTTGGCTGGATCAGGGTAATTCATCTCCCGGTCATAGTAACCGGGATCAAACTTCGGTTCATACCCGGGCCCGGGGAATTCAAACATGCAATAGACATGGTCCTCGGCATCGCGGTCGTAAGGAAAGGTATGCCGGCCGCCGACCGCATGGACGGAAAGCGGGTGGGCCTTTTTGCCATCCTTCCGCAGGGCGCTGCAGAAAATGCTGGCCGCGTCGAGCTGATGGCTGCCGAGTTCGGCCATCAGGCCGCCGCCGGTCCGCTGGAACAGGCGCCAGCGGATGAGTTCCTCGAGGGCACTGCGGGTCTTGCCGTCTCCCGGAAGTTTGAAATCCTGATAGCCATAGTCGCTGGCATTGACGGTGCCGTCTTCCAGCCAGGCCTTCCACTGGGCGGCTTTCTTATCGAGTTGATTTTTCTCCGCACCGCTGGCATCCTTCGCGGACTTGGCGAGTTTTTTGTACTGCTCCTCCACAAAATTCCGCATCACCTGCTTGCCGTCCTTGTCATAGGCTTCCACCTTCACCGGCAACGGCTTTTGCCAGCTATCGCTGCCGGGTAGGTTTCCCCGGTGCCACTGGGCCCGAATGTGATGGAGCTCGCCAAGTAGCCCCCACTGGATCATGTTGACCGCGTTGTCATACAGCACGCTGTAGTGCCGCTGGTGGCCAACGGCCAGATAGAGGTTGTGCTTGTCCGCCACGCGGGCCATCAACTTGCACTGGGCCACGTTATGGGCCATTAGTTTTTCGGTCAGCACATGCTTGCCGGCTTTCAGGGCATCGATGGCGACCGGGGCATGCAAAAACAGCGGCAGGGCGATGATGATCGCCTCGACATTGGGGTCTTCCAGCACCTTCTTGTAGTCGCTGTAGACCTTGATGTGCTTCTCCGCTTCCTCGCGGTTCTTGTAACCGAAGACCGCGTTAAGACCAGGTCGAGCTGAAGTGGCGGTCTCGCTTTCGTAGTCCCCTTCAAACGCCCGATGGATGTTGAACGGGCGGATGTCGCAGATCGCCACGCAGTCCACATACTTGGGATTCATTGCCCCAATGAGGACGCCCCCTTCGTCGCCGGAGCCGATCAGCGCAATGCGAAGCGGCTTGGCGAGTCCGCCGCTGCTGTCGCCGTAGCCGAAGTAGGCGGCACCCAGGCCCGCCCCGCTGACCATGCCCAGGCCGACAATGTCCTTGAGGAACTTGCGGCGGTTGGCGTCGGTGGTCTCGGGAGCTTTGGCAGCTTCCTTCTGCCGCTTCTCATCCAGGGCTTCCACGGCCGAGAGATAGTTTTCCTTGCCAATGGTTTTTTCTTCGGGATTCAGGTTCATCGTTTCGCTCC
>CAYUJE010000490.1:0-2097 GCA_964444865.1 uncultured Pirellulaceae bacterium | reverse complement strand
CGGCATGCCTTCCAGCAGTCGCAAAGGAGGGCATCGATGCTCGCCATCTTTCCGGCACCCACCGCCGCCAGGGCGAAGAGGGCCAGCATTTCAACCGTTTGATAGTAAATGGGAGCCGCCCCCGGATAGCCCGGCCACTGGGCGGCACAGACCGTAGCCAAAAACAGCCCGGCCAGGACGGCGGCAGAGCGGGTGAAGAGACCCACAATCAGGCAGACCCCCACGGTCAAATCGAACCAGGGAATGAACCAGTCCGCAAAGTCGGCCGAGAATGGTCCGCTTCTCGTGAACTTGCCAATCGGCAGCGCTCCGCCGGCAGCCGCCCGTTGTTCGGGGGTGGCGACATTGTTGAAGTCGGTCTCCACGTTTTTCCACAGGGCATCCATTTTGGAAAGGAGTTGTCCCTTGAGCTTCATCCAGTCGCCAGTGATTTTGGCGTCTTGGGTTTGCAAGCCTTCCATGCCGGCCCGCTCGGGCTTGCTCGCATTCGCATCGCGCCGCTCAAGCTGTTTGTAATACTCGTCGAGCGTCTCCCTGTTTTCGTCGAAAAATTCCTGCAGCCGCTCATCGGCCCGCGCGAGCAGCTTCTCGGTCTGGCTCACCTGCCCTTCGTCAAATCGGTAATGCCGGGCGACGCGGTCGCGATAGGTTGTCCAATACCCAAGTGTCGCGTCCGCATTCAGCCGTTGGTAACCGTCGGGGTCTGTCAACGTCGCTTTATACAGCGGCGCAAAAGGACCCTTAGCGTTCGTCAAGAATCCGGCCGACGAAAACGGCTTGGGGGCTCGGATCTTGTCCAGCCCTTCCATCATAAAATGCAAGCCAATCGCCAGCCGCAAGGCGACAATTGCCACTGCGGCGAGCGGGCCAAGCTGAGTGCGAACCATAGGAGAGCAGGCAAAAGGTGGGAACTTCGTGCAAGTCCTGCATTATGGTCAGAAACTGTGGATTTCTCAACTGGCTGACACACCAGCCCGACGCGCCAGCGAGGGAATTGCGTTCCGCGCCCCGGATATGGCAGCATTGGCGACAAATACCCTTCGCTCCCTTGCTGGCGCGTCGGGCTAGTGTTTCGTCGCGGCGCTCCCCCGCGTGGACGCGGGGGCTAGCGGGACTTCCCTGGTCCACTCGCGTACAATGCGCTCATGTCTAATTCCAACCGCCTCGGCGGCATCATCCACACGTACCAGAAGTACGACCCCGGCAAGTTCCCCAGCCCGACTGCACCGCCGCCGGATGTCGTTTCCCCCGCTTTCGAGCATTTCCTGGCCTACGGCGAAATGCGGGAGCTTACCGAGGAAGAACTCGCACGAGCCGTCCGCCTCGACCCGAGCCAGATGGGAAACCTCGGCCCCAGCCTCGATTTCCTGCTGGCGATGTTGCTGGAGCGGAAGCGGAAAATCCTGGCCAAGTATGAAACGGAGACGGTGCAGAAATCGGTCCGCCGCGAGTACCAGCGGACTGTCGAAAAGACCAAGCCTCCAGCCGGCATCGAAGGCCGCTTCCGCAAGGCGGTGAAGGAAGAGCAGCTTCGCGACTTGGAAATGCTCTGGTATGCCGCCGGGGCGGAGCGGAGCAAGTTCGGCCATCAAATCCTGCAACTCGTCGAGCGCCTGGGGGAGAAGTATCAGATTGATGAGCTGGCGGGGAAGTACACGTTCACCGGCCGGACGAGCATGACCGTCCCCGAGGCACTGGAAATCAAGGAAGAGCTGGAGAAGATCGATGAGCTGCTGAAGCAACTGGAAGAAGCTCGCAAGACGGCTCAGATCGGCATCATCGACTTCGACCTGCTGGAGCAATTCACCGAACCGGGCGGCAAGGAACAGCTCGAAGAGATGCAGAGGATGGTGGAGAACATGGTCCGCGAATTGGCCGAGCGCCAAGGATTAGAGAAAGGGGCGGACGGCGGCTTTAAGCTCACACCGCAAGCCTACCGCCTCTTTCAAGGCCGCCTGCTCGAGCGCATCTTCAGCTCGCTGCAAGCCAGCCGCACCGGCCGCCATCAGGGGCCGATCATCGGCGAAGGGGCGGTCGAGTTTCAGCAGACCAAGCCGTACGAATTCGGCGACTCGCTGACGCAGATGGACATCCCCC
>CAYUJE010000489.1:0-3609 GCA_964444865.1 uncultured Pirellulaceae bacterium | reverse complement strand
CCCCATCGTCGAGACGAGGGAGAAGTGCGTCACGACCGCCCGTGAATCGATGGCGTGCAGCTTGTGCAGGCCAATCAGGGCGACCGCGCTCGTCATGGCGCTGACGATGGCGGCCAGGATGGCGATGGTGGCGGACCAGTTCGATGTGCCGGCGACTTCACTCGCGGCCATTCCCAGGGATGAAACCGGCGGCGTAGTTCCGAGGCTCAGGACGGCCACGCCGATCACCCCTACGACCGCGGCAATCCACGTATCCGTGCTCGGCAGTTCCCCCATCAGCGGCCAGGAGAGGACCGCCACCCAGAGCGGATACATATTGGTCAGCGTGAGGACCACCGACACGTCGTAGTGAGTCATCGCATAGAAGCCGCACAGCAGGCTGACGCTCCCCGCCAGGCTCCGCATCCAGAGGATCCCCGGCTTCAGAAAGACAAACTTCGCCCCCGCTGCCAGCACCAGCCCCGCCCCAAACACCATCGCCAGCGAGCTGCGGGCCAAGGCAATCCACTGCCACGGCACCTCTTCCTTCAATTCATTGATCAGCACCGCCATCACCGCAAACGCGAAGGTCCCCAGCAGCATCCAGAGGTAGGGGAGAAACTTGCGGCGACGCATGGAGAAGAGGGGGCGGTTTTGCGAAGGGATGTTCCATTATGGCCGAAGACTGCCCTGCCGCGAATGCCGCTGGAACCCCTTTTGCGAATTCCTGCACCGGTGCATGCAAGCGGAGAGCACCCCAGTACGTCAGTCCGATGAGGACTGCCGTCAGCAGGCAGGCCACAATCGCGATGGAGAGCCGCAGATTAGTGCCGAACTGCATGAAGGAACGGGCAGCGCCGAGGGAGATGGAGGAAATCAGAATCAGGAAGAACAGGGACCGCAAATTGAATTGCCAGGGCCGGCGAGCCGAGTTCCCCGCTGCCGTGGCGGGCCTGACCGTGCGGAAGAGCGCCCAGAGGCCGAGCGGAATTGCGAAGGCTTCATATCCCAGAATGATGGAGGAGACTGGCACCGAGGCCTGCTGGGGAGACCAACCCCGGGTGAAGATCAGGAAGAAAATGCAGACGCTGAAGATCGGCACCGAGAGGCCGAACAGCAGGTTCGCGGGGGAACGCGATTTCAGAATCCCGAGGGCCGTCGCCACGCCGACCAGGCTGAAGATCGGTCCCGTCCCCACAATCGTCTCGATCTCCACGGTCGCGGCAATCGTGGAGCCGGCGATGCCGAGGAGGAGAGCGATGCACAGGAAGGCAAATATGCCGGTGAAGAGCGGCTTCATGGAAACGGAGTAGGTCCACAGATTTCGCAGATGACGCAGATTTTGGAACAACCAGGATTGTAATCTGTGAAATCTGCGAAATCTGTGGATGAAAGATGGCTTGGACTATTTCCCCGGGCGATATCCTTTTCCCGGCTCGCGACGGGATTGTTTTTGCTTGGACCTCTTTTGATCGAGCGAAGGTTTCCTTTGGACCGAAGCTCCCGTGCCGGGGATCGTGTGGACGTAGTTGCCGGGGAAACGGTCCTTGGCGTCTTGCCGCCGGCGAAGCAATGCTTCCTTGGGGGGCTTGGACGGAATCAGCGAGTCACAGCCGTCGCCGATGAGGTCGGTCCGCTTGGCTTGCTGCAGGGCTTCGCGCACCTCGAAGTAGTTTTCCGGCTTGAAGAATTGCAGCAGAGCCCGCTGCAGCTTCCGGTCACGGAGTTGGCGGGCGATGTAGACCGGCTTTTTGGTGAAGGGGTCGATGCCGGTGTAGTACATGGCGGTGGCGACGTCGAATGGGGCGGGGATGAAATCCTGCACCTGGTCCGGCCGGTAGCCGTTTTGCTTGAGGAAGACCGCCAGGTTGATCATCGCGTCCAGGCCGCTGGCCGGATGGCTGGCGATGAAGTAGGGGACGATGTACTGCTTTTTGCCGGCTTTTTTGGATTCGCGGTCGAAGACCTTGGCGAACTCTTCGAAATCGTCGTTGCTCGGCTTCCGCATTTTCATCAGCACGTCGGGGTCGGTGTGCTCGGGAGCGACCTTGAGATGGCCGCCGACGTGATGCTGGGCAAGCTCCCGCATGTATTCCTTGCTGCGGCGGGCGAGGTCCATGCGAATGCCGCTGGCGACGAGGACTTTTTTGATGCCGGGGGTCTCGCGGGCTTCCTTCATCAGATCGATGAGTGGGGCGTGGTCGGTGCCCAGGAGCTTGCAAATCGTCGGATGAACACACGACTGCCGGCGGCAGACGGCTTCGACCTCCGGCTTGCTGCATTTCATCTCGTACATGTTGGCGGTGGGGCCGCCGATGTCGCTGATGGTCCCTTTGAACTTGGGGTCGGCGGTCATCTCGCGGATTTCACCGAGGACCGAGTCCTTGCTGCGGGACTGGATAATCCGCCCCTGGTGCGTGGTGATGCTGCAAAACGTGCAGCCCCCAAAGCAGCCGCGCATGATGGTGACGCTGTCCTTGATCATGCTGAAGGCGGGAATCGGCTCGGTGTAGCTCGGATGCGGCCGGCGGGTATAGGACAGGCCGTAAATCGCATCCATGCTCGCTTGCGAGAGCGGAAACGGGGGCGGGTTGCAGACAATCGCCTGCCGGTCGTGCCACTGCACCAGCCGCTTGGCGTTGTAGGGGTTGGTCTCGTTGTGGATCATGCGGGTCGCTTCGGCGAAGCTCGGCTTGTCGGCGACGACCTGCTCGAAGGTTGGCAAGACGAGCGAGTCCGGCGGCGGATTCTCGCTGGCACCGAGAGCGTAGGTGACGCCCCGCATGTCTCGCAGGTCTTTCACCGTTTCTCCCGCATCCAATCGGCGAGCGATTTCGAGAATGGTCTCTTCCCCCATGCCATAGGCGAGTAAGTCGGCTTTGCAGTCGAGCAGGACGGAGCGGCGGACCTTGTCGCTCCAGTAGTCATAGTGGGCCAAGCGGCGGAGCGAAGCTTCGACGCCGCCGGCGATGACGGGGACGCCGGGATAGGCTTCGCGGGCCCGCTGGCAGTAGCCGAGCGTCGCCCGGTCGGGGCGGAGGCCGATCCGTCCGCCGGGGGAATAGGCGTCGGCGTTGCGGACCTTCTTGTTGGCCGTGTAATGGTTGATCATCGAGTCCATGTTCCCCGCGCTGATCCCAAAGAAGAGCCGCGGCCGGCCGAACCGCCGCCAGTCATCCACCTTCCGCCAGTCCGGCTGGGAAACAATGCCGACGCGAAAGCCGGCCGCTTCCAGCACGCGGCCGAGGATGGCCATCGCAAAGCTCGGATGATCGATGTAGGCATCGCCGGTGATGAAGACGATGTCCAGCTCGTCCCAGCCGCGAGCCTTGGCCTCCTGCATGGACATCGGCAGGGGCTTGATCTGGTGGGGTAGGCTTCCAGCCTGCCCAGAACTTTCCCGCTGCGGCAAAGTCGTGAGCAAATTGCCCAGTAATCCAGGACTAGCCGTAAACATCGGCAGCGACGGCGAAGCTGCCGGAAGAATCGAGGCGCTCATGAGAGCAGGCGCTTTTGGGAAGGAGAGCGGGCTTGCACTATCAGCGAATCAATCGCCTGGTACAGCCGCTCCGCGATAAGTCCAACGGTTACTCCCGCGAGGAATCCGCCGATTTCCTATCGACTCGCTCC
>CAYUJE010000488.1:0-3614 GCA_964444865.1 uncultured Pirellulaceae bacterium | reverse complement strand
CGGTCTTGGCCGGCATGATCACGCGGCTGTCGGTGATGAGGACCAGCCGCTTGGCTTGGGGCAGGCTGTCGGCCAGGAGGAGCGTCATCGCGGATTGAAGTCCAGCCGCCAGGTCCGTGCCCCCATGCGGCTCGACGGAAATGAGCAGCCGTTTGAGCCCTTCCTTGTCTGCGGCGGTGGCCTTCTCAACGCGCTCCACCACTTCGTCTTGAAACAGCACCAGCGAGAGAAAATCCCCCGGCTCCAGTTGATCGAACAAGCGGCTTACTCCTTGCCGCACTTCCTGCAGCCGACTGCCGCGAGACATGCTGGAAGAAAGGTCTACCGCCAGGACCAGATGCGTTCCCTCGTTCGTCGGCCGCTGCAAAGTCCCCGCTTGCACGCCGACTTGCAACAGAGCCGCTCCCTCCGGCCCGAAGACCGAAGGGCCGCCGGCGGTCCGAATGCCGAGCGTTCCGGCTTCTGGCAAGGGAAAGCGATAGTTGACAGCCGCGAGAAAATCCTCGACTCGAATTTGCCGTGGATCGGGGCGGCGATTCTGGCTGGCCAACTTCTGCACATCCAGATACGACTGCACGCGGGTGGAAAGGGGGACCGTCGCGGTGGCAAGGCCCGGCCCCGCACTCGGCTCGACCGGCGGAAGCGTGCGATACCGCAGAAAGAATGCCCGGCCTACGCCCCGCAGCGGCGACTCAATCCCGGCCGCCAAAGGCAGCCGGGGGGAATCGAGTTCCCCCGGCACATCCTCGGTGAAACTGCCGTAGCCCATGACACCCCATTTCATCCGGACCACGTCGTCATAGGGGCGGAGTCCCTGCTGGAGATTCGCTTGCCACTGGCCGACAGGACCGGCGGGGAGTTCGCTGCCCGAGTCGGGGGATTCGATGTCGAAAATCGAGGATCTGGGAAAGAAGGCGAACTGGAAAGCGTCGTTGGGCGGTTCTGGAGCCTCAAATACACAGATGGGAATTTCCGGCGTGACTGATAACTCACTCTCGGTTTGCGCGGATGCTTCTAACGACAATGGCCCGCTATACGCCACAAACGTTGGCTCCACGTCTTCCTGGGGAACGGGAAACGCCGAACTGACCAGCGTCGCCGTGCTCGAAAACAATCCCAGTCCAAGCGCAATAAACAAGGCTGCCGCCAGGGCGATGGTCGCGGCTTGATCCGTCCACCGGCGAACGCGATCGCCCGCGGAGGGCTTGCGGGCCTGCCAGACGATTTCAAACGGAACCGGCACACAGGTCAGCGACCGGTCCACCCATTCGTCCAGCGGAATCTCCTTGAGCCGCGACAGAAAGGGCTGGGTAACGGCGACCTGCGTCAGTGCCGCATCGACCTCCTCTTCCGAAACGGCAACGGGCGACCGCAGCCGCGAGAGCAAGCCCTCGGGCACCGCGACCTCGCGGAGCAGTGCATCGATTTCGTCGTCGGGAAGATCAGGCATATTTAAGTAGGGTGCATAAGCAAAGCGCCATGCACGCGTATTGCGTTCAGCTATCGGAATTTGATTTATCTTGGGGTTCGTCTATTGATGAAATGAGTTTTCTTACGCGTGCATTTCGCTGCGCTTCATGCACCCTACGAAGTTTTTAGTCCCACCAGCACATCCCTCAGCCTCCGCCTCGCCCGGCTCACGCGGGAAAGCACGGTGCCGAGCGGAATGGCAAGCATGTCCGCCACTTCCTGATGCGTCAGCTCGCCTACTACCACCAGCAGCAGCGTCTCCCGCAACTCTTCCGGCAGTTGGGCCAGGGCGTGCTGCATCTCGTCGGTGTAGTCGCCGGCCAGCGGGTCTACACCCTCTACGCCTCGTTCGTGCCCTTCGCCACTCAGTACGGAGAGCGGCCCAGACTTTCGCCAGCGGTCCACCACCCGCCGCCGCAGGATGGAGGCGAGCCAGGCCCGGTCCCCCCGCCCCTCTTCATAGGCATCGCGGCTCTTCCAGGCGGAACGAAACGCCTCCTGGACCATGTCCTCCGCCTCGTGCCGGTCCCCCACCATGCGGTAGGCCACCCGGAACATGGCAGGGCCATGGTCATCCACCAGCGCGTTAAATTGAGCCAGCGTCAGCGCCAAAACGGGCCTCAATCAATTCGTGTCGAGTAGTCGAGGGATGCCCAAAAGCCGGGGTCGGGAGTCTTTGGCGGCAAAGGACTGTTCTTCTTGCCAAGCACCACCACCGCCAAAGACTCCCGTCCCCCTGAGGCGAGCATCCCCGTAAAGCCTGATTCGCGGTCAGCCCCCGGACTTATTCCCGACGACCAAGAGCCCCTATTTCATTACAGCGTAAGGAGTTGGGGAATGCAAACTGCTGGCCGAGTTTATCGACATCAATGGCTGATAAACGCGTTAGGCAGTGATTTTTCCAGATTCGCTACGCCAGAGGTCGTCACCCCTGTTGCCTCCAGATCCAAATATTTGAGTTTTTCCAGATGCTTAAGATACTGAAGACCGGCGTCGGAGACGTTGGTGCGAGCCAATCGGAGCGATTCGAGATTCCTCAAACTTCGCAACTGAGCCAAGCCGGCATCCGTGATCTCGGTATCCGAGAGATCCAAGTATTTGAGATTTGTCAATTTCTTCAAATGCACCAGCCCAGCATCCGAAATCTGTGTCCCGTGCAATTGCAGGCTCGAGAGATTCTGCAACGACAAAAGCCCTTCCAGGCCAGCATCCGTGATGTTTGTTCTGCTTAAATCCAGACGTTCTAGGTTCGTAAGGCCCTGAATCCTTTGGACATCTTCATCGCCAAATTGAGTGCCAAGTAGCGACAGTGAGTACAGTTGATGCCACTCGCGCGGAACTTCCCAGGTTGTAGCCGATACCTTCAGATTTGATTCAATACTAAGGACTTCCACCGATCTGAGGGAGCGTAAATGGGAGACGCCAGCATCCGTCACATTCGGCGCTTTGATCTGGACGATAGTCAGGTTCGGCAGCAACGCTAACAGACGCAGATCGGAATCAGAGACGGAATCGCCAACCAGGTAGGCTCCATCGACTTTGCGAAAGGTTTCGTCTCCCAAGATGAATGTGAGCCATTTGGGTCTGTTGAATTGGGAATCCCTTACCCAGTGCCACCCGACTATTATCTCCGGATTTTGACGGAGGATGTCCACAGCCTCATCTCCTCTCCGGCACTGCTCCCGCTCCCACGCGATATACCCCAGCGGCAGCGAAAAGAGCGTCAGCCCGATCAGCAGCGTAAACAGGCTGAACTGATACCAGCGGCGGCGGGGCTTGGGGGAGGACATGCCAACTATTCTACCCCGGCTGGCGGACTTATTCGCCACACCAGCCCGAGGCGCAAGCGAGGAAATTAGGCGTCGGTTCGGAACACGGCCGCTTTTGGCCGTGCCGCGCGGAATTCCCTCGCTTGCGCCTCGGGCTGGTGTTTGTGCTGCCCCATGTGCTCCTGAAGTGGCCATTCAAATATTTTGCAATAATTCTTGCCGACCCATTGACATATAGGTTACATCTGTATACAATCTAATCGCAGCAGCCGACCGGGTTCGCACTGCGCGCCGGGTGGATGCGGTGGGATGATTACAGCAAGGCTGCTCAGAAGTTATGCGGCGAGTTGCCTAGGGAGGGCGCAGGGTTTTTGG
>CAYUJE010000487.1:0-3626 GCA_964444865.1 uncultured Pirellulaceae bacterium | reverse complement strand
AGTACTCATCTCGCTCCGCGAGATGATTCCTCACGCGGAGCGTGAGGAGTACTTTCTATCCCACCTCAAACTTCACTCCCTGGGCCAGTGGCAAATCGGTTCCGTAGTTGATCGTGCAAGTCTGCCGCCGCATGTACGCCTTCCAGGAATCGCTCCCCGCTTCGCGGCCGCCACCGGTCTCTTTTTCGCCCCCAAAGGCCCCGCCGATTTCCGCCCCGCTGGTGCCGATGTTGACGTTGGCGATGCCGCAGTCGCTGCCGGCTGCGGACAGGAATCGCTCGGCATCCTTGAGCCGTTCGGTGAAGATTGCAGAGGAAAGCCCTTGCGGGACGCTGTTGTGGATTGCAATGGCTTCGTCGAGCGTTTTGAACGTCAGGACGTAAAGGATGGGCGCAAAAGTCTCGCAGGAGACGATGTTCATCCCGGGCTTTGCTCGAATGATCGTCGGCTGCACAAAGTGACCGGGGCGATTCACCTTCCCGCCACCACAGACAACCGTGCCACCTTCTTTCTTCGCCTGGTCCACTGCGGACAGCATCTGCTCCATCGCTTTCTCGTGAATCAGCGGCCCCAGCAGTACGTCCGGCTCCCAAGGGTTGCCAATGGGAACGCTGCCGTAGGCTTTTGCTAATTTGCTGACGAAACCATCCGCGATGGATTCATGAATAATGAGCCGCCGGAGCGTCGTGCAGCGCTGGCCGGCTGTTCCGACCGCGGCAAAGAGCACCGCTCGCAGCGCCAAGTCTTGATCCGCCGACTCAGTCAGGATCAAACCGTTGTTGCCGCCAAGTTCTAAGAGCGAGCGTCCCATTCTGCCTGCGACGACGGCCCCCACGCTCTTCCCCATCGCCGTGCTGCCGGTGGCGGAAATCAGCGGCAGTCGCGAATCTTCCGCCATCCATTCGCCGACATCCCGCTCGCCGACAACGAGGTTGAAAACGCCGGAGTGGCCGAGCGGCTTCGCCACTTCGTCCACGATGTTCTGCACGGCGATCGCGGTCAGCGGCGTCAGGTGCGACGGCTTCCAAATGCACGTATCGCCGCAGACGGCCGCCAGCATGGCGTTCCAGGCCCAGACGGCGACCGGAAAATTGAAGGCCGAGATGATGCCGACCGGCCCGAGCGGATGCCACTGCTCCAGCATCCGGTGATTGGCCCGCTCACTGGCGATGGTCAGGCCATACAGTTGCCGCGACAGCCCGACGGCATAGTCGCACATGTCGATCATTTCCTGAACTTCGCCGGCCCCTTCGCTCCGAATCTTGCCGACTTCCAGCGTGACGAGCAGCCCCAAGTCCTCTTTGTGCCGCCGCAGGGCATCGCCAATGAGCCGCACCACTTCTCCCCGCCGCGGCGGCGGCAGCAGTCGCCAAGTCTCGAATGCCTGCTTCGCCACGGCAACGGCCCGGTCGTAATCGGCCCGTGCGGCGGATTTCACCCGGGCAATCGTCTCCCCCGTCGCCGGATTCACGGAGGCAATCTCCGCCCCGCCTGGCTGGGAAACGAACTCCCCGGCAAAGACGCCGGAGTTGACCTCGCGAATTCCCAGGCGTGCCAAAACGTCAGCAAACAGCGGCTTATTCATTGCCAATCTCCCTTTCCTTCATGATACGCTAGCCGGCAGTCCGACATGCGGTAGCCACCCCCCGAAACGACTGCCTGATTCAATAATTCACACCCTTTTTTTCGCGGACTTACGGCGATTCATCTTCTGATAACCCATTGAAATAAAGCGAGTTGCGGTGATTCATGTCGCCCTAACTTTGATTCACATGTCGTTTCTTGATAGATCAATAACCACTGATTCGAATGCGGCCAATGAGTTGCGTTGTTCTGCTACAGTTCTTAAAAATATCGCTCGCCCGTTTTCGAGCAAACGACAGTGGGCCCAGCACTCCCGCCCTCTTCATTTTTAGGGATGTCCTGGTGACACAGTCAATACTTAGAGACAAAATTGTGCAAAATAATTCCTGAAATGCCAGCAAGAGGCTGGTAGATGCGGCGTCTCGCAGGCCAGAGCCAGCAGCGCTCTAGCCCGCGTGGCAGGGGAGCACCGCAGGCTGCACAGGGGAATTCAGACTGTGGCGCCATTCAGGAATTGTCTCTCTTCTCGTTCAACGCCAGTCGGCTCGCGATCAACCTTCTCCGCCACACGATGACCGCTGATGCGATTCCCGCGGGCAGACCCGAAAGCAGACCGACAATCGGCATGATGATAAGCAGCATTCCCCGTCCACTGGAATTGGCGTCATGCAGCAGTCCCAGGGCCAGCACGAGGGGATGGAGCACGAGTTCAATCAATAATGCCATTACAAAACCAGTAAGTGGCGTCGCCAACCAACCCAGCAGCAGCGCCAACAGAGGATAGCGCGCACGGGTACCAATCCAGGCGCCAAGGACACAGGGCCCGAGGTACACGACAAGGGATGCCAAGATTGCCAGAAAGATCATTGTTTTCTCCTAGGATAAAGCGACCGAAAAACCTCGAAGCGGCGCATTACTCTTGGACCCTGAACGAATCCAGAAATTTCGTGACGTCCAGGGCGCTCAAACGCTCTTTCTTGACGCTGCCGACATTGACCGAGTAGAGCCTCCTGCCCGCCATGACGGTAATTCTCCGGAAGTAACTCTCACCGGAATTCAAGGTCACGTCGAAAGCCGGATACTTCTGGGGACCATGCAGAATCGGCTTGCGGGAAAGTTCCTTATCATCGTCACTGGTCATGTGACCGGCGAGCAACTCCTGGGGATTGGATGCGCGCAGGTCCTGCTCGGAAATCTGATAGACGCTCGCTTCGAATACGGTCGCCGGATCGGTCTGCGAATAGGTGGCGCTGTAGATGGTCGTCTCATGGGCAGTCCCTGCATCCAATCGACGCCGGCTTTCAGTCGGTATGCCGGGCCAGGAGAGAGTTAGCTTGGGATCGAAGTCCGACGCGTCTTGCTCCGCGGTGGCTCGTTGCTGCGAACTGACGGGCACAGGAGGCAACCGGCCGGCTCCCGGTGGGGCGGACGGAACGCACCCCTGGAGGACCGCCAGCATGAAAATGTTTGAAATCAACGGCTGCCGAGTTCGATTCGGGGGATGGCGAATCGGGACAACGGCGCTGAACGTCGCCGCCTCCAAGGAGGTTCGGGGTCGTTCACAGCTTATTTCCAAGGTAGCGCCCCAGGAATTAAAGCCAGGAGAATGAATGCCATGTTGAATGCCACAAATCCCATCGCACCACCATACACCAGGCGGCGCGGGAGCGACCACTTTCCGTGCGGGGTCGGCTGCATCATCGCCTGCCAGCCTCCCATGCGGTAAGCCATTACCAGGCCTGCCAGTAAAGTGCCCAGGCACACCGTCAAGCCCATGATGACAACTCCGGCGGGAATGTATTGCATAGTTCACTTCTCATCGGGGCAGTTGTCGAAACGGGGACTTTCCGCCAGCAGTTGCTACCTGGTGGGAAATGGCAAGCGTCGCCAGATACAGGAGCGGCCAGGGAGCGATCAAGAGAATCAAGATTCCGGAAAGATCGCCATTGGTTTGCGGGCCGAAAACTTTGTAGAGAGCCCAACAATAAGGACCATCCGGGTTTTTCATGGGTACAGGCTTAAACCGCCGCAATGGAAGTAGA
>CAYUJE010000486.1:0-3629 GCA_964444865.1 uncultured Pirellulaceae bacterium | reverse complement strand
AGGTTGGTGGCAAAAACGGCGTCCCACCCTTCCTCGGTCGCCTCCAAAATGTCGCGCCGGCCTGGGGAAGTGATGCCGGCATTATTCACCAGCACATCCAGACGCCCAAACCTGGCCAACGACTCCTGCACCAGCCGTTCTCGGTCCGCAGCGATTCCCACGTCCGCCTGAATGGCGACCGCCGTTCGGCACGCAGCCTCAATCTCGGCCACAACCTCTTCGGCCTTTTCTTGGCTACGGAGATAATTCACCACGACCGCAAATCCCTCTTGAGCCAGACGCAAGGCAATCCCCTGCCCGATGCCGCGGGAGGCACCGGTGACTAGTGCGACAGGAGTAGGGAAATTCGAGGGCATCACTGGCGATTCGAGGTGATAAGGCGGAAAAGGGGCTGATAAGGCCCAATTATTCAGGTATTCACGGTCATTTTTTTCAGGCTAAGTCCTAGTTCTGCAATAACTTGCGGTGATTCATAGCGTTTTCTTTATTCATCCTGGCAAGGGAGGTTTGATAAGTGAATTTTCAGTGGAGGTTGATGTTGGGGACTCTCCTCAGGGTGGCACGCCCACGGCTTTGCGTGGGCGTGGATTCAGGCTCCGCCGGAGGGGCTGCTCGCCATCAAGCTGGCTCTCCCGGTCTGAAGTCATCCGAAGCCGCTCCGTGCGCGGAGACCTTCCTGGGAATGCAACAATTGTATACATTCCAGGTTGGCACAGTCAATCTCCTGGCCAGCTTTTTTGGCAAGTTTTTTTGGTGCTCAAGGCCCCTATTTTGACCGAGCTACCACAGGCGACGTCGCCCAAAACACCTTACACGCCCATACAAGCATCAAGCGCACGCAGAAAGCTTGCGAAGTAGGAGGCGTCCACGTTCATTTGCCAGCGAACGACCCAAGCCCACGAGGGCGCTGCAGCGCATGGTTAGGCCGCGGGTCTCAAGCTGAATGACGAACTGTCTCACGGGCTGTCTCTAATCTCTTCAGGTAGTCTGCGGCAAAAGGCTCGGCCAAGACACGCTGAAATGCGCCGTGGACATGCCACAAGACCAACTCCTCTGACTTGTCGCGAATGTCCAACTGCTCGTCCTGGTCGAAGCGCGAGAGAAACTCGAACAACACCAACGCCTCCGCTCGCGTCATGGTGATGCTCGCTGTCTCATCGGTAATCTGAGCGGTGATTTTCATAGTGCGTTTCGAGCGGCCTAACCATTGTTTATCCAGAACACGTCCGATTATCACCGACCGGCGATTGGTCCGTCAAATCACAACTTCTGTGCCCGGCTGACTTTTGGGAAGAGTCTTGATTGCGATAAAGAACACGTTAGACAGTTGCCACTTGGGAAGCATCGAGGGACTCTCTTGGAGGTCGTCTTTTCACCCCATCGGCTCTTGGGTTGCAATCGTCCAGAAAATAGGTGAGAGTCGTACGTCACGAGCTCTTTCCAGCCCGCCACTAGCTAATTCCACATTCTGGTCCGCCATGACTCCCCGCATCGCTACCGTCACTCCCGTTTCCGAATCAGCCGCCACCGGCAAGGTTGCGGAGATTTTTGCCGATATCAAGCGGACGAAGAAAATCGACTTTGTCACCAATCTTTGGCGCGTTCTGGCGACCAGTCCCGACCAACTCGAATTGATTTGGACTCGGCTCAAGGCGCTGATGCATCCGGAAGAGGCGGGACGAAGCAGCCCTTTGGATGCCAAAACGCGAGAAATCATCGCCCTCGCCGTCTCCGCCACCAACGGCTGCCGGTACTGCGTCAATTCGCATACGGCGGCTCTGAAGAAGCAGGGGGTGGACAATGTTGTCCTCGGGGAAATCCTGGGGATTGTCGCCTTGTTCAACTCGACGAATGCCCTGGCGGACGGCTACCAGGTGGAGCCGGATATTCTGCCGTAGTGGCCGGCTACTCAGTGGTTCAAGACGCACAGTCACCAGCCCGACGCGCAAGCGAAGGTATTAGACTTGGCTACAGTAAAACGGCCATTTACGCCATGCCACGCGGATTTCCCTCGCTTGCGCGTCGGGCTAGTGTCGGGTTCTGCCAGGCAGAGTGAAACACTGATTAGCCGTGTCCGTAGGGGGGAACTGTAGCGAAACATGACTTCCATCCGCTAAACTGGCTGTCATGTCCAACCCGCTCCTCAAGCCGAACGACCCGCGTTTTTCCAAGCCGAGTCCGTTTGACATCGATGGCAAGAACAGGTTTTCGGAAGAGAAAGAAGTCGTTCAGGCGGCCGCGGTGAATGCGGACGGCACAACCGCTGCCGACGACAACCTCTACAGCGGCTCCGCCGAAAGCACCCCCTATCAACCTCGGTTCGAGGTAAGCCAAGGACACCGCGGCACCTTGCTCATGGTGTTGGCAGTCACGGGGCTCGTCGGTTCGCTGTTTGGCATCGCTTCGCTGGCCGAGATATGGGTGCTGGGTTGGGTTTTCTCGTTTCTGGCCATCATCCCCGCCGGCTGCGCGCTGGGACTAGGGTGGCAGGACTTGCGAGCCATCCGCATGGGGGCGATGGATCCCAGCGGCCGGAACCAGACCCAAATCGCCTTTTGGCTGGGTGCCCTGGGCGTGTTCAGTTCTGTGGCGATGGATGCGGTAGTTCTCTATTTCGTCATCAATTTCATGCTAAGCCTGTTTTAGAGCGCCATTCAGCATTCAGGGGGCCTCTCCCGCGTCGGATTCATGTGGGAAAATCGCCCTAGATCCCTAGTGCGGACCCTTTACGGAAGTGGTGGTACTCGGGACAATATAGGAAAATACTCCAGTTTTCCGCACTTGCCCCTTGGTGGCCCCGTTTGCTATGGATAGCCCGGTCCCGGCCCCTCCGCGGCTTTGTCCTGTGGGACATCATTCCTAAAATAAGGCTGGTCGATGTCAGATACCAAAACGCTTTCTTCCGCCGAAGCCCCCCCGGCTGAGTCTTTCGTCGCGCAAGTCCACGATGTCGATCCCGCCGAGACGCAGGAATGGCTGGAGTCGCTCGAATATGTCCTGAAGACCAAGGGACCCGAGCGGGCGAAGTACCTGCTTTCCGTGCTGGAGAGCGAAGCGACCGAAAAAGGGGTGGAACTGCATCAACCGCTGAACACACCCTATATCAACACCATTCCTCCGGGGGCCCAGCCGCGCTATCCGGGAAATCGCGAAATTGAGCGGCGGATCAAGAGCATCGTCCGCTGGAATGCGATGGCGATGGTGCATCGGGCCAATAAGAAGGACGACGGACTGGGCGGGCACATTTCCACGTTCGCCTCGTCCGCCACCCTCTACGAAGTCGCCTTCAATCACTTCTTTCGTGGTCGCGGCGAAAGCGGCTATGACGGGGACCAGATTTATATTCAGGGGCATGCCTCCCCCGGAATTTACTCGCGGGCCTTCATGGAAGGGCGCTTCACCGAAAAGCACCTCGATAACTTTCGCCGCGAACTGCAGCCGCATGGCGGCCTCTCGTCGTATCCCCATCCCTGGCTGATGCCGACGTTTTGGGAATTCCCCACGGTCTCGATGGGGCTGGGCCCGATCATGGCCATTTATCAGGCCCGTTTCAATCATTACATGCGTGATCGGGGTATCGCGGATACCGGCAAGAAACAAGTTTGGGCTTTTCTCGGCGACGGCGAGTG
>CAYUJE010000485.1:0-3643 GCA_964444865.1 uncultured Pirellulaceae bacterium | reverse complement strand
GGAATCCGCTTCCTCTACCCAGAGAACTGGTCTTTGGTGGACGAGGAGCGGGAAGCCTGGCCCCGTAGCGTGACCGTGCAGAATGAAGAGACCTGCTTTTTCTCGTTGCACGTCTATCCAGCCAAGCAGGATATGGGGCCAATCATCGACACCGTGATTGAATCGATCCGCGAGGAATACTCGGAACTAGAGATTCTGGAAGCGAAAGAGAAAGTTGGCGACGTGCCGGCTCAGGGGGTGGATATCTGCTTCTTCTATCTCGACCTGCTGGTGGAAGCCAAAATCCGCGCCGTGCAGACCCCGACCTACACCCTGGTCTGGCATTACCAGGCGGAAACTCGCGAGTTCGAGAAGATGGAGCCGGTCTTTCAGGCGATTGCGACCAGCCTGATGCAGACGCAAGTGCCAAAGTAGCCGCTCACTCCGTGAGCGAGGTTCGGCGCGGGTCTCCGACCCCGCCGAAACGATAGACCGCAGGTCTCCTCTCTGCAAACGGGAGACCTTCGGTCAGCCGCGGGGCGAGGTCGGGAGACCCTCGCCCAACTTTGTGGAGTGTGGTGGCGACTTTCTATTTCGTCCTGAGTGCGTTGATCTTGGCAATCACTTCCGCCGCCGGCATCACGTCCCCCAGGTCCAGGTCGATGTCCAGCAGGTTCACCTCGTGCAGCAGCTCGCACCGCTCTCCCACGGCTTCCTTGGGCACGATGACGCGGACGCTGTCGGTGGCATCTCGGCAGGTGGCGTAGACGCAGTGGCTGGTGCTGACGCCGGTAACGATCAGCGTGTCGATGCTGAGGGAGGCGAGCATCTCGTGCAAGTTGGTCCCTTTGAAGGCGGAAGCATAACGCTTGCGAATCAGTTTTTCATTCGGCCGCCGCTGGAGTCGGGGATCAAGCTCGAACATGGCCGGGTTCAGCGCCCCGGTTCCCAGCCGCAGCTTCTTGTTTTGCGGGCTGGGTGGATCCGACGGATCGAGGGCATAGCTGGTGAAGAAGACGGGAATGTTTGCGGCGCGAGCGGCTTCCAGGACCGACAGCGTGCTATGCACGACCGATTCCACGTCGCTTCCGACCTGCGTCGTCGGCTGGGTCCAGAAGATTGCCAGATCAATCACAATCAGCGCCGGCCGCTCCCCAAAGCCGACTCTTCCGCCCCAGCCCCGATCCAAAAACCGCCCATGCAACTGGGCCATGTGGTCCTGGAGCGGTCCACGCAGGTCATCGGGCAAACGTAGATCGGCACTGCCGAAGGGAGTGGGAGTGGACATCGCAATTGCTCCTGGAAGAGGAAAACGACATCATACCGGCTGTCGTGGCAAACATGTTCCGGCTAGCCGAAAATGGCCAAAAGCGCTATCCTTTCTGTAGCCCCCTTTTGAAAATCCCGCCCGCTTTCTCCCTCATGTCCACCACGCAGGAAGCCACCGTCTCTCCGCAGGAAGCCAGGCGGCCGCTCTTCTTGGGCGTGGATGTCGGCGGCACCAACATGAAGCTGGGCCTGGTAGACGACCAGGGGCAGGTGGTCGCCAAGACTCATATCTCTACCGAGGAGGAAGCGGGGCCGAACGACGCCGTATCCAGGTCCAGGGACGCGGTGGACCAGATGCTGGGCGAACTGGGGCTGACCATCAAGGATGTGGCTGCCGTGGGGCTGGCAACGCCGGGAACGATGGATATTCCAGCCGGCATCATTCTGCATCCCCATAATCTGCCGCACTGGTACAACTTCCCTATCAAAAAGTGCGTGGCGGATGCCTTCGGTCTCCCCGTCAGTTACGCCAATGATGCCAACGCGGCTGCTTATGGTGAATTCTGGGTCGGCAGCGGAAAGGTGAATCACAGTATTGTGCTGCTGACTCTGGGGACGGGCGTTGGCGGCGGGATCATCATCGGCGATCTTTCCGTGGACGGCGAAAACAGCCACGGCAGTGAATGCGGCCACATCATCATCGACAACAGCCCCTCCGCCCGCATGTGCGGCTGCGGCCAGCCCGGCCACCTGGAGGCCTATTGCAGCGCCACGGCCCTGGTCAAGCGGGCGGAGCAGGAACTGGTCGCCAAGGCCCGAAAAACGACGCTCGCCAATCGCCTGGCGAAGGGGGAGGAATTGACCGCGCTCATGATTTCCGAAGAGGCGGAAGTCGGGGACCCCCTCTCCAATGACCTGATTCAAGAGCTAGCGACCTGGCTGGGACTGGGAATTGTGACTCTCATGCATACCCTTGACCCCGGAGCCGTTGTTTTGGGCGGGGCCATGAATTTTGGGGGGCACGACGCCCCGGTGGGGAAGAAATTCATCGAAAGAGTCCGTTCCGTCGTCCGCCAGCACGCCTTCCCGATTCCCGCCCAGCGGACTACCATCGATTTTGCGACCCTCGGCGGCGACGCCGGCTTTATCGGAGCCGCGGGGATCGCGAGGATTGAATTTCACCGAAAGAAGCAAAGGGGCTAGGGACTGGGGGCTGGGGAAGAAAGAATTCTGCCCCAGCCCCCAGCCCCTAGCCCCCGTCCCCCATGCCCATCGAAAACAAGCACATCCGCAATTTCTGCATCGTGGCCCATATCGACCACGGCAAGAGCACCCTGGCCGATCGGCTGCTGGAACATACCGGCACGGTCGCGATGCGCGAGATGCAGGCGCAGCTGCTCGACGACATGGCCCTGGAGCGATCGCGGGGAATCACGATCAAAGCCCGCGCCGTGGCGATGAAGTACATCCGCGACGGACAAGAGTACGAACTCAACCTGATCGATACTCCCGGCCACGTCGATTTTCACTACGAAGTCAGCCGTTCGCTGGCCTGCTGCGAGGGGGCGATTCTGGTCGTCGATGCGGCTCAGGGAGTGGAGGCGCAAACGCTGGCCAATGCCTTTGCCGCCATGAACGGCGGACTGCAGATTGTTCCCATTATCAATAAGATCGATCTGGTCAATGCTCGCATCGACGAAGTCCTTGTCGAAATGGAACAGAGCCTGGCCATCGATCAGCAAGACGTCCTCAAAGTCTCCGCCAAAGCCGGCATTGGCATCAAGGAACTGTTAAGCGCGATCATCGACCGCGTGCCGCCCCCCACGGGGGATCCCCAAGGGGTCTTGCAGGCAATGGTGTTCGACTCCCACTATGACGATTACCGCGGAGCGATTACCTACGTCCGCGTGATGAACGGGACCGTGAAGCGGGGGACCAAGGTCCGCTTCATCAGCAACAATTCCACGCACGAAGTGGTGGAACTGGGGCAGTTCACCCCCCGGCAAACCCCGTGCGACAGCCTGCAAGCCGGCCAGGTCGGCTATCTGATTTGCAACATTAAGTCCCTGAGCATGATCCACATCGGGGATACGATCACGATCCCCGGTGACAAAGGGGCCGCCCAGCTGCCGGGCTATAAAGAGCCCAAGCGGATGGTTTACTGTGGACTCTATCCATCGGACGGGCAGGACTTCACGGAGCTGCGCGACGCGCTCGAAAAACTCTCCATCAACGACCCCAGCTTTGAGTTCGAAGCGGAAACCAGCGAAGCCCTCGGCTTTGGGTTTCGTTGCGGGTTCCTTGGCCTCTTGCACATGGAAATCGTTCAGCAGCGGCTGGAGGGTGAGGCGAATGTTGACCTGGTGCAGACCGCCCCGAACGTGACGTATGAAAT
>CAYUJE010000484.1:0-3660 GCA_964444865.1 uncultured Pirellulaceae bacterium | reverse complement strand
GGCGAATCGGTCTCCACGGCCGCTTCCATGATGGCCTGAATCTGCGCCATGTTATTGACGTTAAAAGCCGCCACGCCGTAACCATTTTCAGCGGCATGATCCAGAACAACACGCAGAGGTACAAGGGCCATAATGGGCTCCTCAAGGAAAGCGGAAAGACCGCGGAAAACGAGGCTGGTTCAGGAGATTATCGGCGCTTAGCTGCGAATCATCAATGCCACGGCGAAGAATGCGTGGCGGCGGATTCACTAAGGGAAAAAAACAAGCCCGTGAACAACGTGAAGGGAGCGTGCAAGCCGTGAATCGCGTTACTCAGACGGTTGCTGCCGCCTCCTTACGCACGGTTGTGGGGACCGAACCCAGAGTGAAGGGCTGCTCTTGCAGGTATTCGCGTCCGCGACGGAGAAAGAGACGAACGCGAACGCACCAGCGGATGGTGAAGATGGAACCGGAATAGCTGAGCGGACTATTGGGGAGTGTGGTGCGAAAACGTCTTAGCGGACGGAGGTCTCCATCCTCGGTGTCGGCGGGCAAGCGGCGTTCGAAGAAGTGAACGCGCATGTCCTCTTCTCCCTTTCCCTCGGTGTACCACAGAACGGAGGCTTCCACGGCCTGCACTTCGTCCGGCAGCACGGCATCGAGTTGGTATTCGGCCACCAATTCGTCGCCGGCGGCATAGCTGCGCCGCGGCCCGACCAGGCAGAGGCTGATCAGAGGCTCCATTGTCATGCCAGGACCTCGATGGAGGTAGACGCTTTGCTACGCTGGCTGCGGGTGACTTGACCTGTCGTCGCGGGCGTCACCACGGCCCGCAGGGTAGCTTCTCCGGGGAAAACAACAATGGGGTAACGACGTTCGAATTGCGGCCAATGGGCAGGAACACAGCGGACCAGCAACTTCCAGTGAATGGCGTTGTGCTCAGCCTGGAACGAGTGCATGGCCGTTTCCGGAATGCCAAGCGTGCACGTGGCACGGAACGGTTTGGAGGGCTCAATTTCGATCGGCCCTTGCGTGAGTATCTCTTGGTGGAAGACGGTGCGGAGTTCGTGGCGAATATCGGTCCCTTGCCGGTAAGTCACTTCTTCCTCACAAACCAGCCAAAGCTCGATCGACTTCATATCGATGTGGCCAGCTTGCGAAAGATGTATCTGGTACTCTCGCCCCGGCAGCAGCGGATGGTCGGAGATTTCCACCGCCGTTTGCCCCAGCCCCGTATGAATCCAGATTTGCTGCAGCAGGTAATAGATACTCAAACCGCTAACCGCGAGATAGGGCACCAGGAAACAAGTCAAAAACCATTGAGGTGTTCCCTCCAGCCAACTCTTTGTGGCCACGACAAACAGCACGCACGCAATGCCATTCCAGAGAAGTGCAAATATTGTTTTGGCCAGCAGTCGCCAGCCGGGAGATTGTGAAGTGGGGAGGCGATAAGCGAGTTCGGTACCGGGACTGTTGATCAGACCATCGAATGCGGGAATGGTGGGATGATCTTTCGAACGGGGCGCCGCTTCGTGAATGAGATCCAGTGCACCTGCATGGGTGGAGAATGCGGACCGGCGTTCCGCGGAGATGCCCAACCGCACCACCGTCCAGATGAGTCCGATGCCCCCCGTAACGACAAACGACGTCAGAACCACGACCATCAGCCAGAAGCCGACGCCCACCGAGTACCAGGCGCTTTGCGGCTGCCAGACATGCGCAGCGATCAGTGTGCTCAAAGAGGTGACGCCGAGCAGAAACAGAGCCCCATATAGCAGAGCTTCCCCCACGCTGCCGACCAGGTTGGAACCGGTGCGGCGCTCTCCTCGTTTTTTCTCGAGTAGGCGAAACAGACGTGACAATGAAAACTCCGAAGTTGGACGAATACGCGCAGGGAGGAGCCGGATCAATGACAGGCAATTTTCAAGCCACCTGCCCTCGAAACGCCGCTTTCCTCCCATGCAATCCCGATGTACCACCCCTATGATAAGACTAATCGTTAAAATTGACAAACTCACCCGGCGCAAAATGTGCGAAAATTCGGCCCATTGTCGGGCTTTTTGCTTGTTTTATTGCGGTTTGGAAGGATAACTCCCCATGTGTATTGCTAAGAGCGGCTTACCTCCCCTTCGACTGGCAAGAATTCTTGCCGGGGTGCTATTTTTTTTCCTTCTCTTCAGCATTTTTGAAATTTCGACCACCGAGGCCGGAGACTGGCCGCAGATCCTCGGCCCCAGTCGCAATGGCCAGGCGGAAGGGGAAACGCTGCCTAAGTCGCTTCCCGTGAAGCCGAAGATTGTTTGGCGAACCAAAGTTGGCAGCGGCTATGGGGGTCCGGTGGTGGTGGGTAAGAAGGTGGTGGTATTCCACCGGCTGGGAAATCAAGAGCGGGTAGAGGCACTTGATGCCGACGGCGGCAAGCCGATTTGGCAGGCGGATTTTCCGGCGCGTTACCGCGGCGGAATCGATTCCGACACCGGTCCCCGCTGTGTGCCGTTGGTCCAGGATGGCAAAGTTTATGTTTTCGGCGCCGCGGGAGATTTGCACTGCGTAGCGCTCGCGGACGGGAAGAAACTCTGGACCCGCGAACTGTACGTGGACTACGACGGCGATGAAGGCTATTTCGGCGCGGGGAGTACGCCGATTCTCATTGGTGGAAAACTGGTGGTGAATGTCGGCGGCAAGGATGCGGGGCTCGTCGCGCTGAATCCGGCCAGCGGCCAAACCCTCTGGAAAGGGACCAGCGAAGTCGGCAGCTATTCGTCTCCCGCGGCAGCGAAGACTGGCGCCAAGGAACAGGCCATTTTCATCACGAGAATGAACTGCGTTTCCTATGACCCCGCCACGGATGAAACCAAAGTCCTATTTCCCTTTGGGAAGCGCGGCCCCACCGTCAATGCCGCCACGCCGCTGATTTTCAATGGCAAGTTGTTTGTCACCGCCAGCTACAACATCGGCGCGGAATTGAGATCGCTTGAGGGCAGCAAAGCAAGCGAAGTCTGGGGCAACGACGATACGCTCTCCAGCCAGTACACCACCGCCGTCGAGCACAAGGGCTACCTCTACGGCATCCACGGCCGCGAAGATACGCGCGAAGGTCACTTGCGGTGCGTGGAAGCCGCCACTGGAAAAATCGCCTGGTCCGAGGACGATTTTGGCATCGCCCACGCGATTCTGGCCGGGGACAAGATTTTGCTGGTCGGAGTTGAGGGAAAGCTCACGCTTATCGCCACGGACCCGAAGAAGTTTACTTCTTTGGGCTCCGCGCAATTCATCGCCGCCAAGACTCGCCCCCTGCCGGCTCTCAGCAATGGCAAGCTCTTCGTAAAAACGAATCAGGGGGAGGACAGCGAAGTGGTGAGTGTGGAACTGGGAGCAAAATAAACAAGACCCGACTGAGTACTGGACTGAAAAGGGGACGGGAGTCGTTTTTTCCTCGTTCTCAAAATCGGCAGTCTCCCCCCACCGAAGCGGAGAGCTTCGTGCGGTTGCTGGCGGCATCGTAAACGGAAGTGAGAATCGCGCGGGGAACTCCAGAAGTCCCCTGATTGTCAACCGTCAACTGCCGGCCAATAGCATCCGCGTTGCCTAAACCACCGTAAGTGTACCTGTCCCTGTTCGGTGATTGACCAACCCAGGTGATTTGGGTCCTTCAAGGCGAATGACTTGCGAGTGCCGGCG
>CAYUJE010000483.1:0-3677 GCA_964444865.1 uncultured Pirellulaceae bacterium | reverse complement strand
GCGACCTCCTGCGCCGTTCCGCCGCGGCGCTCCCTTCGGGCGGAAAGCTGCTGATTCACGACGTCTTCCTGGCCGACACGCTCGATGGCCCGCTCCCCATCGCCCTCTATTCCGCGGCGCTCTTCACTTTGACGGAGGGGAGGGCTTATAGCGCTGCCGAATACCGCGCGTGGCTGACGGAGTGCGGCCTGACCAGCGCCAAGGTCATTCCCACGCTGATCCACTGCGGCGTGCTCATCGGCACGAAGAAGTAAGAATCGGGGCCGATTCAAAACCCTCGGTGCAGATTCGCTGCATCCCGATAGCCCTTTGCGGCCTGCACGTAATGCTCCGCGGCATGGCGTATCTTTTCGAGGTCCCGCTCCTCCGCAGGCCGCTTCACTTTCCCCGGCTGGCCCATCACCACGCTGCCCGGCGGAATTTCCGTCCCTTCCGTGACGATAGCCCCCACCGCCACAATGCTGCCGCGGCCGATTTTAGCGCCGTTCATGACGACCGCTTTCATGCCGATGAGGACGTCGTCTTCCACAGTCGCCCCATGCACGATGGCCCCATGCCCGACTGTTACACCATCCCCAAGCGTGCAAGGAAAGCCTGGGTCGGCATGCAGCACGCATAGGTCTTGAATGTTGGTCCGTTTGCCGATCCGGATTGCTTCGCAATCGCCGCGCACCACCGCGCCAAACCAGATGCTGGATTGTTCGCCGACGGTCACACCCCCCAGCACCACCGCGCCGGGGGCGATAAAAGCCGACGGGGCGACGAGGTCGCGGCGAAACTGGGTGTTCTGAAAGTTCATGTGGGGAAAGGTCAGGACCAATGAACAGCGCGGCAGGACCGGCTATAATAGCAGTCTTGGCACTCTCTGTGTTTTGCCACGAAGTCCCGCCTGAATTAGGGAAGGTAACGATGCCTTGTTTTCGTCATTTTGCAATGTCGCAACTGCTGCTTCTCCTTCTTTTCGCACTGCCGCTTTCCAGCGGATTTGCGGAAGACCAAGGAAGTAACCAGGGCGGAGCCATTGATTATAACCGGCAAATTCGCCACATTCTGGCGGACAAATGCCTCGCCTGCCACGGATTTGATGCCGCGGAGCGGAAGGCAAATCTGCGGCTGCATGTGCGGGACTCCGCGATCGGAAAGGCCGAGTCGGGTGAGATCGCCATCGTGCCGGGCCAGCCGGAAAAGAGCGAGTTGATCGCGCGCATCAATTCCACCGACGAAAACCTGCGGATGCCGCCGCCGGAAACCAAAAAGAAATTGACCGACGAAGAGAAAGCTCTCCTCAAGCAGTGGATTGCCGAAGGGGCGAAGTACCAGACTCACTGGGCGTTCACCGCTCCCCAAAAGCCCGCACTTCCGGCCATCAAGGACAAGGCCTGGCCGCGGGGAGAAATCGACCTCTTCATCGCTGCCCGACTCGAAGCCAACAACTTGAAGCCGAGCCCCGAAGCGGCCAAGACGACGCTCATCCGCCGCCTCACGCTCGACCTCCTCGGACTGCCGCCGACTCCTGCGGAAGTGGATGCATTTCTGGCAGACCAGAGCGCCGATGCCTACGAACGGCTGGTCGACCGACTGATGGCTTCGCCATTCTATGGCGAGCGAATGGCGGTCGATTGGCTGGATGCTTCCCGCTTCGCCGATACCCACGGCTATCACATCGACAGTGGACGGGACATGACTCGATGGCGGGAATACGTCATTGAATCCTTCAATCGCGGTGTTCCGTGGGATCAGTTCACCATCGAACAACTTGCCGGCGATTTGCTGCCGGAAACCAATGATCCGGCCGAAAACCTGCGGCGAAAAATCGCCAGCGGATTTAACCGGAACAACATGATTAACTTTGAAGGTGGAGCCATCCCGCAGGAGTATCTCACGGCGTACATTATCGACCGCGTGAACACCACCGGCACGGTCTTCCTTGGCCTCACCGTCGGCTGCACGCAGTGCCACGATCACAAGTTCGATCCACTGACGCAGAAGGACTTTTATTCGCTCTACGCGTTCTTCAACACCCTCCCCGAAAACGGCCTGGACGGCAGCAAGGGGAATGCGGCCCCGATGATCAAGGCTCCTCGCCCCGGTCAGGATCAACTGCTGGCGGCAATCGCTTCCAGCATCGCCGATTTGGAGAAACGCCTGATCAGCCCGCTCCCCGAGGTAGATGCGGCCCAGGCCAAATGGGAAGTGTCCGCCCTGGACGAAGCCAAGAATGCCTGGCAGTTCGCGGAAGTCAGCGATGTCATTTCCAAGGGTGGTGCCACGCTGAAGAATCTTCCGGACGGTTCCTATCTCGCGACCGAGAAGAATCCCGACAAGGAAACCTACCAAATGCGTTTGCGGCTCCGGCCGGAGCTGAAGCAAGTCACCGCCGTGCGCCTGGAAGCACTTCCCGACGATAGCCTGCCGATGAAAGGCGCAGGGCGCAGCGCCAACGGCAACATCGTGATGACGGGGGTGAAGATCTCGCTTCGTACGGACGCACGGGGAGAAGCCGAATGGCTCAATCTCCCCATCTCGGCCGCCGAGGCGGACTTCAGCCAGAAGGAATATCAGATCGCTGGCGTTCTGGATGCAGACCCAGCCAACGGCTGGGGGATTTATCCGGAAGTCGGCAAAGCTCATCAGGCCATGTTCACTCTGGCCGAGCCGCTCGCTTTGTCTACGCCGCGAGAAATCCGGGTTACGCTCGACTTCCAGTCGCAATTCTCGCAGCATCAAATCGGCCGCTTTCGATTGGCAGTCGCCTCTGCCGCCAAGCCGCAGCTTGTTGACACCTTGCCCGCCGAAGTCGCCACTGCTCTCGCAATTCCTGCCGACAAGCGCAGCGACGTCCAAGCGGCTGCGGTGAAGAAGCACTACCGCGAAAATGTCTCGCCCGAATTCGCCCGGCTGAATGAGCAAATCGCAAAACTCAAGAAGCAGCGGACGGACCTGGAACAATCGGTTCCCACGGTCATGGTGATGCAAGACATGGACAAGCCGCGGGAGACGTTCATTCTAGTCCGGGGTGCCTACGATAAACCGGGCGAGAAAGTCACCCCGGATGTCCCCTCGTTTCTGCCGTCGCTCCCCGACGGAGCGACGCACAATCGCCTGGCTTTGGCCAACTGGCTGATCGACCCGCAGCATCCGCTCATGAGCCGCGTAACGGTGAACCGCTACTGGCAAATGTTCTTCGGCACGGGCCTGGTGAAGACCGCGGAGGATTTCGGCACGCAAGGCGACTTGCCAACGCATCCGGACTTGCTCGACTGGCTGGCCACGGATTTCATGGCCGTCAGCGCTCCGACACTAACCCGAAGAGCCAGCGAGGGAGTTTCTGGGCAGGCTGGAAGCCTTCCCCACGATCAATGGGACGTGAAGAAGCTCGTCCGCCGCATCGTCACCAGCAGCACCTACCGTCAATCTTCCGTCGTCACTCCGGAACTGAATGCGAAGGACCCCGAAAACCGACTGCTGGCTCGCGGGCCACGGTATCGGTTGCAGGCGGAATTCATTCGCGACGAAGCCCTGTTCCTCGGCGGCCTGCTCAATCGCAAGATTGGCGGCAAAAGCGTCTCCCCCTATCAGCCGCCGGGCATTTGGGAGGAACTCGCTTCCCGCGCCGACGGCAAGAACTGGACGGCTCAGGAATATAGCCAAAGCCATGGCGAGGACCTCTATCGCCG
>CAYUJE010000482.1:0-3682 GCA_964444865.1 uncultured Pirellulaceae bacterium | reverse complement strand
AGCCTGAGCGCGGTTCTAACGGCAAGTTCACCAGTAAGAAAACCCGCGTCACCGCTGAACTGCAAGCCTACGTGGCCAGCAAGAAGGCTGCGTGATGGAACCTGTCATCATAGGAAGCGCCACGCTTTACCTTGGCGACTGCCGCGACATTTTGCCAACATTGGGCAAGGTTGACGCGGTGGTCACTGATCCACCTTATGGAATTGGCGCTGACACTCACGCTGGAAACGCAAGCAACGGTTGGACGCAATGGGGTGACAGCGATTGGGATAAGGCCCGTCCGCACTCTGATTGTTTTTCGCTTATATTTGAAGTTTCAAGGCAACAGATTGTTTGGGGCGGTAATTACTTCACCGACCTTTTGCCACCGACAATGCAATGGCTTGTGTGGGACAAGGGGCAGCGCGACTTTTCGCTTGCTGATTGTGAATTTGCTTGGAGCAGCCAGCAACGCGCCGCTCGTATATTCAACTATGCCCGCGCCAAGGCATTATTGGACGGAAAAGAGCATCCGACGCAGAAACCTGTCGCGTTGATGAAGTGGTGCATTGAAATGCTGCCCAAGCCTCAAACCATCCTAGACCCCTTTATGGGCAGCGGAACCACCGGTGTCGCAGCCGTCCAGATGGGCCGCAAGTTCATCGGCATAGAACGCGAGGAAAAGTATTTCCAGATAGCCTGCAAGCGCATCGAGGACGCACAAAGACAAGGCGACATGTTTCTGGAGACAGCAGCATGATGGACGCACACATCCGCAAGAAGATAAACCACCTTGCCGCCTACATCACAGACAGATCGGCTATTGTGGCACACATCAACCGCGACCACGGCACCCGCTACACGCTAAAGGACATAGAGACCGTCATACGCCCTGCATTCGTTAAGGAACGGGCAGGGGAGGTATGGAACGAGCCTTTAGGTGGTTCGCTACCCCTTGCCACGACGCGCATGGGTCCAGACCCGCTTGCAGTTGCGACCAACGCTTATCTGGCGCGTTATGCTGACAAGATACGCAAGGCGCTGGCAGCATGAGCGGCGGGAACTACAACACCGCGCTGAACAAAATGCGGGCGCTTGGCCGGTTAAAGGCTGGCGTGATGAACGGCACAGAACAAACCTATGCCCTGCACCTGGAGGCCCGCAAACAATCCGGCGCTATCCAGTGGTATAAATTCGAGGGCATGAAGTTCAAGCTGGCTGACGGCACCTTCTACACACCTGATTTTATCGTGCTCGATAAATCTGGTTACATGGAAGCGCATGAGGTCAAGGGCTTTTGGACAGATGACGCCCGCGTCAAAATCAAGGTCGCGGCTGACCAATACCCGCTGACATTTATCGCAATCAAGCGCCTGCCCAAAAGCAAGGGCGGGGGCTGGGACGTGGAGCGCTTCTCATGACACCAAGAGAATTAACACGCGATAAGATAGCGCGAATAGCAGTTTGGCACGATGTATCCGTTGATGATCTTCTGACCCGCAAAGGCCGCGAGTGCGCGCTCGTAAAGGCCCGTAAAGATTGCGCCCATTATTTCATGGATACCGGAAAGTCACTAGCTGAAACTGCTAGGATATTGCAACGCGACCATACGACAATCCGCTATTATCTTTATGGCAAGAAAAGATGACGCCATTTGACCCGCGCCTCCCTATCATCGCCCGCCAAGCAAAGGTAAAGACCTGTCACGTTTACCACTGCTATCAGGCTATGGTCGCCATGAAGGCTAGTTTTCACGTTGCCGCATTTGCTGAATTTGCAGGCTTGGAAGTGCACCACGTCAATAACATGATACTTGCACTGAAAGCACATAACGCCATGCCTCGACCTGCAAAGGCGGAAACGTTACGAGGGACACGGATCGGCACAGACTTTGATGTTCCGCATGAATGGATAAACTGGGCAATCAAGGAACGCGGCTGGCAGGCAGATGACGCCAAGCAAGAGGCTCTATCCTTTGTCGATTATTGGGCCGGTGTATCAGGTAGCAACGGCGTGAAAAGCGACTGGCAGGCTACTTGGCGCAACTGGTGCAGACGTTCCAGCCGCGCAGGCCAAGCAAAGATTGAAAGCACCACAGACCAAAGGGCCATATTGGAACGCCAGCTTAAGGCGGAGGAACTTATGGGCCATGACCATGAAGCGGGTATTATTCGCCGGAAGTTGGCCGCAATGGATAATGTGCTACCGTTCAGGGCTGCAATGTAAACCATTTTACATTTACGCAGTCGATTAGTCTTATCGAAAAAATCAATATATAAACGAAACCCCCGCCTTGCATAAACAGGGCGGGGGATTTACACGTATCGGCAGCGGCACGTATTTGGCCTACGCATCGCTGCGAATTGTATAATATCTTACATTCGCCACGTCAACAGGTTACGCGAATTAGCGCTTTCCCTCGGCCAACTTGAAAAAGCTGCTTTAGGGAAAGGAGATTGGCGCCGTGATAAATACGCAACCTGCGCACGTTCGATCCCTGCCCACCAAAACGGTGCGCGTTTTTAAATCAGCACTAATACCGGGAGTCTTTTATGGCGCGGGGAGGCTATACGCATGGCCCCAAGCTGGCTTTCCGCTCCCCCTGACGAGCCGTCGCTCCAAGGGATATCCAGATATTACTATACCATGTGAGTTTGCGACGACTGCATAAGGTCGATGGGCAATTGGTGGCGCAATTAAAAACGCAATCTGGGTAAACGGTATTGAGATTGACGGTCTGTCTTTAGAAGGTTAGCCTTATGCTAATCGCTCCTCCAGGGGATATGGGCAGGAATACGGAAAGCGGAACTATGTCCAAAGCAGACGCAACTGACCTATTCCCCAAGACCGCAACCGACTTACTCGTCGATATTATCCGACACACCGAGGGACGCATGACCAAGAACGAAATTACACAACGCTGGCAGGGCCATAGCTGGTCAAGCACCACAATGCGGCAATGGGCTGCGTGGGTATGGAAGGAGAATGTCCGGTGAGTGAAGTTATCGAAGGTGGGCGGCTACACTTCAGGGTGCCGGAAAATGGCGACTGGTTCGGCGTTGTTGACGAGAACGGCGTGGATGAAATTTACGTCCATTGGGGCGATAAGCTGTTGCTGGTTCCAGATGCTTTTCAAGAGGCGGAAAAAGTTCATTGGCTCAAATGGGTAGTCGCGTTTTTCATTCTTGAACCGTTTATCAATCGAGATTTGCGCCTGCGCGAAATTGGTAAGCGTCCTGACCGGATGCATTGGGCAGACCGCGTCGCCACGCTTTTAGGGGTGTGGCACCTCATTCAATATGAGGAATTGGCGTATGATTGAGACAATCGGAAACGCCACACTTTACCTTGGGAACTGCTTAGACATCATGCCTTCGCTTGGCACTGTCGACCACATCATTTGCGATCCGCCTTATGAAAAGCGATTGCACGACGCCAAGTCAACTATGACCGCTGTTCGCACAGATGGTGGAGCAGAGTTGGTTGCATTAGACTTTGACTGTATTGACCCTATCCGCTCTGCATTTGTTCAACAATCTGCCAAGCAATGCGGAGGCTGGTTTGTTGCTTTCTGCACTGTTGAAGGCGTGGCAAAGTGGGCCGATGAAATAAACTTATCAGGCATGAAATACAAGCGTGCCTGCGTTTGGGTAAAGCCGGACTCCACACCACAGCTAAACGGGCAAGGGCCTGCGCAGGGGGC
>CAYUJE010000481.1:0-3686 GCA_964444865.1 uncultured Pirellulaceae bacterium | reverse complement strand
TCAATTTTCCCCCTCCGCGCGCCGCTGGCCAAAGCGTTATATTCTTGAAATGGGAAAGATGAATATTTTGGTGGTCGGTAACGGGGGGCGCGAGCACGCACTTGCCTGGAAGTTGCGACAAAGTCCGCGCGCTGCAACGATTTTCGTCGCGCCTGGGAATGCCGGCACCGCTGTCGATGCCGTCAATGTGGACATTCCGGCCGATGACATTGCGGCGCTCGTGCAATTTGCCAAGCAAAACGTCGTTGATTTGACGGTCGTCGGGCCGGAGGCACCTCTGGTCGCGGGCATTGTGGACGCCTTTCAGGCCGAAAAACTGCGCATCTTTGGCCCCTCCAAAGGGGCCGCTCAGCTCGAAGGAAGCAAGGTCTTCTGCAAGAATCTGCTGCAGACCGCAAACGTGGCGACGGCGGAATACTATGTCTTTCGTGATGCCGAAAGCGCCACCCGATTTGTGTTCGACCGATATCCCGACGAACGGGAAAACGTTCCGCTGGTCGTTAAGGCGGACGGCCTGGCAGCTGGTAAGGGAGTCATCGTCTGCTCGACCCGCCCGCAAGCTCTGGAGGCGATCGACCGCATCGCTCGCCAATTGGAATTTGGAGCTGCCGGCAACCAGTTGGTCATTGAAGAGCGTCTCAATGGCCCGGAAGTCAGTGTCCTGGCAATTACCGACGGCCGTACCATCGTCACGCTTCCTCCGGCCCAGGACCATAAAGCGGCTTACGATGGAGACGAAGGACCAAACACCGGCGGAATGGGAGCCGTCTGCCCCACGCCGCTGATTGATGAAGCCATGATCCGCAAAATCGAGGCGGAAATCCTGGTCCCCACGATTCACACGATGAAACGGAGCCGCACTCCGTTCAAAGGAGTGCTCTACGCCGGCTTAATGATGACCCATCAGGGGCCAAAGGTTCTGGAATATAACGTCCGCTTTGGCGATCCCGAATGTGAGCCGCTGCTGATGCGGTTGAAATCTGATCTGGTGGAAGTTCTGGATGCGACCATCGACGGTAAGCTCGATGAGATCCCGCCTCTGCAGTGGGACGAACGTCCCAGCGTGAGCGTGGTCATGGCCAGTGAAGGCTATCCCGGTCCTTTTGAAAAAGGGCGTCCCATTCGCGGGCTTGAAGAGGCGGCCGCCATTCCCGATGTCAAAGTTTTCCACTCCGGCACGAAGATCGTGAACGGACAGCCTGTCACCGCCGGCGGCCGCGTCCTTGCCGTCACCGCCCTGGGCTCCTCTTTCTCTGCCGCCAAACTCAATGCCTATACCGCGGTCAAGTGCATCCGCTGGCCCGGTGCGTGGTGTCGCAAAGACATTTCGGACAAGGCATTGCTTGCTCCCAAGGGGGATGCAAAGAAGGCTCGGTAACGAGACGTGCGCACACAGAAACTTATGCGGGTTCTTGCTGAGAAAGGCAATGAAAGGAACCCAGCCCCCAGATGAGGTTCAGGCTTGGCGAGCCCACAACGCGGTGGTCGGGGAGCAACTTTTGCAGAATCTCAATGGCCTTGGCGTCCGCTTCGTCTTCAAACTGCGGAACAACGACGCCTCCGTTCGCAAAAATGAAATTGCAATAGCCGCACGGTAAGCGCTGGCCATCCACGAATTTCGCTGTTGGAACGGGGAGCGGCACCAGCGTCAAGGGCTGATCGTCCTGGTCCGTCATCTGCGAAAGCTCATTCCAATTGAGTTGCGTCGGAGAGTAATTATCGTCGGCGGGGTCCTCACACACCGAAACGACCACCGTCCGCGGGCCAACGAATCGGGCAATCTGATCGATATGGCCATCGGTATCATCGCCGGCTATTTCGCCGCCGGTCAGCCAAAGAGTCTTGCTGCTGCCGAGATAATTTCGCAAATACTGTTCGACGTCCGACTGCGAAAGCTGGGGATTGCGATTTGGATTCAGCAAACACGACCTGGTCGTCATGACCGTCCCCAAGCCGTTGCCATCGATGGCTCCTCCCTCAAGGATGATTCCCGGCTTGAATCGCCGCCGACCTTGCAGTTCGGCGATTTTTCCCGGCACCGCGTTATCTTTATCGAAGGGGGGATACTTTCCTCCCCAGGCGTTGTATTCCCAATCGACAAGTCCCCTTTCTTTCGACTCCTGACCCTTGACCCCCGACCTCTGACTCCTGACCAGAAACGTCGGGCCATGGTCCCGGCACCAGGCATCATTCGTTTCGATATCGTGGAGCGTGACGTTTTGCAAATCGCCCACCAATTGCTTCGCCTGCTGCAAGATGCCGTCGCCGCCCGCCAGGATATTCACTGGCTCGAACTGGGCCAGCGTGCGGACGAAATGGCCAAACTCCGCGGGAACCGGCTCAAATTTGTCGGGCCAGGTTGCCGGATTTCTCGGCCAGGATAGCCACGTGGAGGCATGCGGCTCCCATTCCGCTGGCCAGCGGTATCCAAGTTTGGCAGGGAACTCTGACGGGTCGGTGATTGATTCTGCTTGCACTGCGTCGGCCTCAGGGATTTCGATTCAGCTTAATGGGAGGACGAAACCAGGCAAGGCCAGCAGGATCACTGATTGCTATTAGTGCGCCTCCTGGCATCCGACCTTGGAATCAAGCTCCGCATGCTGGCCAACGAATTCAGCAGAATCGAGCCGTGCCCCAGCATCCCGAGCTTCAAAATGTCCGCGTCCTTCCACATTTTGCCAGATTTGGCGGCCAAGTCGTTTGCATCTTTTAGGGCGTGACCTAGAGTTTCGATGGGATTGGGGTGGAAGCTAAACCTTGGGGAGGGGATGGAGAATGGCGAGCTATCACGAAGTTGTCCAGCACATTCTGGCGGACCAAAAAATCGATGCGGGGGAATTACGGCAGCTGTGCGAGCATGTTTACCGTAATGGCAAACCCAATTTGGAAGACGTAAAGCTGCTGGTGGAGTTGTATACCGGTGTGACCAATCCTTCCGAAGCGTTTGAAGACTTTTTCTATGGAGTATTGAAGAAAGTCATTTTGGCGGATGGGGAGATCCAGCCAGGGGAGCAGTTTTATCTGCTCAAAATCCTTTACTCCGACCGAGTTATTCGCCCCCGCGAGCTGGCCTTCCTCCGCGAATTGCGGCGTGAGGCCAGGCAAGTCACGCCTGATTTCGAGCAGCTTTGCCAGAACGCCTTTCAAGCACCCGCGACCAACTGGAGCGTGGGAGGCGCGCCCGCGTTCGGCACCAGTGCCTGATCGTTGCACAAGGCCGGCGAGGAGTGGGGCATAAGAAACTCAAGGCATGTGCGCCGCGGGCCCAAGGGGAGCGCGGCATCGTGACGACTCTTTCCTCCCATTGCCAGGTGGTAGTGCCATAGCCGACGCTGCGCTCCACACACGGCCGCCAGAGAAGCAGCACCGGCAATCATTTCCGGACTACAAAGCCAGGATAAATCTGCGGCACGCGAAAGACTCTCCGCAGTGCGAGAAGTGGATACCCCGTGGAATTAGGAGGGAATTCTAGTCGCGGCAGAGAGTTTGCTTGGTAGCGGCGATGTAAAGAGGGGGCAGCGCCGAAGCCCGTGGAAATACCATCGTCACGAAGTCTTTCGCTGCTTCCTGATCGGTCCCGTAATCTGGATCCGCAGCGGCTCGCCTTCCAGATCCTTGGGAATCGTGCTGCGGACTTTGGCGGTGTCAGAGTCTAAATGGACCGTGATAGCGGGACCGCCAGGGGC
>CAYUJE010000480.1:253-3702 GCA_964444865.1 uncultured Pirellulaceae bacterium | reverse complement strand
TCGCCGATCCCCTCGCGGGCGCCGCGAACGAGGTCGATGTCGAGGGCTTCATTCTGCCCCATCGGTTCCCAGCCGAACTTAATCGCCTTGTAGCCGAACTCGCGCCAGCGGCGAGCGATTTTGGCGGTTTCGTTGCCGTCTTTACCAAAGAGGATGCTGGCGTAGGCCAGAATCTTGTCGTGGTGCTTGCCGCCCAGAAGCCGGTGGATTGGCTCGCCGAAGTGCTTGCCTTTGATATCCCACAGGGCCATGTCGATGGCAGCCATCGCTGTGATGGTGGTGCTGCGGCGGCCGGCATACATCGTTTTGCGGTACATGCTTTGCCACAAACGATCCGTCTCCAGCGGGTTCTGCCCAATCAGCAGCGGGCGAAGGCCGGTGGCGATGTTGTGGCTGAAGGGGGCGTCGATGACGGCCTTCACCATTTCCGGCGAGGAGTCGGCTTCGCCAATCCCTTCCAAGCCATTATCCGTGCGGATGCGGACCAGGACGGAATCCTGGCTGGAAGCCGTTTTGGCCACAACGCTGGGGATGCGAAGAATCTGGCAGATGACCTCGGTGATTTTCATTGTTAATTTTTGAAGTGGGTGGTTGAAATAAGTTTTTGGAATGGTAAGAAAGGGCCCATGCTAGCACGGCGGGGGAATGCGGGAAACCGACAGTCCGCACACCTCGCCTAGAACGCAAATCCGGCAGCACTGGAAGTCGCAAGTCGTTGATTTGCAAGGATTTGCGACAGCCCACAACGTTGTGGGGGTTCCCTTGCAGGGGAACTGACAGATAAGATGGATCCGTCTGAACCAAGGAATCTTTTTCGCACGAGGTGGCCCATGAATGCAGCATTCTTTGACGATACGGAAGTCGCGGCAGCATGTGGCGTGGCGGCTCAACCTGCGGGCGACAGTGTCGCTGCCGACAAGCATGTGGACGTGGCGGAATTCCGCAGACTGGCCGTTTCTCACCGCCGCATGGTACGGGTCGATATGCCGGGAGCGGGGCTCAAAGGACTGCGTGATCTGGAAACCGGCGAGACCTTCTATACCGAAGCCCATCGGCTGCTGGCGAAGTAGCGGGTTGGTTGTCAGATGCGAGTTCATCGTCGGCAACCCCCGGCTTAGTGCTCTGGGCATTTCGTTTCTAGGGAACAGGGAAACTAAGAAGCTTCGTCGCGTGCATGCGTGGCCGTCCTTGTCCCGCCCTGCACACTCGGCGAACATAGTGGCGGAGCCCAATTCTTGATCCCCCTTTTCACAATCTTACCTCTCCCATGCGCTACGCCCTCCAGCCTCTTCAAGCCCTCGTCACCGAAATCTTCACCGCTGCCGGGTGCGAGCCCACCGAAGCCGCCTGCATCAGCGACCATTTAGTTCAGGCGAATCTGACCGGGCACGATTCGCACGGGGTGATTCGGACCCCCATCTATGTGCAGTGGCTCAAGGATGGGAAAGTCCGGGCTAACCAGCAGGCCAAGATCGTGTTTGAAACAGATGCGATTGCCGTGATCGACGGCGGGATGGGCTTCGGCCAACCGATTGCCCAGCAGGCGATGGAAATCGGCATCGCGAAGGCGAAAAAGAGCGGCGTGGCGGTGGTCGCCCTGAGGAACACAGGACACGTCGGGCGGGTCGGCCACTGGGCGGAGCTGATCGTGAACGCCGGCCTGATCTCGCTCCACTTCGTCAACACCAGCGGCCTGGGGATGCTCGTCGCCCCGGTCGGCGGGATCAACCGGCGGCTCTCAGCCAACCCGGTGGCAGTCGGCATCCCCGTCGCCGGCGGCGAACCGATCATCTACGACATCTCCACTTCCTCGGTCGCCGAGGGGAAGCTCAAAGTCGCATTCAACAAAGGGGTGATGGTCCCCGAAGGGTGCATCATCGACTCCCAAGGTCAGCCGACCCGCGATCCCAAGGTCTTCTACGCCGATCCGCCGGGGGCCATCCTCCCCTTTGGCGGCTACAAAGGCTACGGCCTGGGGATCGTCACGGAAATCCTCGCCGGCGCGCTCACCGGCAGCGGCTGCACCGTGCCGGGCAAAACGCAGCTCGAGCAAGGGATGCTCTCCATCCTGCTCGACCCTGCCACTTTCCAAGTCGGCGATGAGCTTCCCGCCGAAGCCCGCCGCTTTGTCGATTTCGTGAAGTCCTCGGAAAAAGTCTCCCCCGATGCGGAAATCCTCATGCCCGGCGACATCGAACGCCGCAACCGGGCCGAGCGCACCGCCAAAGGAATCGAACTCGACGACAAAACCTGGAGCCAGATTGAAGGAGTTGCCGCAGCGGTAAAAGTGCCGGCGGAGCTGGTGGCGAGGGTCAAAGCAGATCGATCCAACTAACTCCCCTCCGCAGCCGCTGCGTCTCCGCGTGAAGCTTTCTGCGAGGCATCACGCCAAAGCACGGAGCACGCCAAGGGAAGAATTCTGTTACTCACTGGCTCCACGACTCAGGCATCATGGTCCGGTTCCCGCAAGGGTCACCAAAACGAGAGCGAAGTCGCCGACTAGACGGGTGCTTCCGCAAACGTGGCTCCCATTTCGACTGCGGCATTCCTTTTTAGATTTCGTAGCGCTATCGAACACGTTCTTCATCCGTCCGTTTGCGGCGGCTGAGGGTCGCGGATACTTCACCCGCGCTGCTGCTGCCGGTATACTGTTCCCTTTCAACGCCATGGCCAAAGTTCCCTCCCCGCGGCCCGGCAATCGCCCACCTGTTTGATGCAAGGAATCCCCGATGGCGGAAAATGCCCGGCTGCAAATTGACGGCAAAGATTACGAACTCCCGGTCGTCGTGGGGACGGAGAACGAGCGCGGCATCGACATTGGCAAGCTGCTCGCTTCGTCCGGCCACATGACGCTCGACGACGGCTATGCCAACACGGGGGCAACCCAAAGCAGTATCACCTTTCTGGACGGTGATCGCGGGATTCTCCGTTACCGGGGCTATCCCATCGAGCAACTCGCCGGCAATTGCAATTTTTTGGAAGTCGCCCATCTGTTGATTTACGGCGATCTCCCTTCCCGCACGCAGCTCGAAGAGTTTCGCAGCATCATCCTGCACCACACGATGATTCACGAGGAGATGCGGGCCTTTTACGGCGGCTTTCCCCGGGACGCCCATCCGATGGCTATCCTCTGCAGCGTGGTCAGCGCCCTCTCCACCTTCTACCAAGATTCGCTCGACCCCAATGATCCCCGGCAGGTCGAAGTCTCCATCCACCGCCTGCTCGCCAAGCTCCCCACCATCGCCGCCTACAGCTACAAAAAGTCCTGCGGCCAGCCGTTCATTTATCCGCAGAACCACATGGGCTATGCGGAAAACTTCCTGCAGATGATGTTTGCGGTGCCGTGCGAGCGGTATGAAGTGGACCGCGACGCCATCGACGCCCTCAACCTGCTACTGATTGTTCATGCCGACCACCGCCAGTGCGGCAGTGCTGACTTTGCGTTGTTG
>CAYUJE010000480.1:0-243 GCA_964444865.1 uncultured Pirellulaceae bacterium | reverse complement strand
TGCCGACCACGAGCAGAATTGCAGCACCTCCACCGTCCGGATGGTCGGCTCCTCGAACGCCAATTTGTTTGCCAGCATCTCCGCCGGCATCTGCGCCCTGTGGGGTCCGCTGCACGGCGGGGCGAACGAAGCCTGCGTTCTGATGCTGGAGCGGATTCTCGCCGACGGCGGCAACGTCAAGAAGTTCGTGGACATGGCCAAGGACAAGAAGAGCAACTTCCGCCTGATGGGCTTTGGCCACCG
>CAYUJE010000479.1:0-3702 GCA_964444865.1 uncultured Pirellulaceae bacterium | reverse complement strand
GGGAAGACCGCCAAGTGTCCCAAATGCGAAGGCCTGGCCAAGATTCCGGCCGATCCGGCTGCCGGGCCGAGTTCGTTTGGTGGCTCGTCGCTCGGTGCGCCGCTGCCGAGCGACATGGGTCCGCCGAGTTCCAGCCCGTTTGGGGAATCGCCGGTACCCAAGAATCCGTTTTCAGACGCAGGAGCATCCGCCAACCCTTATAGCAGCCAGTCGAGTTTTGGCCCAACCGCGAGCGTCAATCCCTATGCCTCGCCCCAAACCGCTTATGTGCCGCCGACTCCAGGCGGGCCAATTACGCCGCAGGTGGTAGGGGTGGAACCGATCCTGAATTACGCCTGGCAACTTTGGCAACAGCATTTAGGGCTCTTGCTGGGAGCGACGGTGACGGTGGTGGCGATTTCCTATATCGTCGCCTTCCTCATTGCCATTCCCCAAATTGCGCTCCAGCAAAACGGTGAGACTGAATTGGCCCAAGCCATCAACATCGCCGGACAGATATTCAACAACCTTTTGCAGCTCTATCTCGGTGTCGGGCAAACACAAATGGCCCTCAAAATGGCCCGCCGCGAGCCGGTTCAATATACGGACCTCTTCGGCGGCGGGTCAGTATTCCTCCCCATGATCTTGGCGTACATCTTGGCTGCTATTGCGATTGGCATTGGCTTTGTCCTGCTTATCGTGCCGGGCATTCTCTTGCTCTTGATGTGGTGGCCCTACTACTTCTTGATCGCGGATAAGAAAGCCGGAATCATTGAGTCCTTTTCCACTGCCGCGACTTTCACCAAAGGGAACTGGGGAACCACGATCCTGCTATGGCTGCTCAGTATTGGCATCATGATTCTTGGCTTTCTGGCGCTCTGCATCGGCGTTTTGTTCGCTGCTCCCTTGGTCACATTGCTTTGGGTGGTGGCTTACCTGATGATGTCCGGTCAGATTTCGCAGCAGCCCTACGGACAGCCGCAGTTGGGCCAATATGGTCAAGCTGCACCCTCCAAGTGGTAAGAGCGATTCTCCATTGCTCCTAAGTTGATTGCTAGCATCGACTTTCGAGCACAACTCCCCAAGAATTAATCGCTCCATTCATGAAGCTCTGCCTCACCAATCGCCGATTGTTGACTTAGTTGACCAACATACGTATGATTAACCGTCACGGAGTCAACGGCTCTAGGAATTCAGGCGGCTGGAGGTTCTCATGGCTGGGCAAGCTGCGCTGGTGCAGCCACTTTCACATTCTTCCCCGGTAGCTCCCGTCCTGCGCGTTTTTCGACCCGACGAGTCCCCGATGCCCCCCCTCGAAACGTCTGACGGCAAGTTGCAACTCACGGCCGAGTTGCAGGCGGAGATCGCTCAGAAGAATATCGAGTTGGAATCCGCGAGCCCCCAGGAAATTCTTCGCTGGAGCATCAGCCGCTTCGCACCGAAATTCACGATGGCCACCGCCTTCGGTCCCGAAGGAATGATCATTCTGCACATGCTGAGTGAAATCGATGCTGCCACGCCGGTCTTCAATCTCGACACGGGCTACCAGTTCCAGGAAACCCTGGAATTGCGGGAAGAAGTGATTCGCCGCTATGGAATGACGGTGGAGTTGAAGCGGGCAGACATGTCCGTGGAAGAGTACGAAAAACAGCACGGCGGACCTGTTTATCGCAGCAATCCCGACCAGTGCTGTTTCCATCGCAAGGTGCAAGTTTTAGAAAGGGCAGTCATTGGCTTTCACGCCTGGGCCAGTGCGATTCGCCGCGATCAAAGTGTGGATCGGGCGAACGCCCCCATTGTCGGCTGGGATAAAAAGTTCGGCCTGGTGAAAGTCAGTCCGCTCGCGAACTGGACCAAGAAGATGGTCTGGAAGTTCATCACCGACAACAACGTCCCTTACAATCCCTTGCACGATCAGGGCTACACCAGCATCGGCTGCTGGCCCTGCACCCGCGCGGTGAACGCAGGGGAAGACGACCGCGCCGGCCGCTGGAGCGGATTCGCCAAGACCGAATGCGGTCTGCATTCGTCGTAGCGAAGTAGCTTAAATCGCTTTTCCGCTCTGCCGCAAATTCTTGGCACGGCACGTGCATTCTATCGCGGACGCAATGCACGGCTGCCATCCAAATAACAGCCGCTGCGGAGCGAATAGAGCAAGGGAAGCTGGGATTTTCAAACGGTCAGCGTTCGCGCTAAATGCGAAAAATGGCCCGCAAAATTCCGGCTGCGGGAGATGAAATTCACCGGCAATTCCGGCGAACAAAAACAGCCTCTCCTGCGTAATGCTTTAGCGAACGCCGAAGGGATGCGGCTCCGTCGCCGCGCGGAATTGCGGCTCACAATGAGACGTTTTGGCCTGTTTCGGGACACCGAAGCGGCCGCCCTAAGGAGGTATCGTCATGGCACGCACCGAACAAATTCGCAAAGTCAAGCAGCAACTCCTTCGCCGCCGCGAAGCGCTTACTCGCTCTCTCGTCGGTGAAATGGGTTCGTTAAGAAATCTTCATGAATCCGGCGTAGGGGACGAACTGGACGCCTCGCTCGCTGCCGAGCAGATGGAGTTGGGGGGGCAACTCGCGGAAGTCGAAAGCCGTGAGCTCGCCAAGATCAACGCCGCCCTGGAACGGATCAGCACCGGCCGTTATGGCAAGTGCGACTCCTGCGGCGGCAACATCAAGGCTGCCCGGCTGCAAGCCGTTCCGCATGCCGGCGAGTGCATCGACTGCGCCCGCGTCGCTGAGCGCCGCGAAGCAATGGGGGATCCCCGTTGGAAAAACCCTAGCCAACGGGAAATGTCGCACGAAGAATTTGCGTAATCACGTTGGTAGTAACCGGCTGAGGCCGGTTAGAAACCCGTTGAAGCGGGTTACTACGAACGCCTGGCTGCGAATTGAATCAAGGAAGGCTATCCTGATGGCAGGAACGCCTTCCTTCTCTTTTTCTTGGCGGACATATCATGATCCGAATCCAGCTCGTTGCGGCAATTCTGGTTTGCACCTCATCTCTCTCCTGTCTGGCTGCCGACTGGCCACAATGGATGGGAGAGAAGCGGGACGGCATCTGGCGAGAGACGGGCATCCTCGAAAAGTTTCCCGAAGGAGGACCGACTATCAAGTGGCGCGTCCCCCTGCATGGCGGCTATGCGGGGCCGGCAGTGGCAGGTGGCCGCGTCTTTGTCACCGACTTCCTTGCCGACGGCGGCGTTCCCAAGCCCAATCCCAATGTCCGGAGCGAGGTCAAAGGGAAAGAGCGAATTCTCTGCCTTAATGCCGCCGATGGGAAAGAGCTTTGGAAGCACGAGTACGATTGCAGTTACAACTTTGCCTATGCCTATGGCCCGCGTTGCACGCCGACGGTCGATGGCGGAAAGGTTTACACCCTCGGAGCGGAAGGGAACCTGCTCTGCCTGGATGTCGAAAATGGCAAGGTCCTTTGGTCGCATGATCTGAAGGCCGACTACAAGGTAGAAACGCCGCAGTGGGGCTTTGCGGGGCATCCGCTGGTCGATGGCGACAAACTGATTTGCCTGGTGGGGGGCGAAGGGAGCGTGGCCGTCGCCTTCGATAAGAACACCGGCAAGGAAATCTGGAAGGGGATCTCCGACAAAGAGCCCGGCTACACGAGCCCCAGCATCATCGAAGCCGGCGGCCAGCGGCAACTGCTCATTTGGCACCCCGAAGCCCTCAGCAGCGTGGACCCAGAATCCGGCAAGGAATACTGGTC
>CAYUJE010000478.1:0-3717 GCA_964444865.1 uncultured Pirellulaceae bacterium | reverse complement strand
TTCACGTCGTAGAGGCCGGCGTGGTATTCAACGACTTTGCCGTCACGCCCGATCACGACAAACAGCGGCAGTTTGCCTCCGGCGGGCCGAGGATCCCCCAGCTTTTTGAGAAGCGTTCCGTCATCCATGACGATGCCATAGCTGAGGTTCATGAAGGATTTTAGCTTGCGGGCCGAGGAAGCTGCCGCCCGGCGGGCGTCGTCGTCGCTGATTTTCTCATCCACGAGGACGCCCAGGACTTGGACCCCCTTGTCCTTCGCTTGATTGCGAACCAAAAAATCCAGGTAACCCACCTGGCCATATGGCTCTTCGAGCGGCGTGTCTCGATAGGCCCAAAAATGCAGAACGGTCACTTTGTCCTTGAGAATCTCTTCGTTGACTTCCTTTCCCGTCAGATCCAAAAGTTTGATCTTGCCGGTCGGCTTCCCCACCGCTGCTGCCCGCAGAGCCGTTACGGCACCCGAACGGCCCTTTTGGTCCTGCAGGTCCTTTTGAGCAACCGCGACGAGAGGTGCCAGTGGCGTATCCTTGGCGGCCTCGGCCAGCTTCGGCAACTCCGCGCGCAGGGCAGCGAGCTCGTCCTTCTCAAATTCCACCAAATCGGTCCGTGGATTGTGGTGCAGCGTCTCTTTGAGCTTGAGCCCCAGGGCAAACGCTTCTACGGCTTTCGCAGCCTCGTCTACAGAGAGTTCCTTAGCCGCAGTCAGTTCTAGCTTGAGTTCGTGCTGCTGTCCCTGGCCAATGAACACGGTCTCGCGGAGAGCAACGACCAGCGGGGAAGATTTCTCGACGCGAATGGTCCGTTTATGTCCGTAAGGAGTGCGGCAATCGACTTCCACGCATTCGCGGCCGGCGACTTTCGCGTCGCCGATCACCCGAAAGTCCGTTCGTCCCTCCGACCAGGTCGCTCCTCGCTCCAGCTTCGTTTCCGCGGCAAAGAGGGGGGGAAACAGCGGCACCACGCTCTTGCCGTCTTCCCGCAAATAAAGAAGCGCCGGCCCGAGCGCGCCCTCATCCCGCTTTTTCGCATCCACGGTCCAGGCCCCAAAATGATCGAGCCAAGACCATTTGCCGCGACCGCTTTCTTCCAGCGTCCAAAGAAGCTTGGCGCTGCCATCAGCCTCCGCCGCGGCGACAAGGACAGTCAATTCAATTGTCTTTTTAGAGGGCGTCCCCTCTTCCTTCGCCGCCACCATCGTTCCCTGATACGTGAGCAGGGTTCTCTCAGGTGGTGCTCCATCCGCGCCAGTTGCTGCCACAAGTAACAGGAAGATGCATGGAAGCGACATGGAGGGCATCCGAAAACAGAGGTGGGATTTTGGGTGGGGCTTTTGAGTATATTCTAAGCCCATGGCTTCAACAATGATTGAAGACTCCCAGAAATCTCTCTTCTGCCCCTGCCTCTTTCAGCCGTTTATTGATGTCGCGTCAGGAAGCTGCCGTTGTTGGCCACGTCCTGCAACGGTCGGCAGTAGTTCTGGCAGCCGCCGGAGCCTCGGCAGGGGGTCCAGACCAGATTGAACGAGACGTTCCAGCTTTCGTCGTTGAAGCGGAAGTCGGCGTCGTTGTTAGCCACCACATACATGAAGTCGGTGCTGAATTGCCAGCAGGGATTGATGGGGAGGCGGATGTTGCCACCAAGCAACCCGCGGCTGTCGTCGGTGAAGCCGCCGAAAGCTCGGCCTTCGCCACCGCAAGCGAATTGCCGCCGATAGTAAAAGGCATAGATATCAACGGGCTCCACGCTGAGCACGCTGGTACGAAACGCCACGGAGTTATTGCCGTAGAACGGGACCTGGGCATTGGTCGTGGTCTGGTCGAGCCCGATCGTGAACCAAAAGCCCAGTTCATTGCCATCGGGCATTAGCCAACCGAATTCCCCGCGGAGCTGTGCCAGATCGACATCATAGTCCCAGTTGTCGTGGAGATAATCGACCACGAGCCCGGCTTGCAGTCCGCAATCCACTCGGCGGAATGCACCAACGGTGGTAAAGAACTGGGTGCGGTCGTCCTGCGTGAACTCGGAGCCTTGGAAATTGCTTTGGGTTGCATTGATGCCGGCTTGCAGCGTGGTGCCGCAGAGAAACGGAATGCCCGCATTGAATCCTTCCTGGAATCCGAAGCTGCCGGTGCCTCGGTTGAGAGGCCCGGTAAAACCATGAGCGCCGGCGAAGGCTTCAAAGTATCCCAATCGGGGCAGAGGAAAACAGCATGGATCGCAGTTGTCGCCCCAATTGCGTCCGAAGCGGCGGGGGCCGAAACCGTGACGGAAATAGGCGTCACCTTCGTCGTAGTACTCCTCTTCAAAGATCGGCTCGCCTTCCATCGGCTGGCCGCTTCGCGTCATCGTTCGCCTCCCCATCGGCACGGTAAGATCTTCCTGAACTTCCATATCCGCCATCGGGGCGTTGATGTACTGGTCGGGACCGCGCAGACCGCGGCTGGCCATTCGCTCGTGAGAAGGAATGAACGAATTGCGAACATTGGTGCCGGGAGTGGAATTGCTGTAGTGGCCGGCTCGCTGAGCGCCGCCCGCCATTGGCCGCGAAGTCCGTCTTGGCGGCGTGTTGGCGGTGGATTCCTCAAACGCAGCTCGCCGCACCGGACTCCTAGTGCCAGTCCCCACCGCCTGTTGTGTGGGAGCCGGATCGACCGGATCATCAGCGACCTCGGCTTCGGCGGAGATCTCGTCCAGGGCCTCGGCTTCTGCTGCTTCTTCCGCTTCTTGTTGGCGAAGGGAATTCCGCTCTTCGGCGGCCCGGCGAGCATGACGGCCGGCCCGACTGGCGATATCGGGTGGAATCGCCAGGGCAGGCGATGCTAGCTGCAGGCCGATGGCGAGCGAGAGGGAAGCGAGCGACAGATTCCGCAAATTGCAGAGCATGGAAAGTCCTTTCAGGTCAGCCGCTCAGGGCTTCCGCGCGTGCGGACACACCTTCCGGCAGCACGGATATCGGAACTTTCCTAGTCGGAACTTTCAGCGAAATCGGAAAAGGCAGCGCAATCGGCAAAGTTTGACATAGTCGCCTTTCGCTCCCGCGAAAGTAGCGTCTGTGGGTCGGCGCACGCTCCCGCACGCGACTTTCGCGGGAGCGAAAGGCGACTTTACTTTCGCAATGCTGCCAGTGCCGCTCGGATGGATGCTAGCTGCTCTTGATATTGAGCCAGGCCGGCACGCTCGGTTTCGACGACGTTGGCCGGGGCGCGGTCGACGAAGCTGGCGTTGGAAAGCTTGGCTTCCTTTCCTTTGATGAGGCCGAGGAGTTTCTGCTCTTCCTTTTCGTTTTTGGCAATCTCGGCGGGGACGTCGATGAGGTCCTTCATGTCGACGAAGATTTCCATCCCGGAGACCGCGGACTTGCTGGTCATGCGTGGAGGAACAACGCTCGGACCAAAATCGGTGGCGGTTGCGTTGGCCATCGACTGGAAGTAAGCGGCCATCGGTTGCAGGAGAGCAGCCGTCGTGGCGTCGCACTTGATGCAGAACTCGACGATGTTCCGCGGCGGGATGTTTTGCCGACTGCGGATTTCGCGGAGGGCGGCGAGGGCGGCTTGGAAAGTGGCGAAGCGGGCTTCGGTTGCTTTGTCCTGATGAGCAGCTTCCGCCCGCGGCCAGGGAGCGATGATGACGTGCTGCGTGGCTTCATACGGCTCCGGGATTCCCCGCACCGGCGCAAGCTGGCCGAGGTTGTGCCAGATTTCCTCCGTAATGAACGG
>CAYUJE010000477.1:0-3720 GCA_964444865.1 uncultured Pirellulaceae bacterium | reverse complement strand
GGCTCGAAGCCAAAGCGGTTCTGCTGGATTTCAAACTTGGTAAGGACATCTCGGCGGAAGACCTTGTAGCAAGTCTCCATGTCGGTCAGGTCCAGTCCCGTCAGCAGGTTCGACGTCCCGGTCAGAATCGCGTTTCCCCATTGGTGGATTACCGACGAATGTTGCGGCTTCTCGGTGAGGAACCGCGAGCCGTAAACCACGTCCGCTTCCTTGCGAAGGATCGGCGGGAGCAGCGGCAGAATGTCGCGCGGGTCATATTCCAGATCGGCATCCTGCACCACGACGATGTCTCCACTGGCATGCCGGAAGCCGGTTCGCAGTGCCGCCCCTTTCCCCTCGTTCCTCGGCTTGTGAATCACTTCCAGCCGCAGGGGGAAGGCCAGATCGTCCAGCACTTTTTTCGTCCCGTCGGTGCTGCAATCGTTGACGACGATGATCTCGGTATTGAGCGGCAACGCCTTCACTCGGGCCAGCACGCGGCTGATGGTTCGCTCTTCGTTGTAAACGGGAATCACGACCGACAGCTTGAAGCGGAACGGCAACTCGAAATCGAGGACCGCGGGCTCATAGCCATCATCCTCGGCGAGCAGGCGAGTGAGCACCTCGGCCCGGTCGAGCAGCATCTCCGCCCGCGCAATGGTCTCGTGCGGAGCAAGCTCAGCAGTTTCCACGAACTGCGGTTGCGGTTCTTCGGTGCGGTCAAGCGTCAAAGATTCGGTCATGGTCTTTCGCTAGGGAATGATGTGTGAAGTGGCGAAGGTGTCCTTCGCTGGCGATTCAAGCTTGTGTCGCTGGGGTATCGCCGGCCAAGCCGCAAAGCCGGCTTGCTTGGCGTCGCTAATTTCTCGGCGAGTGGGCGGGATGTAATTCGGGCTGGTCGGGGTGCCGTATTTCGAGGCTCGTCCCCAAACCTGGGCCAATTCATCCTGATAGAGCAGCACCCAGGCCTTCTTCTGCCTCTGCATCACATCCACGCAGGGCTGATGGAGGCGACTGATGAGGGCCAGGTCGGGGCTCCCCCGTTTCAGGACAATCGTTGGGTCAAATGGGTTCTCGGGTCCGCGATACCGCATATCGGGTCCGACGTCTCCCATCACGAAGTCAAAGTGCTCGTCGAGCATCTGCTGCGAGTAGCTGGTGCGGCAGCGGCCATCGACATGTACGAGCAACCCCTTCTCCCCCGGCTGATGAGGGCCGAGTGCGGCGAGGGCGTACTGAGCCCAGTTGAATGTGCAAAGGAGTTTTCCGTCGAGCTTCTGTCCGGCGATATAGCCGATGGCGGAGACCGGATAGCCACCCCGCTCCACCTGGATTTCCTTGCATTGAAAATAGAGTTGCACGCCGCAACAGAGCCACGCAGCCGCCAGTCCAACCCAGGAGACCCGCATGAACAGTGGGCTGAGTGCGTCGGCCGGTGATTCCCCTTCTTTCGAAATCTTGAACCGCATCAGCAGCGAATCCAAATGGGGCGGCAGCCAAAAGCCAAGGGCGATGGCGAAAAACGCGATGTGCCGCAGATGGACCAGCGACTGCCACAGAATCAACCCCAGGATGACAAGCTGCGTGAAGTCCTTGGGCTTTTTGCTGATGACCAGCGTCGCCAGCCACACACAGGCCAAAACCACGAACGGCATGTTCTGGGCTTCGAAAAGATCCGGTGCCCGCCACTCCACAATCTCCGGCCGCGGCACCCGCAGGTCGTCAAACAACCAGAGGTGAAAGTCGAGTCCGTAGGGATTGATGAAAGTCGCCAGCCCTGCGGCCACGGCAAACATGGCGAACCGCTTCAGCAGGCCCGTCGCCTCCCAACCGTTCCGCAGGACAGCCTCGAAACCGCGCAGCCCCAGGTAGGCCACAAACACGCAATATCCGGCCAAAAACCCGCCATGCGAGTTCGTCCAAATCATCATCAAGATCGGCACCAGCCACAGGAACTTGAGCCGCTCGATGGAGTAAGCCAGCGGCGCTCTTTCCTGCTCTCCCCCTGCGAGAGGGTCGGGGTGAGCGTCTTCGCCTTGCCTGTTTGCTTTGAACTTCGGCCAGGCAATCTGCCACGTCCCTTCCCAACCTTCAAAGCACCAGCCGAGCAATGCCAGCAGCAGCGCGAAACTGGTGTAAGAAATCAACTGCGGCCGGAGCGTCCAATGATTCGCCAGACACACCGCCACCAGCAGCGACACTGCCGCGGTGGCGAGGAGGCCGACCTTCTGCTCGCGGGCGCGGCGAACCATGAGGGTGACGATCCCCATTCCCAGGCCAACTTTGATCAGCATCAAGCCACAGGCCCCGAGGTAGTCGTTGCCGAGAGCCAGAGCAAGTTCCGCCAGGATTTCGTGATTGATCCAGGGATATCCCTGGGCGATGTAGGAGTAGGTCGTCGTCGCTGGCAAGCCATGGGCGAGTGCGTCGCGCCCGTACTGCACGTGCCCCCACAAGTCCGGGTCGGCGATGTTCAGCGACAGCGCCACGCCGCTCGCTAGAATCACAGCCGTCAGCACGCCCCGATCAAACCAGGTTGAGGAGGGGATTTGCTTAGGTGATTGAGGTTGCAGGCTGACCATGGGGCAGTAGGCAGTAGGCAGTGGGCAGTGGGCAGTGGGCAGTGGATGCGGATCCTTCGTACTCAGTACTTAGTACCCACCCCCGTCCGCCCAACTCTAGGTTGCAAATTCCCTACAAGCGACTGCCGGCGACACCTGTTCCAAATCCACGGCTTGGAGCGGTTATGACGGGGCTGTAGGATAAAACCATGCAGCGCCACCACGAAATCGACGGTATTCATCTCCATCTCAGTCAGCCGCACGAGGCCCAGGGGGAATGGATCGGCCAAGGGGAAATCCTCCGGCAGCTTCTCGCTTGCTGGATCGTCGTCGACGACAAGGATATGCCCCTCACCCCACGGCTCATCGGCACGCCAGGCATCGGCAAGACGGCCCTCGCCATGGCAGGAGCCCAGGTCCGCAAGCAGGAACTGTTCATCTACCAGTGCACCTCGGACACTCGCCCCGAGGACCTCCTCGTCACGCCGGTGTTGGCCGAAAGCGGCAAAATCGCTTACCACGCTTCACCACTGGTCACCGCCATGATCCGTGGCGGCGTTTGCATCCTGGACGAAGGGAACCGGATGAACGAGAAGTCGTGGGCCAGCCTCGCCCCGCTTCTCGACCATCGCCGCTATGTGGAGAGCATCGTCGCCGGCATCACGGTCAAGGCCCACCGCGACTTCCGCTGTGCCGTCACCATGAACCAGGACGAATCGACTTACGAAATCCCCGACTACATCCTCAGCCGCCTCCAGCCAACCCTGCAGCTCGGCTTTCCGAACAAGCGGGATGAGATGGCCATCCTCCAGTACCACCTCCCCTTCGCCGAAGCCGACATGCTGGCGATGACGGTCGAGTTCCTGCAGGAATCCCACGGCCTCAAACTCGACTTCTCCCCCCGTGACGGCATCAACCTGCTCCGCTTCGCCATGAAGCGGCTGGCCCAGGACCCCCAGCACCCGATGAGCAAGGACGCCGCCTGGCGGGAAGCCCTGGAAAAATGCCTGGGGGACGAAGCCCTCGACCTCCATACCCTCGCTCAGAAACAAGCCCGCACCCTCGGCGGCAGCGACATCCCCCTCGGCCTCGGCGACTTCTTCTTCAGCGCCGACGACCCGCTGCATCCGGACCGGGAAGAGGACGACGAGGAAGATTGACCTCGTCTCTCGGCGTAGCC
>CAYUJE010000476.1:0-3729 GCA_964444865.1 uncultured Pirellulaceae bacterium | reverse complement strand
CCCGCTGGAAAGAAGTCTGGTTCCCCGACGCCTTCATCGGCACGATGGCCCAGCTTTTGTGCGCGTTAGAAGACAAAGCAGAGCCCGAAATCGGCGGGCAGGATAATCTGAAGACGATGGCCCTGGTGGATGCTTGTTATTTGTCGGCGAAGGAGCACCGGGCGGTGGAGATAAAGGAGATCATGAAGTCAGGTCGAAAATGAATCCTCAAGTTTGAAACGGAACGTCCATGCAATTTGAAATCGAACCGCATCGCGGTATCGGGCCAATTTCATTCGGTATGACCCGGGCAGAAGTTGCCACAGCGATGAAGGCTATCGGAGGTGGGCCGCCTGGCGCAAAGGGTGAGACAATTGACTGTTTTTTTGAATACTGTTTTCAAGTTGAATTCGACGCCAGTGACCGAGTGGATTTCATTGCGGTCTACGGCTACTCACAGCATGTCTTTAGCTTTTCAGGTCGAGACGTTTTCGACATACCTGGAGACGAACTCGTAGCGATCATATCGGCATTGGATCGCCCAGATCCCGAATTGACGCAAGCCGGTTATGAGTACGTCTTTCCGCGGCTGATAATTTCACTTTGGGACTTAGACACGCAATATGATCGCAAGGGTGGTGAAATACGGCCAGTATTTTGCAGCGTAGGAGTTGGTACGCCTCACTATCTCGCCGTGTGTCGACGAATTCAGTCCAGCTAACGGCATAGGCGGACACCAGTAGAATTATGAATGCGTTCGCGCGACGGAGCAAATTCGACCCTCAGAGGAAAAGACAATGTCCGATCTCAAATCCCCCACCCTCATCTGGGCCAAAGGCTTCCTGTTCCTCTTTCTCGGCCTGTTTGCCGCGGTGCTGTTGGTGATGCAAGCGCCGAGCTTCACGGTGGCGGCGCTGCTGGTGCTGTCGATCTGGGCCTTCTGCCGGGCATATTACAAATGCAGCCGCGGTAGCGGCGACCAGATCCAAGCCCACGGCGTAAGCCGTGGGTTCGTGGGAATAACGGACCGCAAGCCGCGGCAGCGGCGCAAGAAGGCGTGCACTACCGCGCAATTGGAGCCGTCCGCACCAACGCCGTCACTACATTCGCGGCATCGCGTTCCTGTCGCCCCTGTCGGGGCTTTGTTGGCATGCTCGCGTTACCCACGGCTCGCGCCGTGGGCTGGGTTCTTGTCGCCCCTGCCGGGGTTTGAGCAATGGTGAGGTGCTCCGTCATCATCCCGGCTCTGAACGAAGCGGCCAGCATCGTTCGCGCAGTGACTTCGGCACAGGAGAGCGGCGCGGACGAAGTCATCGTCGCGGACGGCGGCAGCGGGGATGAGACTTGCCGGCTGGCGGAGCAGAGCGGAGCCCGGGTGGTTTCCTCACCTCGTGGCAGAGCTGTTCAGCAGAATGCTGGGTCCAAAGCGGCGAGCGGTGATGTGCTGCTGTTCTTGCACGCGGACAATTGGCTGGGGAAGGAGGCTATTGCCCAAGTCCGAAATGCAGCCACTCAAAAGAAGAGCGACCTCTGCGGCGCGTTCCAGCAAAAGATCGAAGCTGCCCCCTTCATCTATCGCCTCCTCGAGCGGGGCAACGCCGAGCGGGTCCGCTGGCTCGGGCTTCCTTATGGTGATCAGGCGATCTTCGTTACCCGCGATCTCTTTGATCAAGTTGGCGGATTTCCAGATGAACCTTTTCTGGAGGATGTCCTCTTCATGCAGGGTCTTCGCCGGCACTCGTGGCCGAAGCTTTTGCCTGGTCCTGTCCACGTCAGTCCCAGGAGGTGGGAAAAGCGGGGAGTTCTGCGACAGACGGCGAGAAATTGGGCGATTCTCACGGCATTTTCGCTGGGGGCTTCGCCGGAAAGCCTGGCGAAGTGGTATCGCTGATTCGCCGCAAACGGGTTCGGGAGGAGTTTTCGCGGCTGAAATCACTCGTGCTCCGACGTCTCCTCTCGCGAAAACACCTCCCGACCCCTGCCCCCATGCTCCCCTGCCCCTCTCGCGGTAGAATGGGTCGTTTCCAAATCCGGTACTTTCACGACCCGCATTGCCGCGGGTCGCTTGCGTTATGACTATCTCTGCCACTCCCAGCATTGCCGACGAACGTGTTCTGGTGCTCGATTTCGGTGCCCAGTACGCCCAGCTCATTGCCCGCCGCGTTCGTGAGAACCACGTCTACTGCGAGATCGTCCGGCACGACATCACGGCGGAGCAGGTGCAGAAGCACGCCCCCAAGGGGCTGATTCTTTCCGGCGGGCCGTCGAGCGTGTACGAAGATGGTGCTCCTAAATGCGACCCGCGAATTTTTGAACTCGGGATTCCGGTCCTGGGAATCTGCTACGGCATGCAGCTTGCCTGCGATACGCTCGGCGGCAAAGTGACGAGCGCACCCGCCCGCGAGTATGGCCGCGCCCGCTGCGAACTCAGGCAATCTGCAGGACTGTTCGCGGGGGTGACGGATCACTTTGACGTCTGGATGAGCCACGGGGATCAGGTGACGCGGGTCTCTGACGATTTTGTTTCGCTCGCCGGGACTTCCACCTGTCCCATCGCCGCGGTGAAGCACAAAAAGTTGCCGGTCTATGGCCTGCAGTTCCATCCGGAGGTGACGCACACACCCATCGGCGGCACTTTGTTCCACAACTTCCTGACGTCGGTCTGCGGCTGCAGCGGCTCGTGGCGGCTGGGGGATTTTGCCAAGGAAGCGATCGAGCAGATGCGGGAGCGAATTGGGGAAGGCCGCGTCATTTGCGGCCTTTCCGGAGGTGTCGATTCGGCCGTCACAGCGGCTCTGCTTTACCGGGCCATTGGTCCACGGCTCTCGTGCATTCTGGTCAACAACGGCTTGCTTCGCAAAGACGAGCAAGCCGCGGTCATTGCCGAGTTCAGCGGCCACTTCAAAACGGACCTGCATGTCGTTGACGGAGAAGAACGGTTTCTGAAAGCACTCGCAGGAATCACTGAGCCGCAGGAGAAGCGCCGCCGCATCGGCCACGCTTTTATCGAATGCTTTAAGGAAGAGGCCAAGAACATTCAGGATGCTCGCTTTCTCGCCCAGGGAACCCTCTATCCCGACGTGATCGAAAGCGGTGCCGCCCAAGACGGCCCCGCGGCCACCATCAAGCTGCATCACAACGTTGGAGGGCTACCGGCGGAGCTTGGCTTTGAGCTGGTTGAGCCGCTTCGCGATTTGTTCAAGGACGAAGTCCGGCGGCTGGGACTGGAACTCGGCCTGCCCGAGGATTTGGTGTGGCGGCACCCGTTCCCCGGTCCTGGCCTGGCCGTCCGCTGCCTAGGTGAAGTAACCAAGCCGCGGCTGGACGTGCTCCGCGAGGCGGACGCCATCATGATTGAAGAAATCAAAAGTGCGGGGCTGTATCGGCAAACCGCCCAAGCCTTCGCGGTGCTGCTGCCGGTGCAAAGCGTGGGGGTGATGGGAGATGCCCGAACCTATGAGAATGTTGTTGCTCTTAGGTGCGTCAACTCCGATGACTTCATGACTGCAGACTGGACGCACCTTCCCTATGAGGTTCTGGCCCGGATGAGCACCCGCATCATCAACGAGGTGAAGGGGGTCAACCGCGTCTGCTACGACATCAGCAGCAAGCCCCCGGCAACGATTGAGTGGGAGTGAGGGTGGCGAAAGCGGAAGGCCGAAAGCGGAAAGCCGATTGCTGCGTTCTATCGGAACGGGTTCTTCGGCAGCCAGCCCTTCATCCGGTCCAGCATGCTCGGCTTGTCGGGCT
>CAYUJE010000475.1:0-3739 GCA_964444865.1 uncultured Pirellulaceae bacterium | reverse complement strand
CTTGTGCCTCTGCGACGAATGGCCTTCGGCACCTGTCTCAAACCCATCTCGGGAAATTCCCAAGATGCGGTTGCCTAGTCGCTGGGGTTGTGACTTGCCGTTGGACGGCAAGTGACAACCCGCCAATCTTCCCCCGACTTGCCGGAATCCGGCAAGTGATGAGGTTGAGGTCGACTATCACAATTTGTGATAGCCAGTTCCGCACACTCGACTGCCGCCACTGGCGGTAGTGGCCGTGACGGCTGTGTTCAACTGCGGTTCACTAAAAATTTTTGGCCAAGCGACAGTCGCCAGCGCCAAGAGGCCACTGTCCTAATGAGACAATGAGGCACCGAGGCCGAACCTTACCGTCAAACATTAAAGCAGACTGTCAACCGTTTACAGTCGCGGTTTCCGAAGATAGGTGGACTTGTTTCCTCGAAGAGCCGGCGTTGCCGACATTGGTGGCGTGACACGCCACTACCGCAAAATGCGGAAGTCAGCTCTCTTGTCCCGCCTTTCGGAAAGACGACCCTGCACCAGATCGCTTTCGACTGCGCATTTTGCGCAGTTGGCGAGCGACTTATGCAATGCATAAGTCGCTGGCATCCGCGCGGCAACGACTCGTCCCAGGCCATGAGTGGGGTGCTCCATTGACTTGCAACACGGTTACAAGTGGCCTCGGCCAGGGCTGTTGCCTTTCTGGGCTCTGCCTTTAACGTGGCTAACATGGCCTGGCATCTTTTGCACGGCAAAAGATAGCAGCCCCGGCGGCTATCTAATGTGCGGAAATTCCGCAGATGGTCGACTCAAAAGACTTTTGAGTCGCGACGTAATGCGCCGGCTTGGCATTCGCATCTTGGGAATTTCGCAAGATGCCGCTGGCCCGATTGATGGCCAACTCGGCACAGTGTCACTCTAACACGGTTCCTTTTGACTGCGACTTTGTCGCAGTCGAGTGACTAATGCAGTGCATCGTCGGGGGCGGCGGATCACAGCTTCGAGATCGGGATTCCCGAAGTGAGACTCCGCACTCGAAAAATGTTCGAGTCACGCCGGGTGGGGTCCCATCGGCGGAAATCCGCCGACCAGGCCACCCACCACTCAAGAATGATATGGGGTCCTGCCGCGGAAAATCTCGCCTTCTTCCCATCTGGGAGTTTCCCCAGATGGCATCTTGGGAAATTCCCAAGATGGCCTTACCTCGCCGACTTTGAATCGTTCAGAGTGGAGGTGGATTTCAAGTGCCTGGCGGCCTCCGGTGGTCGCCGTAAGCCATTCGCTTCATTGAGGTTGGGACTTTTATATCGCACTAATTGACAAGAGACGCTTTCAGTGTACATTAAGCCAGAACCACCTAAGCCGCCTTCTTCGCGGTGGAACCCGGTTCACCGGCTCCGTCAAGCCGGAATCGAGCCGCTGACTGCTTCTCGCGATAACGTGACCCGCCTGGGCACCTCTTTCTTGCTGGTGAATAGTCACGGCTCCGCTTTCGGAGTCTTCACTTGTCAAAGATTTACAAGTCAATGCCGGCCCCTTCGCCGCCGCATACCGTGGGCGGGATTTTTCCTGAGTTATCCACCCAGTGGCTCTCCCTGGATTGGAACCGGCTGGAGTCCGCCAAACGCCAAATGGCAGCTCAACTGGTCAGCCTGGGCGCTGCCCAGGTGCGCCTGCAGTGCACGCTTACGAAGGTTGGCGCGCCACCCCCGATTCGGGCAACGATCGCTGCCTCCGGCAGTTACTGGCCGATATTGAAGAACCAGCTCTTCAGCTTGGCGGGAGCAGCCCTCCCCTGGCAGCATCGGCAAGGAGATGTCCTCTTCGAAACGTCCAAGATCGGCCTCCGCTGGACCGACCAAGGTCTCAAAGCGTGTCAAAACGGAGATTTGAACCCGCGCTGCCTCTCGCGATCTACGCTGCCATTTCCAGCCGGTGCAATCCAGCTTGAAAACTGCGAATTCGCCGATGGATCGCCATTTCCTGAAGGCTCCAGCCAGTCCGCAGATTTTCTGCTGGAAGGTGATGTAGCCTGGTCCCTCTGCGGCCCCTCCACCCATACGGTTGCCGCCAACGGCCACGCAGTACAACGTGAGTCTAAACGGTCGTGGGACCCTCCGCGGAGTTGGAAGCAGGCGGAACTCGACGCAGCCATCCTGGCATATCGCAACGACCCGGCGAATGAGTTTGTGGAGCTCTGCGACCTGGTGCAAAAGGGGAGCGAAACTGCCTACCGGAAAGCGAAGGCAGCCTTCGGCCGGAATGCGATCGTCCGAAACCTGGGAGTACGTTCGGCCGCGATGGTGAGCAAGTCATCCGCCTGGCAGACGCTGGCGGCGGAACTCGGCCTGCCACGCGGTAAGGCGAAGCCGCTGCCATTACGTCGATACGCGGTCATTCCGCTGGATGATGCGCTGGCTGCTCGCGCGAATGCGGAGGATGGAAGCATTCTTAAGAATCTTGTGATTGTGGAAACTCAAAGGGAAATCGACGAGCTCGTACGCCAGGCCAAATTGCGGTTTCGCCGAAAAGACGACGCGGACCAATTCACCGCAGTGATCGACGCCGCAAAAACGTGGTTGGAGACGAACAAAATCGCGCCGGACGCGGCGTTGGAGTTGGTGGAAAAAGTCATTGAACAGACGCGGGACGGACGACTCCAGTGCATTCGCCCGCACCCCTGACGCCCCCCAGTGCCGTGACCAGTTTGCCGCCCTGTGACCAGCCCAGGTGGTCACGGAAGTTTTTCTGCCGGCAAAACGGGGCGTTTTGTTCGTTTCGGCTGGGTTCTCTATGACCTCCGAACCTCCTTTCGGAGGGCCGATGGTTTGTCGTCGCAGCCGCCGCGAGACAGCGGCCCCTAAATTTCTTGCAAGGAGTCGATTAATGGTTAGGTCATCTCCGTCTGCCGCCGAGGTCCACAAGATCATTCAGGACCGAATCAACTCGCGAGAGTGGTGGCTCATTCCTGTCACCGATGAGGAGGGGATTGCGTTTGTCCAGGAAATTGCGTGCCGCTTCTACCGCGACAATCGCAAAGGAGTCATGGATGCAATCTTGATTCCCTTCCCGACACTGGACGTTCCCGGCCTGTGGGTGGTGCTGGCCTCCAAGAGTTGCCTCTCACCGGCCCAGCTCGCCGAATTCGAGCGGGTTCCCCTCGACAAGGAGTTCAAGAGCATCCTTGTCCCGCAAACAACTCCCCTCTCGGTGATGGTCTGGCTCTACGAGAACTTTCGGTTCCCTGCCGACGCCGCGAAGCCCAAGGTGGTGGCTTCTTCACAAAACTAAGCGGGGCGAATGATCGAGGAGGAGCATTTGATTCGCTGCCCACGGACGCTGGGCAGCAGTTTTTCCCAAGGTGCTCGACATGACGGTAACAAGAAGTTTTGATGCAGCTTTGGACCACCTGCGGGCCGGGCTCTGCGTTGCCCCCGCGAGAATGCCGGAAAAAATTCCGGAGCTCGCGGGCTGGAAAGAGCTGCAGTTCCAGTTGCCCACGGAAGAGGATCTCCGGGTCTGGTTTGCGGCCGACCGGCCCATGTGCATCATCACGGGGGCTTCTTCCGGCAACTTGGAGGTCCTGGACTTCGATTGCGGCGGCGAAGGTTTCGCGCCCTGGCAGCAGCTCGTGGAGCAGTCGTTTCCCGGCCTTGTGGCCTCGCTCCCTATTGAGCAGTCGCCTTCCGGCGGATTTCATGTCGTTTATCGGCTCGACCACGAAGTCCCCGGAAGCAAGACGCTGGCGCGAAAAGAAATC
>CAYUJE010000474.1:0-3739 GCA_964444865.1 uncultured Pirellulaceae bacterium | reverse complement strand
TCAATGCCCATGCCCTGCTCGAAATCGAAGGGGTCAAACTCAACGAAATCAAACCGTTGGAAGCCAAGAAGCCGATGCCCGCCGGTGGGGCCGGTGCTCTTCCCGCCGGTGCCGTCAGCTTCACCAAACAAATTGCCCCCATCATTGTCGCCCGTTGCGGCGGCTGCCACGTCCGCAACAGCCGTGGCGAACTCTCGATGGCCTCATACGAAGCGATGATGGCCGGTAATAAGAACGGCAAAATCGTCATCGTCGGCAAGCCGGAAGGGAGCATCATTATCGACAAGATTGAAGGAAAAGAGATGCCCCCCAATGGGGCCGGCATTCCGGACGCCGAGTTTGTCACCATTAAGAAATGGATCTCGGAAGGGGCCAAGTTCGACGGCACCGACGCCAAGGCGAATCTCAATGCTCTCGCCGCAGGCAACAATGCTGCCGCGCCGATGGTCGAAATCAAAACCGCCACAGGCAAAGAGACCGTCAGCTTTGCCAAAGACATCGCCCCCGTGCTGGCCACCACCTGCGCCAACTGCCACGGCATGATGCGTCCCGGTGGCAACTTCAGCCTGTTCACGTTTGAAGGACTCATCAAGGGTGGCGACAGCGGCTCGCCGATTCAGTCCGGCAAGGGTGCCGACTCCTTCCTGATCAAGAAGCTGCGTGGCATGGCCTCCCAAGGCCAGCGTATGCCGCTCAATCTCGACCCGCTCCCAGAAGATGTTATCGCCAAAATCGAAAAATGGATCGACGAAGGGGCCACGTTCGATGGGGGGGATGCCAAGCAGCCCGTCATTGAAGTCGCCGCCCTCGCCAAAGCCCGCAACAGCACCCATGAGCAACTTAGTGCCGACCGCGCCAAACTGGCCGGCGACAACTGGCGGCTGGGCATGTCCGACGTTGGTGCCGACAAGGTCGAAACGGAAAACTTTTTGGTGATAGGAAATGTCGGTCCCAATACCGTCAAGCAAATCGGTGATAACGCCGAGGCCATCGCCCCCAAGGTTGGCGAAATGCTCAAAGCGGCCTCCGGCCAGCCGTTGATTAAGGGAAAAATGACGCTGTTCGTTTTTCGCGAACGGTACGACTACAGCGAATTTGGAAAGATGGTGGAGAAGCGAGAAATTCCCGGCATGTGGCGGGGACATTTCAAATTCAGCATCGTGGATGCCTACGCCGCCGTGATTCCCCCAAGGGCGGACGACTATAGCCTGCAAACGATCATCGCCCAACAACTGGCCGGGTGCTATGTCGCCTCCCTCGGCAAGGGTGGAACTCCCATGTGGTTCTCCCAGGGAGCCGGCCGCGTCGTCGCCTCGCGGCTTGATGGCGGCGATCCTCGCGTTGTGGCGTGGGACGATGCCATTCCAGAAATTGTCGCCGGCCTCCCCAGTGCCGATGCGTTCCTCACGGGCAAACTGGATCCCGAATCGGCGGACATCGCCTCCTACAGCTTTGTCAAATTCCTGATGACTGACAGCAAACGGTTCCAGGCCCTGCTCGATAAAGTCCGCGGCGGCGGCGACTTCAATAAGTCCTTCCAGGAAGTTTACGGCAACACCCCGAATGCCCTTTGCGACGTTTGGGTCCGCAAGCCGCCATCCCGTAGCGTGCCCGCGAAGAAGACGGCGGGAAAAAAATAACTTGGCGTCCTGTTTCAATGGCCGATTCTCGTCGAACCCAATCGGTGCGGCAGCAATCTGGATTTCTATCGCGATGGGGCAAACTCCGTCCCTTTTTTGCTGATTCAATTGAAACGGGTAGATTCCCTGGTCCTGGACAATTCAGTGGGTGCCAATCCGTAGGCATCTCCGGCTCCACAACGAAGGACAGGACAATTTGGCTTTCGTGGGCCCTAACTTTTTTCCGAGCTTCGCTTTGTAACGGAACCTAAGTGATGTCGTCTTGGCTTTTGCGCGAGCTCGTTCCAGCCGACTATCAGCCCGTGATGGATCTTTGGAACGACACACCTGGAGTTAGGGCGACGGAGAGCCCCGAGGAATTTGCCCGCATCCTCGCCCGCAATCCTGGCCTCTCCTGTGTGGCCCGCGACGGTGACAAAATCATTGCCGCCATCCTCTGCTGCCACGATGGCCGCCGGGGTTACCTCTACCATCTGGCCGTTGCCGAGAGCCACCGTCGCCAGGGAATCGCCCGTTCGATGGTCGACCGCTGTCTCGCGCTCCTCACCGAGTTGGGCATCGCCCGCTGCACGCTCTTCGTCGTCGCTGATAACGAATACGGCACCGCCTTCTGGAAGCACACCGGCTGGCGGGAGCGGGTGGATCTCAAGACAATGGCCAAAGATCTGATTTAGTAGCCTGCACACTCCGTGTGCAGGCATGTCCGCTCACTCCGTGAGCGGACTACGATGTCAGGATTTCCTTGATCACCTTCCCATGGTCCATCTCCAGCCGTTTGCGGCCAGGGATTTCCAGGCGGCGGCCGTCGAGGCCGAGCAGGTGCAGCACGGTGGCGTGGATGTCGGTGACGTAATGGGGGTGTTCGACCGCATGGAAGCCGAGTTCGTCGGTGGCCCCGTGGATACAGCCTCGCTTCACTCCTGCTCCGGCGAAGAAGACGGAGAAGCCGTGGGGGTGATGGTCGCGGCCGGTGGCGGGGGCGTTGAACTGGCCTCCACCTTCCACCGCGGGAGTGCGGCCGAATTCGGTGCAGAAGACGACGAGCGTGTCATCGAACATACCCCGCTGTTTCAGGTCTTTGATTAGTCCGGCAACCGGCTTATCGATTCGCTCGCACGAACGGCTGTGATTTTCTTTCAGCTTCTGATGCGAGTCCCACTCGCCGTAGTCGCTGAGATAGACGAGTGAATAACGGACTCCTCGCTCCGCCAATCGGCGGGCGGCGAGCAAGCGCCGGCCGTAGACTGCGGTCGTCGGATTGTCGATGCCGTAAAGCTTCTGCGTGTCTGCGGTTTCCTTGGCGAGGTCGAGGGCCTCCGGCACGGAGAGCTGCATGCGGAAGGCCAGCTCATACGACTGGATGCGTGCCCGAAGCTGGTCGTCTTCAGGATGGTCCTTCGCCGTGAGCTGGTTCAGCTCGTTGATGAAGGCAAACTCGCTCCGCTGCTGTTCCAGGGTGATGTCCTTGGCGCGGGCGGCGAAGGGAAGCGGGTTGGCGGGGTCGAGGGAGAGCTGCACGCCGCCGTGGGCCGGGCCGAGATAGTCGGGGGCGAAGTCCTTCCGGACGCGGTTATCGCTGAACTGCCCCAGGAACACGAACTGCGGCAGGTTTTCGTTGAGTGAACCCAGCCCGTAATGAATCCACGAGCCAATCACCGGCTGTTGCTCGTCAAGAGCATGCCGGCCGGTGTGCATCTGAAACTCAGCGGCGTGATCGTTGTCGGTCGTCCACATCGAGCGGACCACCGCCAGATCGTCCGCGCACGTCGCCAGGTTCGGCAGCCAGTCGCTCACTTCCAGGCCAACATCGCCATATTTCTTATAGCCGACTTGCAGCGGAAAAATCTTGGTAAAGAGCTGTCGGTCGTCCCCCACCACGCTTCTGCTGCGGGCCAGAAACAGCGGGGACTTTTGCGGATTAGGCAGGCCCGACTCGTCGTAGGTCTTCCCTTCATACTTGTTGAGCGCCGGCTTGGGATCGAACGTTTCCAGTTGGCTGACGCCGCCGGACAGGAAAATCCAAATCACATTCTTCGCCTTCGGCGCATGATGCGGCTGGCCGGTGGGTGGCGACCACTTTTCTGGATCGTTAGCTCTCA
>CAYUJE010000473.1:1865-3743 GCA_964444865.1 uncultured Pirellulaceae bacterium | reverse complement strand
GGGGTATGGATTGCATGGCCCGATTATATCCTTCCTCTCCTCTGGGGAGAGGGCCGGGATGAGAATCAGTTCGCCCTTAAATCCGGCGCCACTGTTTCTGCCCTTCCCTGCGCTAAAAGCGGGTGAGCAGGGGCTTTGATTCACAGATTCACGGATGTTTTTCGCGCCCAATCTGAATCATCAGCCCGTCCGCAACCTCTTGTTCCACCGCCACTTCCGCCGATAGATATGATTCAGAACCGGCGTAAATCACGAACTTTCTGATTCACCGAAACCCTGCCCATTTCAGGGGATGTATCAGTGATTTTATAAGCTGTTTTTCAAATAAACTTACGGACTCGCCACCATCGTTAGTGGCAACGGATCTTCCCTTACGACCCAATTGTCAAGGAGCACACCTTCCCTGGCCCCTCGCGCAGCTCCTCCGCTTTTGAACAAGTGTATACAACGCGGTTGGCACAGGCAAGGCCCGGCGGAAAGATTTTTCATGATTCCCGGGGGGGCGGCGCGAGCGACTATTTCTTATCGATCGCTGGTTCGCCGGCCGGAACTCGGGCCAGACGCAGGCCGAGGTTATTTCCCCGGAACGCAGGCGGAGTCGCGCCGCGGTGCATCGCGCGGACGTCGGACGCGTCGAGGCTCCAGCCGCCACCGCGCATCACCCGGGATGACAGGTCCCTGGGATCCAACACAGGTGGCGTGGGGCAGCTTTCGAGGCACCACTCCCAGACATTGCCGTGCATGTCGCACAGGCCCAATTGGTTGGGTTTATAATTCCCCACGACGCACGTCCGGTTGAGCCCATTGCCGTGTTGCCGGTTGGCCTGCTCCGGCAGCAGAGTGTTCGTGGGCTTGGCGAAATAGAAGTCGAAGGCGCTTTTTGCCCGATCCGCCATCGGGCCGCCGCGACACGCGTACTCCCCCTCCGTCTCCTTCGGCAACCGATAGACCCAGCCCGTCTCCTTCTCCCGTTGGTTCAGTTTCTCGACGAATCGCTGGCAGTCATCCCATGACACTTGCTCAACTGGGAATCGCTTCAGGTCCACGTCCGGGATGTCCTTCACCGCGTCCTTGCCATCGCCGGTGCGCGAGAAGTGGCTGGGATTCTCCCCCAGCACCTTCTCCCACTCCTCCTGCGTGACCTCGTACTTTCCCAGGTAGAAGTCGGCGGGAATCTCCACTTCTTTGTCTCCCAGCTTGTCATTGCCGCCCCCCAGCCACGACTTCCCCTTGGGGACGAGGACGAACTCCATGCCGAGGGTGTTGGTGAAGGTCGGCGGCGCGCTTGGCGGCAGTTCCTTGATGACGATGTCCCGATAATCGATCGGCGTTCCATGGGCGTCCAGGGCGATATAGCCCGTGCTGAGCTGGCAATCGGTCAGTTTGATCGTCAGGTTGCCATTGATCGAAGCGTCGATTGTGCCGCCGCTACATGTCACTGCCAATTCGTTCCATTCACCGGACGGCTGGTACCGAACGGGCTCCTGCACCGCGACTTTTGCAATTGTCCGCGGATAGACTCCAAAATCCAACGCCCTCCCTTCCCAAGCGTGACCAAGGTTTAGGCGGATTTCCGGCGTAAGATTGACGAACTCCGCTTCCTGGCGACGGACAACGAGCCCCGTCTGGGTAGTGTATTGCTTATCGCCTGGCGCTCGGCGCGGAAATCGGAACTTGAGCTTAAGCTCGTAATTCTCGTATGCCTTCACAGTGCGTAGTGAGGCACTTCCTGAGTTCCCTCCTCTGGCAATCAGCACGCCGTCGACAATTTTCCAGGGCGCATGCGGCTCCTGATCCTTGGTACGCGTTTGCGCGACCCACCCCGTGAAGTCCTTGCCGTTGAAGAGTTGCACCCAGCCGGAATCGGCAGATACCTTG
>CAYUJE010000473.1:0-1855 GCA_964444865.1 uncultured Pirellulaceae bacterium | reverse complement strand
GCGTGTTGCTCGGATTGTCGGTCAACTTTGCAAGTTTGAGGCTGATGCCCACATCCCAGTCGCGGGTCAGAGTCAGTGGGATTGTCCCGCCCACGGCGTCTTCCCAGCCGAGAGCATCTGGGGCGTCCCCCAGCACCGAAAAAGGTCCCCTGCGATACCTGGCCAGCTCGTAACCATCCTTGCAGACGACCTCCGCCTCGTAATCCCCGGCCGGCAGATGGACGATGCCGTGGCTGGTGAGGAGCTTCGCTACGACCTGGCCGTCGCGCTTGATGAGGATGTTCTCGAGATTCGGGTCGATCGCGCCGCTGTAGATGAGGGTCCCCTCGTTGGTTGCGTAGCGGTACAGGAAGGGGATTGCCAAGACGGCCAGCACGAGCACAGGAATTAACATGGCCGCCGCCGCGACCCATTTCCACCGGCCGGACTTCCCCGCCGGGGGTCGCTTGTTTTGCGGGATGCGGGAGTAATCCTGCAGCTTCGAGTTGGCCTTCAGCTGCGCTTCGCAATCGGCCAGCACGTCGGCTACTTCACGGGCGGACTGAAAGCGATCTTTGGGGTCTTTCGCGTGCAGTTTCGAGATGATGTCACACAACCACTGTGGCGTCTCAGGGATGACTTCACGGATCGGCCGCGGAGTATCTTCGGCCACGCGTTTCAAGACGGCCACTGTGGTGTTCGCGCGGAACGGTGGGCGGCCGGAAACCATCTGATAAATCACGCTGCCGAGGCTGAACAGGTCGGCCCGCTGGTCGAGCATCTGCCCCAGCGCCTGCTCGGGGGCCATATACATCGGCGTGCCGGCGATCATGCCGCTCTGCGTCATGCTGGCGTCGTCCGCCGCGCGAGCCAGGCCAAAGTCGGTGATCTTGACTTTGTGCTGGCCTCCTTCGAGCAGCACGTTCCCCGGCTTGATGTCACGGTGAATCAAGTCGGTCGCATGGGCCGCAGCCAGGCCCTCGGCGATCTGCCGGCCGATCCGCAAGGTTTCGGACACATCGAGCGGACCCGTTCTGTTGAGACGTTGCTGCAATGTTTCGCCGGGGATGTACTCCATCACCAGGTACGGGATGGGCTTTTCTTCGACGGAGTAGACGCTGACGACGTTTTCGTGGCGAATGGCAGCCGAAGCCTGGGCCTCGCGGATGAACCGTTTCCGGGTGGGGGACGTAGCCGCGAGTTCCGGGGCCATGACTTTGATCGCCACGACCCGTTGCAGTTTTTCGTCGAACGCCCGGAGCACTGTCCCAAAGGCCCCTTGGCCGACGACCTCGAGAATCTCGTAATGGGCCAGCCTTCCGAGGGACCCTGGCTTGGTGGAGGGCTCCAAGTAGCCCAGAGGGATTTCGTCGGCCATTTTGGTTTGCTCCTGGTTCTCGCTGACCACTTCCTCCTCTGTGGAGCCGGTTCCCATGACGATGGTTGGTGCGATCTCATCGCCGAGCTGTTCCACGACGGGGGTTTGCAGAAACCGGCTCTCCCCTTCGTGGGACGCCAACAGCGCCTCGACCCGGGCAAGCAACTCCGCATTATCCGCACAGGCCGCTTGCAAATGAGTTTTGCGAGCCGAGGGATCCTCGATTTCCAGAGCGGACAGAAAAAGGTCTCGTTCATTCATGACGCGGGCCTCGGCCAAATTGGGAAGGAATGACGTCCTCAACAATGCGACGTTTTACCCAAGATCACGCCAAAAATAGCTACTTTTCTTCCAATTCCCCTTCCTGCCCCGCAATTTCCCGGTGGAGCCACGCCCGGGCAAAGGCCCAGACCCGGTCTGCCGTGCGGGGGGAAATTCCGAGCATTTCCGCCGCATCCGGGACCGAAAGCCCCGCGAAATACCGCAGATGGACGAGTT
>CAYUJE010000472.1:0-3818 GCA_964444865.1 uncultured Pirellulaceae bacterium | reverse complement strand
TCGGCTTGATCGAAATCAATTGACGTCGTTGCCTCAAGAAATTGGACAATTGACGAAGTTAAAATCGCTGGATATTTCCGGAAACAAGCTCACGGCTCTGCCTCCGGAGATCGGAAGTCTTGTCCAGTTAGAGAAGCTTCATGCCTACGATAACGCCTTGACCGACCTTCCGAACGAGATCACGGGGTTGTCGGCGTTGCGTGACGCTGATTTCACGGCTAACCAACTGACCTCGCTTCCAGCCGGATTGGGGACTTGGCAGGCGCTGCGAGCTCTCTCGCTCGCCCGAAACAAGTTCAGCAACTTTCCCAGCGAATTGAGACTCCTCATCAAGTTGGAGTCATTGGATATCGGCGGCAATACAATTGGCGCTTTGCCTGCGGAAATCGGAGAGATGACGGCACTGCAGTGGTTGTCCATCAGCGGCAACGGGCTTGACGGATTGCCAGAGGAATTCGTAGCACTGACAAAGCTACGAGTTTTGATTATCCGTTCATGCGGGTTCGACCAGTTGCCCGAGGTCATTGGAAAGCTGAAGTCATTACGTGAACTTGACGCAGTCGGCAACCATCTGACGGAACTCCCAACCAACGTGTTCGATCTCGACTCGCTGGAATCCGTGAACTTGGATCAAAATCGCTTTGAAAAACTCCCCACAGAAATCTCCGGTTGGCGATCGCTGCGTGAATTGTCGGTCTCGGGAAACCCGCTGACATCATTTCCGGACTCTCTCGGATCGTTGTCCGAGCTTCGCGAATTAAATGGCTTTGACATGTCGCTCACCAGTCTGCCCGCAACCGTCGGTGGCTTGCAACGGCTGGAGCGATTGCGCCTCGTTCGAGCGAAGCTGACTCGCCTGCCAGCGGAAATTGGAAAGCTCGCCTCACTTCGAGAATTGATGTTGCATGGAAATCCGATTGAAGAGTTGCCGCAGCAGATCGGAGACTTAATCAATCTGGAAATCCTGAACCTACAACACAATCACCTGCTCACCTTGCCGCCGGAGATCGGTCGGCTCACGTCCTTGCGAGAATTGAGCGTCTCCGACAGTAACTTTCGCGTCAGCACGTCGACCGAGGATCGGCAGGGACTGACAACGCTGCCTCCCGAACTTGCCCAGCTTCAGCGATTGGAAATCCTGGACTGTTCAAATTGTCTTCTGAAGGAGTTGCCAGCGCAGTTCGGACAGCTTGAACGCCTGACCGACTTGAACCTTGACACGAACCAACTCACCCAACTGCCCGCTGGATTCGGACGATTGACGCGACTACGACGCCTCAATCTGGCTCAAAATCAACTGACTTCTCTGCCCGATGAGCTCGGGAAGTTGACCTCGTTGATGGATCTCAACCTGGTCTTCAACCCGCTAACCACTTTGCCCGAGGCAATCGGCAAGTGCGGAAAGCTGGAAATCCTCGACGCGTCGATGAATCAGCTTGAGCACCTCCCGACTTCGACTGGTGAACTTCGAAGCCTGAAATATCTCGACGTCAGCGCGAATCGGCTGAAGAGCGTCCCGTCCTTAGTCGGTTTAGACGAACTTGAGAGTCTGAACTTGAGCAGCAATCAATTGACGAAGCTTCCGGATGAAGCGATTCCGTTGCCAAGTCTCCACGAACTTGACGTCGGCGGGAACCCATTGGCGGAATTGCCGGACCGAATCGGTCTGTTACGCTCGCTGTACGTTTTTAACGCGCCGGCGACCGCGATCTCAATATTGCCGGCTTCGATTGGCCAGATCCGCCTTCTGCGATCTCTCGACTTGCAGTCCTGTCAGCTGCAAAGCCTGCCGCCGGAAATCGGCGAGCTTCGCGAATTGCGTCACGTCAACCTGCAGGCCAATCCCCTCGCAGCACTACCTGATGAGGTCGGCCAGTGGCAGCGACTGACTCGATTGAATCTGTCTGATACGAAACTGGCGGCGTTGCCGGAGACCGTGTCAGGTTGGACCGCTCTGGAGGAACTCCGCATGGATCGGACACCCCTGCAAAGCTTGCCAGCCGGGGTCAATGGTTGGAAGTCGCTCAGATTTCTGTCGCTCAATCTGGCCAAGTTATCAGCACTCCCTGCGGACGTGAGCGGGTGGACGGAACTCAAAGACTTCTTGTGCAGTGGCAATCAACTGACGGCGCTCCCTGCGAGCGTCGGCCAATGGATCAAGCTTTCAAACTGCGACGTATCCGAGAACTCCCTTGCGGGGTTGCCGAATGAGATCGGTGCCTGGGTCGTTTTAGAGAAGTTCAATGTTTCGGCAAACCAACTGACGAGCCTGCCCGCCGCCGTGGAAAAACTGGCCGCGCTGCAGCATCTCGATGTGAGTGGCAATCGCCTCGCGAAACTGCCGGCTGAAATCAAAGGACTCGCCATGATCTAGACTCTGGATGCGTCGCGCAAAGAATTGACGAGCCTGCCCCCGGAACTCGGCGGATTAAGCCAACTCGGAACGCTTGAGTTAAGCAACAACCAACTCAAAAAGCTCCCAGTGGAAATCAAGGGGTTGACGAACCTTCTGATGTTGCAAGTGGCGGACAATCAACTGGACAGTCTGCCCGACGAAATTGGCTTATGCGTGAAACTTGGCACGCTGAATCTGGTGGGAAATCAACTGACCGAGTTACCTGCTTCCTTGATGACACTGGTAGACCTCAGTTCGCTGGTCGTCAGTTTCAATTCATTAACCGCGCTCCCGGACAACATCGACAAGCTCGTACGGCTGAGCACGCTGAAGGTGGCTCACAATTCTCTGACGAAGCTTCCCGCGAATTTGTCGGTGACCCACAACCTGACGACGCTCGATGTCGAGCACAACCAACTCACCGAAATTCCCGATCTCTCGGGCTTGTCAAAACTCATCCAGCTCAACGTGGGCCAGAATCTGCTTGCGAATCGACCGCAACTCCCCACGGCCAGCGACAAATTTCTGCACCTGGCGATTCAAAACAACCCACTGGCCGTCACCGCCGTTGACCTCGTCGAGTGGTCGAAACTGAAAACCATCTGCGTTTCAACCAGCCAGTCGCCCCTCTTCGCGCAAGCCTACTCCGTGGTGGCCAACCAACTCGGAGATACGGGAGTGTCAACGTTGCCGCAGGAACTGGAAGACGCTCTCCCAAACGTTGCAACGTTGATCGTGTTCTCCCTCGGCCGAGAAGTCCCACCGCCACCTCTCAGCCGACACGAATTGCAGTTTGAAAAAATGAAACAGCAGTACCGGACTTTCGTGGCACCCACCGGGGTCGCCGTATTTTCTCGCGTGAACGCAAGTTGACGTCAGCGGTGGTGAAGGGTGGCGGAGGTAGTTGCGGCATTCACCAGGAAGGCCCTATCGCAATCAACGACTGGTCTCGACTTGCACCATTCTCGCCCGCAGTCTGGCGAGGAAGGCAATCAACTTGTTAAATGTTATGACCCAAACACCGTGTCCCTGAGATTATCGAGAATCATGGCATGACATTGTGCATACAACTCGTTCTTGCAGTGATTGGCCTTCTTGCACCAGTAAGTACGTTTGCAGCAGACCCTGAACGTCCCGTTCCGGTCGAAACCGACTGGCCACAGTTTCGTGGACCTCGAGGGGATGGAACATGGCATGGGCCCGCCCTTCCTGAGAAATGGCCTTCCAGCGGCTTGAAGCAAGTCTGGAAGAAACCGATCGGGGGAGGCTACGCTGGCGTGAGTGTCGCCAATGGTCGCGTCTATACGATGGATCGGCAGACAAACCCGGAAGTGGAACGAGTCCTCTGCTTTGACGCGTCGACAGGAGAGTCGCTCTGGGAACATTCCTACTCCGCACCCTATGGGAAGCTGGATTACGGAAA
>CAYUJE010000471.1:0-3819 GCA_964444865.1 uncultured Pirellulaceae bacterium | reverse complement strand
ATTTGAATCAACTTGACCATCATGAAAATGCAAAAGGCCAGAATCAAAAAGTCGAGCGTGGTTTGCAGAAATGCACCATACGCAATCACGGGAATCCCCGCCTTCTGCACGGCATCTAAGGAGCGCGGCATTTTGTCCGGCAGAGTCTGCAATTCGAAAAACATATCCTTGAAGTTGATTGCCTCGCCCCCCATCGACATGGCCCTCCCCACCGGCGGCAGAATCAGGTCGTTGGTCACCGACGTCACAATCTTCTGAAAAGCCCCGCCTATGATGACCCCCACCGCCATGTCAATCACGTTGCCCCGCAGCGCGAAATTCCTGAATTCTGAAAACAGGCCCATGATGCACCTCCGAGTAAGTAAGCGAAAATCCGCGAATTGCAGCCGGCATGATAGTTTTTTCGGCCCTCTAGATGCAAGCTCAACCCCGCCCCTTGGACCGCAGCCGCCTACGGGAAATCGCCCCGCAGTTGATGCGATTGTCTGCGGAGGGATGAAACGATATACAATGCGCAAGGTTTCAATCGTTGAGTTGAGGGCTATTCACTCTGGAAATTCCCCATGGAAACCAATCCTTATCAAAGCACTTTGCACGGCGGCCGGCCTGAGGAGCCAAAAACCCAGTCTTGGCGTCCGAACCTGCTGGGATGTCTGGTAGTGGTCGGAATCATCGCGGTGCTCTTTTTACTGCTGCTTCCCGCGACGCGCCGGGCCGGCCCGGCGCGTCGCATGCAATGCAGCAACAACCTCAAACAGATTGGTCTTGCCTTGCACAGTTACCAGGATGAGTACGGCGCACTCCCTCCGGCATATACCGTCGATGCGAACGGTAAGCCGCTCCATAGCTGGCGGACGTTGATTCTGCCCTTTATGGAACAAGAGCCTCTTTACAAGACGATCGATCTCGCCAAACCGTGGGATGATCCGGCTAACAAAGTGGCCTTCGCTGCCGCGACCCCTGGATATATGTGCCCTTCGGTCAACTGCCCGGATACGCATACCGTCTATATGGCGGTCGCGGTTCCGGGCGGCTGTTTCAAACCGACGGAGTCGCGAAAGCTTTCCGAAATCACCGACAGCCACAGTTCGACGCTGATGGTCATCGAGGTTGGTGAAAAGCAGGCCGTTCACTGGATGTCGCCGACGGACTCCATCGATTTCAATTTTCTGAAGCCCAAATCCGGAATCCAGCTCCAGCATCCCCAGGGGACTCAAGCCGTCTTCGTCGATGGGAGCGTTCACTTCTTGAGCACAAGTCTCAACCCGGAAACTCTGCAAGCCCTCATCACGATTGACGGCAAGGACGTTGTCGGCGATTACTAGCCCCGCTTGAAGCAATGGACGCTGCACTCCACGAACCCGCAGCCCCAGCGAGAAAGCGCCGACATTCGCTCTCATCCACCACCGGCAAGCTTGTCCCTCCAGAGCAAAGTTTGGCTAGCCAGAACGGGGACACAGCCACCATCTTCGCCTGCGTTGGGCGAGGGTCGGAGGGCCCCGCCCCTCTCCCGACTGCCGATTACCTCCTGGTGGATTACCGCAGAGTGCGCGGAGGGCGCAGAGAGGGGAAGCAGAGGTTGGAGAGGGGAAGAAAAAGTTCTTATCCCTCCGTCCTCCTCCGCGACCTCTGCGTTCTCTGCGGTTCAATTCCTCTCTGGCGCGTCCCCAAGAAAGTTTCAAAAACGTTGTGGCGGCCTCTTGAATGTGCCAATTGACTTTACTATCCTTTTGTGCATGCATGGCGACGGTCCGCGCTGGTGGCAGGAAGGCCCTCGCTGGCGATTGCGGTTAGCGGGGGAGGACAGGACCCTCACCCGGCTTCTTCCAATGGGAGAGGAGCAGTTCTTTGGCAAGTCGGTTGTCGGGAAATCGTCGTCCAAGGGACGACTGGGGGGGCGGTGTTTTTTTGGGCCGTGGCGTGTCATGCATGCCGTGCATAATTATGCGGGCTAGTTGGGACGCGGAGAACTGCGCAAGACATTCCAGGGCCTGAGTTTGCGACGAAGAGGGGTGCCAGGAGTGCGGCAAAAAAAACGCACGCATGCGGAACGACAACGGTTCCGTCGGGCGGATTACGCGTGTATTTCGCTACCGCTCAGACACCCTACTTGCTCCGTTCGTCTGATTCATGCCAACGGACCAGAACGGCTTGATTCTCGGCGCAAAGTGTTTTAGGACAAGGACTTGCCGCTTGGGAGTGAATCGAAACAGGGTGTTTTGGGGGTTGATTCAGGGACTTGCGGCGAGAGAGAGCGGCGCAAATCCAGGCGGTGAAGGGACTTGTGATGAGGTGAATCACCGTAAGTTTTTTGTGCGAGTGAGTGCTAAAGTGTGAATCAAGACCGGAGCAAGTGATTCATATTTTTGTGTAAATCGAGACGGGACTGGGAGTTGCGACGACAAGAGTCGGCGCAGTGACCGGCGATGAATCGAGGTACTCGTGGGAGACCCGCGCCGAACAGAGCGGGAAGATTTTCTCACACAGGGGCACGAAGGTACAGAGAAGCAATGTCAGATGCTAAAGGCTCAATGTGAAATCTGCTTTGTCTTTCCTCTCCCCCTCCGTGCCTTTGTGCCTCTGTGCGAGCTTTGCCGCTTCTAAGTCACCAGCCAGCTTACGCTGGGTCGCTCGCCAGTTCACGCAAACACTTCCTCAATCGGTTTCCCTAGCCCATCTTTCGTGACGTAGAACGGCCGGGATTCGATTTCGTAGGCGAGGGTGGGGCTGATGCCGAGGGAGCGGTAGATGGTGGCGTGGAGGTCTTCGATGGTGAAGCGGCCGGAGATGGTGGTGACGGGGCGCTCGTCCGCGGTGACGCCGTGGACGTGCCCTTTTTTCAGGCCGCCGCCGAACATCAGCACGGAGCCGGCCCCGGTGAAGTGGCGGTGCATGCCGTAGAATTTCAGCTCCTCGATTTTGGCCGGGACTTGCACCTGGTCCTGCACCGCTTGCTCCGGGCGGCCCTCCATCACCATGTCGCGGCTGAATTCGCTGGCCAGGACGATGAGGGTGCGGTCGAGGAGGCCGCGCTCCTCGAGGTCGAGGACGAGCTGGGCGATGGGGCGGTCGATGAGTTTTTTCAGATCGGCGAGGCGGGTGTGGCCGTTGTCGTGCGTGTCCCAGTTGAGGAACGGGATGTACTCGGTCGTCAATTCGATGAAGCGGGCCCCCGATTCGACCAGCCGGCGGGCGAGCAGACAGCCGAGGCCGAAACGGCCCGTGTTGTAGGCGTCGAACTTTTGCTTGGGCTCTCGCGAAAGGTCGAAGGCCTTGGCGGCCGGCGACGAGAGGAGGCGGTAGGCGTTTTCGAGCGAGCGTTCCAGCGATTCCCGCTGGTAATCGCTGCCGAGTTTGGCGATGGGGCTTTCAGCGGCGAACTGCTTGTAGGCTTTGTAGCGAGCTTTGAATCGCTCGACGCTCATGCCTGCCGGCGGCTGGACGGAGGTGAGGGCCTGGTCGGGGTACGGAATGAGGAACGGGCCATGCTCGCTGCCGAGAAAGCCGGCGGTGTGGAAGGCTTTCAGCTCTTCTCCTTCGCCGAGGTCGAACCGCTGGCCGATGTCGATGAACGCGGGCATGGCCGGGTCGCGCGGGCCGAGCGTGCGGGCAATGACCGAACCGATGTGCGGGGCGGCTACCGTCTGCGGCGGAGCGTAGCCGGTGTGCCAGTGGTACTGATGCCGCGAATGGAGAATGAAGCCGAGGTCACCAGCCGTATAGCCGCGCAGGAGGCAGGCCCGGTCCATCACCTTGGCGACGTTTTCGAGGCCCTGCGAGATTTTGATGTTATCGACGGCGGTGTCGATGGCGGGGAAG
>CAYUJE010000470.1:0-3836 GCA_964444865.1 uncultured Pirellulaceae bacterium | reverse complement strand
ATCAGGCAGTGGGCCTTCTTCTCTTCCTTCCACTTGCACTCGATGAATTCCAGAATGTCTGGATGCCAAATCTTCAGCGACTGCATCTTGGCGGCGCGGCGAGTCTTACCGCCGCTCTTCACCACTGCGGCAATCTGGTCATAGACCCGCATGAAGGAGAGCGGGCCGGAAGGTTTGCCGCCGCCGGAGAGCTTCTCGCGGTGCGAGCGGAGGGTGGAAAGGTCCGTTCCCGTGCCGCTACCGAACTTGAAGAGCATGGCCTCGCTGGTGGCGAGACGCATGATCGCTTCCATGTTGTCGCTGACGCTCTGAATGAAGCAAGCCGAGCCCTGCGGGAACTCGTAAGGGTTCTCCGGCTGTTCGACGTCCATCGTCTCGGGGTTCCAGCGCCAATTGCACTTGCTGCCGGTCACTCCGTACTGATGATAAAGGCCAACATTAAACCAGACTGGCGAATTGAACGCCCCGTGCTGATTGAGGCAAAGCCAGGTCAGCTCGCGATAGAATTGCTCGCCGTCCTCGGGGCTGGCGAAGTAGCCGTCCTCGATCCCCCAGTCGGCGATGGTCCGGGTGACGCGGTGGATGAGCTGTTTGACGCTCCGCTCCCGTTCCTCGGTCCCGTTTTCACCGTAGAAATACTTGCTGACAATGACGTTGGTGGCGAGTTGCGTCCAGCCGGCGGGGATTTCGACATCCTGCTGCTCGAACATCAGCTTGCCGCTCTCGTCCTTGATCTGGGCGCTGCGAAGCTCCCAGTTGACGCTATCGAACGGGTCCGCCAGGCTTTCCGGGCAGAACAGCGGCTCGACGCGGAGTCCCTTCGCCAGTTCGCGGACCGGATCGGTCTTCGCCACGGGACGAACGGGGGCCACGCGGGTGCGGGGAGAAGTAACGCTTGCCATACCATCAGCTCCTTCTTGGTTGTGAGTGCCGAACTCACCCGACGTATCAGCGAGGGGGAGATTAAGCTGCCTCATGCGAATATACTATACAATAAATCACTGTACAAGCATCGGCCCGAAAGTGGGCGAGGATGAAAGAAAACTCCATGAAAAATGTGCCAATAGACGGGGCACGAATTGGGGTGAGCACCCTCCGTGGTACACCATATATTGTAGGTGCGGCATTTCGCTGCCACAACCTTTAGTGAAGGGGCCAAGTTTAGCGATCTAATTTGCAGAGTCAACTATTGGCAAAAAGATTTTCCTAAACGGTTAGTGTACAAGGATTTGCGGCGTGTCATGAAGAAAGAGCACCGACTGGCGGGTAGCGCGTGTGAAGACGCAAGCCTTTTGGACACTTAGACTTAGGAAAATCCGCAACTTGCTGTGCTGGCCTTAGAATAGCTTTGCGAGTCGTTTTTCACCGGAAAACACACCGTTTTGCGGCTGCCATTTTGGTCCTGCTAGTGGAAAGAATGTCGGTGAACAGGATTTTGACCCGAGATTTTTACGATCGCCCTTCCGCGAAGGTCGCGAGGGACCTTTTGGGCAAGCTTCTCTGGCGGGAATCAGCCGAGGGGAAGTGCGGCGGGCGGATTGTGGAAGTGGAAGCGTATGAAGGAGCCACCGATTCCGCCGCTCATTCGTTCCGCGGAAAGACACCGCGCAACGCCTCCATGTTCGGTCCTCCGGGGCATGCCTACGTCTACGCGATTCATTCACGGTGGTGCGTCAACGTCGTGACGGAACCTGTGGGCGTTGCGACCGCCGTTCTGATTCGCGCCATCGAGCCGCTGTTTGGACTGGAATTGATGGCGAAACGGCGGAGCGAGAGTTTGCTGGCGCGGCGGCAACGGCTGGGGTCGGGAGTCTTTCGCGGGAAGGATCAATCTGTCTTGAATGATCGTCAACGCGAAAGTCTCCCGACCCCCTTAGGTTCTATCCTCATCAAACCCCGCGACCTCTGCCGCGGGCCCGCCCGACTCTGCGAAGCCCTCGCCATCAATCGCCAGCAGGACGGCTTCGACCTGACCCTCGGCCGCGAGATTTGGATCGACGACGATTCTGACTTCAAGCTCTCACCCAAAATGATCCGCCGCTCGCCGCGCATTGGCATCAGCACAGCGCAGGAAAAACTGCTGCGGTTCTACGTGGCGGACAGTCCCTTCGTCAGCGGCAAACGGCAGTAGGGGTCGGGAAGGGTTTTCGCGTTCACAACCTTATGAAACTGCAACGAAGCCAGCCGCGAAAACCTTTCCCGACCCCGTTCGTGTTGCGAACCAAGCTGCCCCGTTCACTGGTGTGACGTCGGCAGGAAGCACGACGGTAAGAGACGCAACGCAAACGGGTTCAGGAGGATTTTTCGCGGCTGAGTTCTGCGAAACTCCGCATCGCGCGACTTCGCGAAAACACCTCCCGACCCCTACTTACACGCCATATTCTTCTTCCGCATATCAAACGGTTGATGCGAGTTGGCCTTGGGCGGGAACAGCCGGTTCGCGAGGTAGGCGGCGGCGCCGGAAGTCAGAAACGGAAACACAATGCCCGCAATCATCAGCCAGAGTGGGTGTGGAATTGCATAATTGGAAGCGTCCAGGAGCGCGAAGATGGTGCCGATGATCAGGCCGTGGACCACATATTTCTTGCGGACAATCAAGCAGGCGACCAGCGTTCCCACAAAGGGTCCCGCCGCCCAAGCCAGCGCCACAACCGCCATCGCCAGCGGGGGCGTTTTGGCCGCATGGGCCTTCATGGCTTCCATGTCATTGAAGTTCAGGCCTGGAGGCGGCGGGTGAATGAAGTAGCCAGGAATTTCCACGATTGCGACCGTAATGCCGCCAACTATGACGCCAAGAAAGATGGCGAGGAGGCTCCGGAGGACTTGCTTCATAGTCGTAGGGGTCGGGAAGGGTTTTCGCGGTCAATGACGAATGATAACCGAAAGAGTGCGATACGCGAAAACTCTTCCCGACCCCGTCCCAATTGAGTAGCCGAGCGGACGGGTTCAGGAGGAGTTTTCGCCGCGACCATTACTTGCGATGCGAAGTCTTCAGAGGCGAAAACACCTCCCGACCCCTACGGCTTCTTCCCCTCATAAAACTTCGTCAAATCAATTCCCCCTTTCTTCCCTTCTTCCTCCAGCAGCTTGAGCCGCGTCTCCAGCCGTTCGAGCCGGTTGAGGAGCAGCGGCAGGACCTGTTGCGTCTCGTCGAGCTTCTTCGGCCGCGGCACTGCGGGGTAGCCGAGGTGGCGCTGGAGGGCGGCGAAGAGGTAGAGCGGGTCCTTCTTTCGGTTGGCCCAGGCGATTTTCCCTTCCTTCTCGCCGAAGAGCATCGGCTTCTCGGGGGGGAGCGGTTCCTCGCCGGGCCGCTGCCGCTGCTTTTGGTAGAAGTCGCTCCGGACGTAGATCATGTCGGCGAAATCGACGAGGCCGACCTGCCGCCGGACTGTGAGAATCCATTCCCGCCAGGCTTCGTCGAAAATCGTGTCCTGGGCCATCGCCCCCAGGCCGGGGTCGTAACGCAAGCGGTTGCGGCTCAGGCATTCGAACTGGTAGAGGAAAACCCCCTGCGGCGAGCCCCCCTGGGAGCGATACTCCGCCTCGTGTCGCAGGATTTCCACCGCCACGCGAATGTCGAACCTCCCCCGCTCCGCCTCCGCCTCGGAAATCACGTACGTCTGAAACGGCGTGAAGTAGTGCGGCAGCCGGGCCATCGCCGAGGACATCGTCCCCAGGTGCTTCAGCTCCGCCAGCATGAAATCAATCGCCATCGGCAGCCGCGTCGTCGCCAGCAGCTCATTTTTGATCTGCAGCATCAACTCCTGCACCGGCACATTCTCCGGCAGCCGCTCTCCGAGGGCTTTGAAGAGATAAGCCTGTTCGACGTATTCTTC
>CAYUJE010000469.1:0-3863 GCA_964444865.1 uncultured Pirellulaceae bacterium | reverse complement strand
ATCAGCAGCTTTCCGCCCGAAGGGAGCGCCGCGGCGGAACGGCGCAGGAGGTCGCGGCACTGAGGAACATCCCAATCGTGCAGAATGTTGGAGAGGAGGATTGCATCGCAACTTGGCAGAGCGTCTTTGAACATGTCGCCGGACAGACAAGTCAATCGGTCCGCCACGCCGTAGGCGGCTGCCATCTCGGCGGTGACTTTGAGGACTTCCGGGCCGTCGAGAACGGTTGCCGTAAGCTGGGGATGCTTTTGCAGGAGTGCGATGCTGTAGATGCCGGTTCCGCCGCCGACATCAAGCAGGCGTTTGGTTCCGTCGAGTGGGACCTTTGCCGCCAGATGGGGAGCGACATTCTTGGCGCGTCCGGCCAGCGACAAGGTTAGCCGCCGGGCCGATGCTTCCTGTTCCATCGCGGAGTCAATTCCTTCGCGGAAGATAAACGCAGCCCCTTCCTTGGCCGCGCCCGCCGGCTTGTTGGTCTTCAGCCGTTCCAGCATTTCCAGAACGCCGGGACTTTGAGCCGCGAGGCCGAGATAATCACTGACATCGAACGGCTGTCCACCAACGAGATGGTCCTTCGCGAGGGAGGAGAGTTCCAGATTCCCCCAAGACTCGACAATCAATCCCATCGCACGCAGTGCTGTGAACAGCACGGCCGCGGGGCGGAGTGCGAGACCCAGTTCTCGCCGCAAATCGTCGTGAAACATGGGCCGCTTTGCCAGCTTCTCAAACACCTTCAGGTGTGCTGCCGCGGCGACCAGCAACTCCGTCCCATAGCTGCCGCGGAAGTTCTCGAAGATCGAGGTGGGGTCGGTAGCGGGGAGATTGAGAGCGGAGAGAGGCATGGGACTTTTCTGAAATTGGAAATCTCAAATCTCAAATTCCAAACAAATGAGAATCGGGAATTAGGAAAGCTGAAAACAGTGTCCTTGTTTCTAATTTAGCTCTCTTCACAATTCCAAATTGTTTGAGATTTGAGATTTTGAATTTACATTTTCTCCACGACGCCAATGCCGAGCAAAGACAGCCCCTGCTTGATCGTTCGCGCGGTCAAATCGGAAAGGAGTAGGCGAGTGGTGCGACTTTCGGCGGTGTCGGCTTTGAGGACCGGGCAGGATTCATAAAACGTGAAATAGCTCTTCGCCAGGTCGAAAAGGTAGGTCGTCAAATGGTGCGGCATGTAATCCGCCTCAGTCTCCGCGAGTGCTTCGGCGAAGCGGAGCAACATCAGCGAAAGCGCCCGCTCCGCGGGATGGGTTAGCACAAGGCTGTCCGCGGCGCTCATCAATTCTGTGGAAGAAACGCCGCCGCGAGAAAAGATGCTCCGGACCCGGGCATAGGAATACTGCATGTACGTAGCGGTGTTGCCTGTCTTGGCGAGCATCTTCTCGGCATCGAACTCGTAATCAGTCTCGCGGTTGTGGGAAAGATCGGCGTATTTAAGTCCCCCCAGGCCGACCACTTCCGACACATTCCGACGCTCTTCCGCCGAAAGCGCCGGACCATTCGGATTGGCGTCGTCGTTCTCGCTGACCACCTTGAGGGCCTGGCTGACGGCCTCATCCAGCAGCCCTTCCAGGCCGACCGTGTCGCCGCTGCGGGTCTTGTACGGCTTGCCGTCTTTTCCCATCACGGTGCCGAATTTCACATGCTGCAATTCAACGTTTTCACAGCCCCACTTCCGAGCCGCGGCGAAGAGCTTGTCAAAATGGTCGCTCTGCCGATGGTCCACGACATACAGAATCGCACTGGGTTGCCAGGTTTCCATCCGGTATTGAATCGTGGCGAGGTCCGTCGTTGAGTAGAGAAAGGCTCCGTCCTTTTTCTGGACGATCATCGGAGCCTCGAACCCATCCAGAAAGACGCAGATCGCTCCTTGGCTTTCTTTGGCGAGCCCCTTTTTCTTCAAATCCTCAACCACTGCCGCCAACCGGTCGTGGTAGAAGCTTTCGCCGTACTCGTAATCGAACTTGACATCGAGCCGGCTGTAGACCTTCTGGATTTCGTCACGACAATTGGGGAGGAAGTCATGCCAAAGGCGGAGACTTTCGGGATCGCCACTGTGAAGCTTGGCCGTTTCCGCGAGTACCGCTTCGTCAATGCTGGCATGTTGATCGGCGAAAGCCCGCTGTACGGCATCTTGCTGCACGGCGGCTATCTTGTTTTTGAGGGAAGCGATGTCCTCCGCCAACTCTTCGACTTGCCTGGCAAAACGCCTCGCCAAGTCGTTGGCCTTCTTGCTGACCGCTTTGTCGGCGGACTTGGCAAGCGACTTCTGTTCTTCGACTTCCTTTTGCTTGGCTGCCAGTCGACGTTCTGCCTCGGGGAGCGTCTTCAGACTCTCGCGATACTCAACAAGCTTGCTGACGAGCTTATACAGCCGGCTTAGCTCGGTCACGGGGCTCGCCGCGAACTTCGCCTTGTCCACGAAGTGCTTATAGCCATAAATAATCATCCCGAACTGGGTTCCCCAGTCGCCGAGATGGTTGTCGCTGATGACTTTGTGTCCCAGAAAGCGAAGGGTGCGCGAGAGCGAATCGCCGATCACCGTGCTTCGGATGTGCCCCACATGCATCGGCTTGGCGACATTCGGGGAAGAATAGTCGACGACATAAGTCCGTGGACTGCTCGCAACTTCCACCCCCAGCCGTTCATCCGCTGCCGCTGTTCGCAAAGCAGCCGCCACCCACTCATCCCGCAGCCGCAGGTTGATGAAGCCGGGGCCGGCGATCTCCGGCGGCTGAACCAAACCTTCGAGCCTTGCCGCCGCGACGATTTGCGAGGCGACATCGCGAGTGGATTTTCCAAGCACCTTGCCGAGCGGCATGGCAAAGTTGGCCTGATAGTCGCCGAATTTAGGATCCTGGGCGACGCGAATCAGTTCCAGAAGCTCAGTGACTTTCGCCGGATCGGAGGCAAGGGAATTCAGAGCGGGGCGAAACCGGGATTTTAACTCAGCGAGGACGTTCATGATTGCCGCTTTGGGAGCGCCTCGTGGGCGAGGCGGCTAAGCTACGAGACTGCCTTGCTGGTAATGCGGGTGCCGATTTTCTCGCCGCGGACGGCCCGCTGGATGTTTCCTTCTTTGCGGAAGTTGAAAACCAGAATCGGCATGTTGTGTTCCATGCAATGGGCGATGGCCGTGCTGTCCATGACGCGCAGGTTGCGTTCGCGAACGGTGGCGTAATCGAGTTCACTGTAAAAGACAGCGTGCGGATTCCGTTCCGGATCGTCGCTATAGACTCCTTCCACGCGAGTCGCCTTCATCAGAATCTCGGCTTCGAGCTCCATCGCCCGCTGGGCGGCTGCAGTGTCGGTGGTGACGAACGGGCTGCCGGTGCCGGCTGCCAGAATGACGATGCGTCCTTTTTCCAAATGCCGTTTCGCCCGCCGGCGGATGTAGGGCTCGGCGACGCCGTGCATGTGAATGGCCGACATCACTCGCGTATCCGCGCCAAGCGATTCCAGCGCGTCTTGCAAAGCCAGAGCGTTAATGACGGTCGCCAACATCCCCATGTAATGGGCGGTGGCTTCCTGAATGTTGCCGTGAGCACTTTTGAATTGGGCGCCGCGCAAAATGTTGCCACCACCGACGACGAGACCAATCTGGCAGCCCACGTCCTGGGCCTGCTTTACTTCGCGGGCAATCTGCAGCACCTCTTCCATGCCGATCCCACGCTCGCCGGCGTGCGACAGGCTCTCGCCGGAAAGCTTGAGGATGATCCGCTTGAAAGCGGGTCGGGGCGCGTCTGCGGTGGCCATGAAAACAAGTCCTTCGAGATATGGGTGCCACGCCCACGGCTTTGCGTGGGCGTGAACATCCTGAATCCATTTAGCCACGCCCCCGCAAAGCCGTGGGCGTGCCA
>CAYUJE010000468.1:0-3895 GCA_964444865.1 uncultured Pirellulaceae bacterium | reverse complement strand
TGCTGCCGCCGCTTGATGTTTTCGATGCTGTCTTTGGGCGTGGCGTCGATGAGGTTGCGGGTGTATTCCTGTTTGGGATTGGAATAAATGTTTTCGCTCGGGCCAAACTCGACAATCTTGCCGTCGTTCATCACCGCCATCATGTCGGACATGAATTTGACGACCGAGAGGTCGTGGCTGATGAAGATGTAGGTCAGGCCCCGCTTCTCCTGCAAACTCTTGAGCAGGTTGAGAACCTGGGCCTGGACGGAGACATCCAGGGCGGAGACCGATTCGTCGCAGACGATGAATTCGGGCTCGACGGCGAGCGCCCGGGCAATGCAGATCCGCTGCCGCTGGCCGCCGGAGAATTCGTGTGGGTAGCGGCGAAGGTGTTCGGCGGTCATGCCGACTTCCTCCAGCAGGGCGACCGCTTTGTCACGGCGGTCCTGGCCGTTCTTGCCGAGCTTGTGGATGTACATCGGCTCGGTGAGGGAGGACTCGATGGTCATCCGCGGATTCATGCTGCCGTAGGGATCTTGAAAGATGATTTGCAGCTTGCGGCGCATGCGGCGCATGTCGCCGCTTCTCAGTTGGGCCAGGTCGGTGCCGTCGTAGACGACGCGGCCGCCGTCGGGCTCGAGGAGCCGCAGGATGGCCCGCCCGGCGGTCGTTTTGCCGCAGCCCGATTCGCCGACGAGGCCCATAGTTTGCCCGCGGTAGATTTCAAAGGTGACTCCGTCCACCGCTTTCACATGGCCCACGGTCCGCAGCAGGATTCCCTTGCGAATGGGGAAATAGACCTTCAGGTCTTTCACAGCCAGCAGCGGGCGCTCTTGTTCCTTCACCGTCTTGGTATCCGGGGCGTGCTGCCCTTCTTCCCACGGGTGGCCGATTTCCTTGAGTCGCGACAGGGGATGCAGCAGCCGCCCGCGCCCTTTGGTTTCGAGCTCTTGCAGCCGCTCGGCGGCCACTTTCTTTTCGATGACCTTGGTTTCGCCGTTCTCCTCCTCCGTCTCCATGAAGTCGGCCACCGTCGGCAGGATCTTGTACTTCGTATCCAGCCGCGGCTTGCAAGCGAGGAGCCCTTTGGTGTAGGGGTGCTTGGGGTTTTCGAAGATATCCAGGACCTTGCCGTACTCGACGACTTTCCCCTGAAACATCACGGCCACGTCGTCGGCGATTTCCGCGATGACGCCCAGGTCGTGCGTGATGAACAGCACGCTCATCCCTCGCTCATCCCGCAGCTTGCGGAGAATGTCGAGAATCTGGGCCTGGATCGTCACGTCCAGCGCCGTCGTCGGCTCATCGGCAATCAGCAGGCGGGGATTGCAGGAGAGGGCCATCGCAATCATCACCCGCTGCTTCTGCCCGCCGGACATTTGATGCGGATAAGAATCGATGCGGGTTTCGGGATCGGGAACTCCGACCTCGCGGAACAGGTCAATCGTCTTCTGCCGGGCTTCTTGCTTGGTCACCTTCTGATGCAGCAGAATCGCCTCCATCACCTGATAGCCGACGGTGAAGACCGGATTGAGCGAGGTCATCGGCTCCTGAAAGATCATGCTGATCTCTTTCCCCCGAATCTGCCGCATCTCCGGCTCTGGGAGTCGGACGAGGTCTTTGCCGAGCAGCGAGATTTTGCCGCTGACGATTTTGCCCGCCCCGGCCAGCAGCTTCATGACCGAAAAGGACGTAACCGATTTGCCGGAGCCTGATTCGCCGACAATCCCCAGTGTCTTCCCCTCCTCGATCTTCAGAGTGATATGATCGACCGCCTTCACCACACCATGTTCCGTGTAGAAGTAGGTCGCCAGATCGTCAATTTCCAGCAAAGCCGACATAGTCTATTTCGTATCCTCTCGCAGTCGCGGGTCGGTAGCTTCTTGCAGCCCTTCGCCAATCAGGTTGTAAGCCATGACGGTCAGAAAGATTGCAATGCCGGGGAAGAAGATCAGCCACCACATATCCGGGCTTCGCTGGCCGGCATTAAGCAGCGTTCCCCAACTGGCACTGGGTGGGGGCGAGCCAAAGCCGAGGAAGCTAAGGGCGTTCTCGATGAGAATGGCCGAGGCGATTCCGAAACTGATCGGGACCAGCACGGGCGCCAAGGCATTGGGCAGGACGTGGCGGAACATCACGCGAATTCGTCCCGCCCCGAGGGCGCGCGCGGCAACCACATACTCCAAATTGCGGAGTTTCATGAACTCAGCGCGAGTCAATCGCGATATTCCCGTCCAACCAGTAATGCCAATGACGACCATCGTGTGCCAAATGGTCGCTTTGTCCACCACGGCGATAAGGGCGAGAATGAGAACGAGCGTGGGGATGCACATCATCACCTCGATTAGTCGGCTGACGAGCATATCCACCCAGCCACCGAGATAGCCGGCGAGCGCGCCGAGCGTCATGCCGATGGCTGCGGAAATGCCGGTGGAGACAAAGCCGACGAGCAACGCGATTTTTGTGCCGTGGATGAGTTGGGCGAAGACATCAACCCCCGCTTGATTCGTTCCCATCAGGTTATAGCGGCTGGGTTTGCCATCGCTGCCGGTGGGGTTGCCCGGCTGATCATCCCACTCATTGCCCTTCACGCGGTAATAGGGATCCTGGCGGACCAGCGGCCAAATTGCCCAGCTATCGGGATCCTTTTTCTTTAAGTTGATCGAATATTTCTTACGCAATTCCTTGACGAAGATTGGGTTCTCCCAGCCTTCATAGAAATAGGACATGCAAGGAAAATAGATGCGGCCCTTGTATTTGCAAACAATGGGCTTCACACCCACGATGAGTGGAGAAGTCAGGGCAATCAATGCCATTGCCGCCACAAAGCTAAAGGCCGCCAAGGAGAGCTTTTTCGCCGCGAAACGTCGCCAGGTATCGGACCAAAACCCACGGACGCGCCGGTGGGTATTGGTGGCTGCGGGCGATTTGGGCGGGTCTGATTTCATGCGTTCGACGGTGCGGAATGATGGACTTTGAAGGGGCCGCGTTACGAGTAGGTGATGCGGGGATCAACCATCGCGTACAAGAAGTCTGCCAGCAGTTGGCCGGCAAGGGTCAAAATCGAAAGCATGAGCGTCAGCCCCATGATCACTGGGTAGTCCCGGTAGGTGATGGAATCAAAAAACAGCCGTCCCATTCCCGGCCAGCTAAAGATTTGTTCGAGAATGATCGCACCCCCGAGCAGACTCGGAAGCTGCAGCCCCAAGAGAGTGACAAATGGGATTAGCGTATTGCGAAAGGCATGCAACACCAAGATCCGCAGGCGGCCGGCACCCTTGGCCCGAGCGGTGCGAATGTAATCCTGCCTGATGGCCTCTTCCATGTTGGCCTTGATGAAGCGGCTGTCGTAGGCCAGATTCGCGTAAGTGAAACAGATGAGCGGCAACAATAAATGCCAGCCAATATCCGTCACCTTTTCCGGAAAGGACATCGTGGGATAATTGTCGCTCACCATCCCCGGTTTAAGTTGCCAGGCGGTGTCACGAAGCAAATAGTAAAAGATGTAGAGAAGCTGCATCGCCGCGACGTAAGAGGGAAGCGAGTAGAGCGCGTAGAGAAATACGCTTGTCGTTCGCTCATCGACTTTGCCGCTTCTGGCGGTGGCATACAGTCCCAGGGGAATTGCCAGCAGATATGCCAGGACGATGGACACGCTGGACAGTAGCAGGGTCGGCCCGATCCGCTCTCCAATCACGCCAATGACCGGCTTTCCTTCGCGAAAAGAATCGCCCAGGTCCAGAACCGCGAGCTTCCCCAGCCAGTGCGCATAAGCGATAGGCCAGGGTTTATCGAGGCCATACGCCCGATTCAGAACCTCCATGTGCTCTTTGCTGATCTTCTTGCTCGGATCCGTCTCCGCCATGTTCAGCGTCAGCGGCGTACCCGGCATGTTGCGAATCAGCGCGAAAAC
>CAYUJE010000467.1:0-3896 GCA_964444865.1 uncultured Pirellulaceae bacterium | reverse complement strand
CATCCTTGATCTGCGTTTCGCCCGTGTAGAGATCGATGGCCCGTTCCCAATAGCGTTCCAGCAATTCCTCGATGAAGCCGCTTCCGGACAACGTCCCGACAAACTCGGTCCCGCCTGCACCGTAACCGACTCCGGACTGAACTTGGCCAACCGTTGGCACCGCAAACGTCCCAACCTGTGCACTCGATGCCCCGAAGGTCACTCCAGACTGGACATCGCCAACTGCTGGCAAGACGACGTTGCCTGTGGTGGCATCCACGAGGACACCGCTCAGCACTTGGCCGGCCGTCGGTACTCGCAGCGTTCCGAGCGTTCCATCGCCGCGATCGACATTGAAACGAACATTGGCCGCAGATGTGTAGGTTCCACCCGACACAATGAGAGTCCCCGTCAATTCGGTCCCAGCCCAACCGTACTGGGTGCCCGATCGCACATCGCCAGTCGCTGGTAACTTGATTCCGTAGTAATCAGCATAGGAAGCCATTAGGTGAGCGTCTCCGTGACTGATTGGTTAGGCGTGACCGATGTATTCGTTCGCGTGTACGAAGCACCCGCTGCGATCGCTGAATTCCGTCGAGGGATCTTGACGACTTCGGTTTGTGTTGCTTGCGCTGCCGTCTTCGCCGCGGCGGCATCGGCCACCAGCTGAACAAACGTGGCGTTTGCAACCAGAGCCGAGACAATCGCCAACGGCGAAGCATCGCCAGCGACCCAGTCGGCCGCAATATGGTTAGCGATGGCCGTAATAAGGTCGGCACCGTCGCCTTGATTGATGATCGCCAAATCGAGCACGCCAGCCAATGTCGATCGTTCTCCGCTGGTCAGAGCCACCGGATCTGTCAGCGTCTTGACGGTCGTTGCACTCAGATTGACCGATGTGTTCGGCGCGTTGACTTTTGACCAGTCCACGCCAGCATATCCAGCGACATCACTTACCGAGGTCACAACGGTCTTACTCAGGGCTGTGCAATTGGCCTTGTATAACGCGACAATGAAGTATGCGGCATTCGTTTCCGCTTGCGATGGAGCGTAGGTCCAAATTCCAGAAGTCGCATCGCATGAAGCAGTTCCTGCCCCCGCTCCCCATGCCCCAGTACCAATTTTAACGCGCACACTCGCGCCGGATGTCTGAATCGTTCCGTCCGCTAGGAGGAGCATTTGCCCCAGGTCGATTTCTGGTGGAGTCGTTGCGTTCTTTGGGTACATGCTATACACCACATCCTATGTTGTTTGCTTTGCGAATTATGTACGGCTTGAATAATGGAGTTGGTGGGCTCGCCAAGCCGTTTGCTATTTCTGACATCAGCGAATCGAGTCGATACTGTAACATCGCCAGATCGACCGATTCGCCAATCGAATACCAAGCCAACCGGCCATTCGCTCGCGCGGTACTTCCGCTGCTCGTGTTGAATACATGAATCGTTTGCGATGCTCTGGTTTTGGAAATCAGAACCGACGATTCGGTTAAGTTCCCCGACCGAACCGCGAGCGTCGTTGAACCAGTTCGGGCCAGTCCCATGAACCCAGTCTCTCGGTAGGCCATGTTGTGGGCCGTGTCGGTCGACGAGATGAAAAAATTGCTAAAGCCCGACCCAGGAACACCGATCGATGTCCCGTTTTCAGCGGCACCTTGCCAGCCACCGCCAATATAGAAACCGCCCGGTGTGGGTGTGTGATGCTCGGTCACGTAGACCGCCATATGATGATTGTCTTGGGGGTCAGTCGTTACGTTCCGGCCACTGCTCAACTGCTTGGTTGTTCCATTTCCCTTCAGGCCAGTAGAGCGTGAGTAGTCACCGCTTACGAAAGCGGTATTCGTCGGCGCTGTCCCCTTCAGCGGTACCAGGCAACCGGATAGCGTTCTCGCTCCGGCCAAAATGCAGGCGGCCTTGATTGCCGACCAGTTCGACACACCAACTACAGGAGATTGATCCGCTTTGCAGCCGATTACGAAAGCAGTTATGGCGTTTTTTATGTACTGTTCCAGGGCTGCGCCGTCTGCCGATTCCACCGCAGCAATATAGGCCGCCGCGTCGCTGTCGCTGCCTGGACTGACTAGCGAACCAAATGGCAGTTTGTAGCTCTGCTGGCCGCTGCGACTGTAGATCCGGAGCGTCCGTCGAGGCTCATTCCAATGCAGTAGCTTTGCGTGCAGTTGCGTTCCGGATGCTGCGAGAGCCTTGACGTTTGCGCCGTTCGTCGCTGTGTACCCGTCGATCAAATTGATGTATCTGATTCCATTGATCGTAGTCACTCGATCGATATTTAGGCTCGCATATACCAAGCCGTGCTCGTGCGCTGAAATCACCGCTAGCACCAATCCACCTGATGACGCTTTCCAGGTTTCCAGTTCCGTTCGAAGAAAAGTCGCATCTGTCGCGGTCATCTGATGCCAAGCAGTTCCGCCGTTGATTACATCCAAGTGCGTGTAGACAATCAGCCGAATTCCCGAACCCGTCAGAGTCGCCAGCGTCGACGTTATCCACGACTTTTGCGTCGCCCCGTATTCATACGCGCCCTCTGTTGGAGCCTGGAGAAAAACAGCGTTCAAAACCATATGATGAACGCCGTCGATTAGGCGAATGAAATACCCTCGCTCCCGTTCCGTTTGGGTTAACTCTGTATCGCCGAGCGAATCATAGAACGCATCCATCGACGTCGTTGATGGATCGGTTATGGAATCGCCATCGTCGAAGTCGTGATTGCCACCACCGAAGTAAACCGGGAAATTTAGCCCCTGAAATCGCGAAGCTGCATCGGATTTCGCCCCGGCTGATGTGCCATCAGTGCCGGTGTCGTAAAGATCACCGTTCCAGACTGCTGCATTCGCTGGAGACAGAGCCCACTGGTCGATCAACCATCGGACTCGTTGTTGACCGCCAGCGAACAATCCTCCGCCAAGTGGATATTCAATATGGCCGTCGCTCGCTAATGCCCAGTACTTTGATCGCAAAGCGGTTGGCTTTACGACGATCAACACTGCCGATTTGAATTGCTGATTGCTAGTCAACGTGTTGGCCGGAATGAGCGGTTGCAACTCAGTGTCGGCAGCAATCTCTTGGTATCCGATAATCGCGTGCGTTGCGTTTGTTCCAGTTACGTTCGCAATCTCAGTCATGCCTGACGGTACAGCGCTGTAGCTTCCGGTATCGGTGAATGATGACGACCAGTGCCCGATCGCCAGCGATTCGGCTTCGACGAATGCATCTGGCGTAGAATGTCCCCCGAATCGCATAACCGCATGAATTGATGCCGCGCCCGTAATCCTTGCGCATATTGCAACGAATCCGGACGTACCGACGGAAGTATTGGTTATCGTGTAGCTGGCCGGTTCGCTTCCCCCAGCAACTTTCGTCCAGCCGACAACCCATTCATTTGTACCGATGTCTCTTTGATAGATGCATGTCCACCCCGCCCCCTGCGGTCCGTTGTGGTCGGGGGTTAAATTGCGAGTGTTCATCACAAACAGCAGTAAATCGCCCGCGACCGTACCGGTTGGCTTGGTTACCGTCGCGTCGCCAGTTCCTGTTGCTGTTTGAGTGTTGGCAATAACCGGGGCTGGCATCAATCCACCAAATACAGAGCAAACTCAAGATCACTGGGAGGCTCGACGCAATTGGCCTTGGCCGCTGCGATCAATTCCTCGATCGACTGGCTGCGGGCTTCGGCTGTGGTTCCGCGATAGACGGGGAACGGAGTCGGCCCAATCTCGAAGACTTGGGCCTTAAAAATCTCGCGGATGTATCCGCCGTCGGGCGCCCGGGTAAACCGCTGGTCCTCGCTGCGGGCGCCGAAGATGATCGACGAACCACGCACATCGCCGCGTTTGATTTTCGCGTTGACCCGCACATGATCCGGATCGCCTGGATCCAGCGGGACAAAGTAGCTCAATCCGC
>CAYUJE010000466.1:0-3916 GCA_964444865.1 uncultured Pirellulaceae bacterium | reverse complement strand
AAAGGCGCATTGTTCCACGAGCGGCGGCCAGCCGCCGAACTCAGCAGGCCCTGGCCTATCCAGAGTGTCCTTGAACGCATCGTTATACACAGCTTTGAACTGTTTCCAGCCCGGATCGGACTCATCGACCTGAATGGCACCAATGTCCTCCCGCCGTAATCGGCTGAACCAATCTCGGGCGTCGGCCGGAAAGCCGGCGGCCGAGGCGAGTAGGAGCATCATCACGCGATGTTCGCGCGGCTCGCAGAAGGATTCCCAGTCCTTTTCCGTAATGCCCGCGCGAACTAGGCGGTAGGTGTTCAGGAGCCGGGTTGCGCCGCGGGGAGTGCGAATGAGCGGATGGTAATCCTTGAGTGCCTGTCGCTCCCAATCGAGGAGCGGAACGCTGCCGATCACCTTGAAAGGAGGAAGGGCAGGACGATCCGATGGCGTGGGTGAACTGAAATCCGGTCGCCGCACCTCAGGTGCCGCATAGTGCTGGGTTTCCAGCTGAAGACGTTCAATACCAAGTCCTTCCTGCAAGTGAGGATACATTGGATGCCGTTCTTGAACGTCTGGCGATTCTTTCAGCAGCGTTTGAGTCTCCTTCGCAATTAGGGGCGGGGTCACTGTCGGCGGCTTTGTGAGTTGTTCGATTAGCGTTGTAAAACCACGTCGTTCCATGGGAGGAAGGTGAAACGGCACGTGAAAAATCTTTTCCAGGTAGTCCAAAGGGGTAGCGGGGCGTTCCTGCCCATCGGCGACATCTGGAAAATCGGGATCGTGCCCGTTTTTTGTCTCGTGATCGGGGGTCAGCAACCCCTTGAATTGCATCCGCAGGCTTTGCCGCAGGCATCTTTGGTCTACCCCCACCACCACGGCAAACAGCGGGAAGGCCAGCAGCAGGTGGACAGCTTGCAGGACCTCCACCACTTTCTCGGGCCGGCAACGGTCGAGGTCGTCGATGAATAGCACAATCCGCTCCACCGCTGGCTGGTCCTTTTGTCCCCCCTCCGCAACATTCGCAAACAGATTGCTGAGTTCCCGAAAGTCCCGATGGGCCAGACTGATGAGTCCGAGTTGCCCCCGATAATCGGCGGACTGGGCTCGCGCCTCGATGAAGCGAGTGATACGCCGTCCTGGAGCCAATTCCGCCTCCTCCTTTTGAAGCTGCTGCTGAAGCGACAGAGCTTGGGTGAGGCGCTCCGCGGCACTCGTCACGGCACTCTCGCTGGTCGAGAGTTTCTGCTCGGCAACTTTCACCGCGGGGGTCCGTTTCTTCTCTTCCTGCGCGGCTTCCGCCTTGGCCAACAGCGCATTCATCTGTCCTAGCCGCCGTTGGGCTTGGAGGAGAAGCCACGAAGCCACGGGGACGACCGCAGCGGCAAGCTTCAGACCAGCTTGAATCCAGCCGGTTTCGTTCATCCATTTGATCGAAGCCGGGCCATAGGTCGCTGCGAGGTACAGCAGTGCCGGGCCAATAATAACTGCTGCAATCAACCAACCGAGCCGATACGCCCGCCCCTTGGGAACGAAGATGCGACGCCAGATTTCTCTCACCTGGCCGGGCAGAGTAGCAACTTCATGACGCTTTTCCGCGAGCTTCGACAGACTGGCAACCTCTGGTTGGACCCCAAATAAATCGGCGATGCGTTCACGTTCCGCCGGCTTATTTAAGTCCGGCAGCAGCCCCCACAGGTTGTCGACCATGCCTTCAAAAGTGGAACGGGCGGCCGCCGAAACCTCCTGAGCGGCCTCCAGTTCCGACCGGGCCTTGGCCGCTGCCGCTTTCGCCAATTCTAATTCTTCCTCGGCCCTCGCCGTGGTCCCCCCAGCCACCTTCAGCCGTTCCCGAACCAGCTTGAGCTCGTCCGGCTTCGGAGCAAGATGCAGGAATAGATCCTCGAAGATCTTGGTCACCAGGCTCGCCCACAGGTTGGCATCCAGGTAATGCCAGGCGTTGAAATAAATCGGCACAATCTGCTGGCACCAGGGGCCTTTACCTTCCGGATCGGGACGCGCAGGCGCGCCGGGCTCGTTCGCGCGGCGCGCCCAATCCTCGGGCTTCTCCTGCGCGAGTTTCTGCAAGTGGCGATCCATCAAGTTCATAAAGTGGCTCTTCCCCGACCCCCAATTCCCAAACAGCCCAACGGCCAGTGGCAGCCGGGTTTCGCGCAGGGCAATCAATTCCGCCAGCCGGTGGGCGAGCGCCTCGACCCCCAAATGGTCCGCCACTGGCTGCTTTCCCCCCAAGCCGCAGAATTCGGAAGAGTACCCGGCGGGACCGGAGGCGTAAGGAGAGGCGGAAGGGGGACTGTCGGGCGGAGTTTGTGGCTTTTCTGTAACTTCCGGCTTTATATAGGGATCTCTCCCTTCTCTTCTAGTAAAGGAAGAGGGAGGAGACGCGCCATCGGGCGAGCTCTCCGGGGCAGACTTGACTGGCGCTGCCTCAGCAAGCGGTGTCTCCGTCCGTTTTGACGCACTCCTGTCCGGTGCCAATAATGCGTCCCATGCTTCAAGGTTTTCGTTCTCGGGAAATTGCCGGATCAACTGGCGAAATCGTTCCCGGAGTTGGCGGATATCCATACCCGCCTGGCTCAGCCGTTCCCAAGCGTGCGGCTGGTCTCCGCTCTGTGCCAGAAGCAGGGCTCCGAAGAGGTGCCGCTCCTGAATCTCTCGCAAGGTGGAAACTTTGACGACGATGTCAGCAGCCTGATCCAGCATCTTGCGAACGTTCGCGCTCACCCGTCCCAGCCAAGGACTTCCATCCGCGACACTCTCGTACGACGGATTTCCCGGTTCGCTGCAGAATTCCCGGAATGCGGCCGCATACCCTCTAGACCGATCAAAGATGCTGCGGATGAGCTGTCCAATCTCATTGCGGATGCCTGAGACGGGCAGAGAGGAGGTGGAACCCATGTCCGCAAAGGCAAATAACAGACAATTGGAAGTGACTCCTGCGCGGCTGTTGGTCTCCGCGATTTCCCGGGCGCGCTTGAGGACTTGCTGTGCAGGGACGGAGAATTGAAGCCCCGTGTTGACGTTAGGATTGTCAACTGCCATCGCAAAAATCGCCTTAGCGATGCGGTCCAGTTCCGGTTCGATGTCCGTTTCGCTGGATTCCAAAATCGGCCGGGCGTTGGCCCAAATCATCACTTCACGCAAGAGCGGAAAAATATCCCAGGCACAAGTAGTCAGCACAACTGGAAACAACTTGAGCCGTCCCGCCTGCGCTCGCTCCGATAGTTGTTCAAATTCTGCGGCAGCCGATTTTGACTGCACATAATTTCGCGACAGTAGCACCACGGCGATGCTGGCCAGTGCTAAGGCTTCGTAGATGCTCCGGGGCCAGTTATTTCCAGTTTCAATGCGGGAATCGTCCCACCACTCCATTTGATCGCCGAAGGAGTCCAGCCTGCTTTTAAGGCGGTCTCGCCATTCATTGTCCTCGCTGCAGGCGCTGAAAAATACTAAGGGCTTGTTGTCGGAGGTCGTCGCAACGGATTGCATTGTCTTCTCCTGGTCGGCCGTGTGGAGTTGGTGACATTATTGCTGCGAAGCACCGCATCGTGTTGCGGCCGAAGATGCTGGCCACCTTTTTTTCTCTGAAGTTCGGCAATCAAGCTGTGGTTAAGAGCCGCCTGGAGGCGGGCCCCCAACTTACGCCCCCACCAGCGACTTGTGGCCGAGGGCGCGGCGGGGCACCAGAACCGGGGCAGGTTCACCTCTGAGTGAATGGGATCGCTGGCAATTACCGTTGTGAAGCAGTCACGTACTTCGGGGCTGCTCTGGGTACGCGAGTGTCAACTCGGATTTCTGGTCGCAATTTTCAAAATGGCAGTAGAGGATCTATCGTCAGAGCGTCCCTAAAGCCACCCCTCTTGGGCCGCCGCCGCGCCAAGCGAAAAAGATTCTTTTGGTTATAGTGAACAAAAGA
>CAYUJE010000465.1:0-3916 GCA_964444865.1 uncultured Pirellulaceae bacterium | reverse complement strand
GGTTCGATTTGGCGGCCGGCTTTCCGCTGGTGACCACGAAGAAGCTGCACATGCGGTCGATTATTCACGAGCTGCTCTGGTTTCTGCGAGGTGAAACGAACACGCGATACCTCAAAGAGCATGGCGTGACCATCTGGGACGAATGGGCCGATGAGCACGGTGAGCTCGGCCCCGTCTACGGCAAACAGTGGCGAAGTTGGCAAACACCCGATGGCCGTGCGATCGATCAAATTGCCGATGTCGTTGAGCGGATTCGCAAAACGCCCGATTCCCGCCGGCTGATTGTAAGTGCTTGGAATGTGGCCGATGTGGACCAAATGGCCCTGCCGCCGTGCCACCTGCTGTTTCAGTTCTATGTGGCACAAGGTCGGCTTTCGTGCCAGATGTATCAGCGAAGTGCGGATGTGTTTTTGGGTGTGCCGTTCAACATCGCGTCGTATGCCCTGCTGACGCTGATGGTCGCCCAGGTCACGGACCTGCAGCCGGGCGAGTTTATCCACACGTTCGGCGACGCCCACCTCTACAACAACCACCTCGAGCAGACCCAACTGCAACTCAGCCGCCAGCCCCGCCCGCTGCCGACGATGAAGATCAACCCGGCAGTCAAAGCACTGCTCGACTTCAAGTTCGAAGACTTCACGCTCGAAAACTACGACCCGCATCCGCACATCAAAGCACCGGTGGCGGTATGAGGCTCTCCATCATTGTTGCCATGTCTCGAAACAGGGTCATCGGACGCGATGACACTCTCCCCTGGCGACTATCCGCGGATTTGAAACGATTCAAGTCTCTGACGATGGGGCACCATTTGATTATGGGGCGAAAAACGTTCGAGTCGCTGCCGAAGCTCTTGCCGGGGAGAACGTCCCTGGTGATCAGCCGAACTCAAGAGCCCGGATCCCGAGGCCACAATACCAAGGCCGAGCACGCCGGCGGCGGGGATCTGGCACTGAACTACGGCAAATTGATTTTCACTCAGTCGCTGGAACGCGCACTCGCACTTGCGGCCAACGACCCCGAAGTCTTCGTCATCGGCGGGGCCCAAATCTACGAACTGGCGTTGCCGCGGGCGGATCGCCTCTATGTCACGCACGTTGAAGCGGAGGTTGAGGGGGACACTTATTTTCCAGTATACGACCCGGCCGAGTGGCGACTCCTTGAGGAATCAGTCCATGCGGCGGATACTAAAAACGAGTTTCCGCATCGCTATAGCATTTACGACCGCACACGTCCTTCACCCACGGAATAGACTATGAACGAGCTTGTCCTGGAACTTCTCGCCCTCAATCAAAAGCTGCTGGAGTCCATTGTCGGCGGCGACTGGAAGACCTACGAGACCTTGTGTGATCCCTCCATCACCTGCTTTGAGCCGGAGGCTCGGGGGCAAGTGGTGGCGGGAATGGCCTTTCATAAGTACTACTTCGAAATTCCCGGCGCGCCGCAGAAGCCGGCCAAGAATGTCAGCATGGCCCAGCCCCATGTGCGGCTGCTTGGCCATGATGGGGCGGTGCTCAGCTACGTGCGGCTGACGCAGTCTCTGGATGCCAATGGCTCGCCGCAGACCGGGCGGATGGAAGAGACCCGGGTCTGGCAAAAAATCGGCGGAGCCTGGAAGCATGTCCATTTCCATCGCTCGCCGGGGGCCTAGTTTGAGAGTCGGGCGGGTGGCAAGCCGCCAGAGCCTGGGTTACAGTTTGTTTAACTTTCCAAGGAGCGGGATTATTTTTGGAGAAATCCCATGCGCGCCATCGCAGCAGTCGGACTGACCTTTGTTGTTGCTTTGTTGTTGGATTCGGCAATCGCCGATGCAGCCCCGCCTAAGCGGGTGAAGGCCAACGGTCGGATTTCCACAGTCACGCCAGGAAAAATCCTATTCCTGGACGAAGCAAATAAGCTGCAGAGGTTTAATATCCTGTCGGACCGCGAAGTTGGCATTACCGTGCAGGGAAAATTGGAACTGGCCGACCTGAAGCCAGGAATGTTGGCCCGTGTCGAAGGCTCGCTTAAAGCCACCTCGCTGGAAGGTGAAGTAGCCAAGGTGACGGTGTTCTCCGTCAATGACGGCTACCAGCAAGGAATCATCCAGGACTCCAAGGATCAGCCCGCTGTCATCACCGGCACGGTCAAACTGCTCAAGGACGATGTGCTCACCCTCACAGTCGGCAAGAAGCGACTGACGGCTAAACTGGCCAAGGATGCTGTTGTCGAGGTTGATAGCAAGGACTATTCGCTCGCCCCAACCGGCGCTCTCATCGAAGCCGACGGCTATGAAACCAAGGACGGCTCCGTGAATGCCAAAAAGATAGTCATCACCGTTGGCAAGGTCGAAAAGAAAGCCGCGAAGCTCCAGGATCCCAAGACTGCGAAAACCGCCAAAAAGAAAGAGGAGAAGAAATGAGCATCGGATGAAACACGGAGGTTCACAGATTTTTCTCCTCAGTTTGCTTGTATTTTTCTGTCCCCCATTTTTCTGTCATAAAAAGGTTCCCATGCTTGTACGTTTGACACCGCTGACCCTTGCCCTCCTCCTGCTCGCCTCTCCCCTTTTCGCACAAAAGGCCGATGAATCCCCCGCGGGGGTCAAGGTGGTTCGGGCGTTTCCGAATCTGAAGATTACCCGCCCCACGGTGTTCACCACGGCCCGTGATGGCACGAATCGAATTTTTGTCGTGACCCAGCAGGGGAAGATCAGTATCCTTCCCAAGGACCAGAGTGCGAGCGAGGCCACAACGTTCCTCGATATCACCGACCGAGTGGTCTACAAGGAAAAGGAGAACGAAGAAGGATTCCTCGGCCTGGCGTTCCACCCCAAGTACAAAGACAACGGCCAGTTCTTCGTCTACTACACCACAACCTCCGCTCCCCACACCTCCGTCATCTCCCGCTTCCGCGTCAGCAAGGATGACCCCAACAAAGCCGACCCCGCCTCGGAACAGGAACTGCTCCGAATTCCCCAGCCGTTCTGGAACCACAACGGCGGCAGCATTGTGTTTGGCCCCGATGGCTTTCTCTACATCGCTCTGGGGGATGGCGGCTTTGCCAACGACCCGCAAGGAAACGGCCAGAAGCTCAGCACGCTGCTAGGAAAGATCCTGCGAATCGATATCGACCACCACGATGAAGGGAAAGCCTATGCCATTCCCAAGGACAATCCATTTGTCGGCAAGAGTGGTGTTCGGCCCGAGATTTGGGCTTTTGGACTGCGCAATCCCTGGGGCATTTCCTTCGATAAGAAGTCTGGGGCGCTTTGGTGTGCCGAAGTCGGTCAGGACATTTGGGAGGAAATCGACATCATCGTGAAGGGTGGCAACTACGGCTGGAATCTGCGCGAAGGATTTCATAAGTTCGGCCCAAAAGGTTCCGAGCCCCGTAAGGACCTGATCGAACCCATTTGGGAATACAACCACACCGTCGGCAAGTCGATCACCGGCGGCGAGGTTTATCACGGCAAGCGAGTGCCGGAATTGGAGGGACACTATATCTATTCCGACTACGTCTCCGGAAAAGTCTGGGCTCTGAAGTACGACGCCAAGACCGGCAAAGTCACGGCCAACCGCAGCATCCAGTCCGAAACCATGCCCTACATCGCCATCGGCCAGGACGACGCCGGCGAGGTTTATCTCACGGATGCGTTCGGGCAGAGTTGGTGGCTGGAGAAAAAGTAGAAAAGTGAGGCAACCATGAATAAACCCAGCTTGTTCCCAAGCTCAGCTTGGGAACACCAGTCTCGAAGCTCCGCTTCGTTTCAATCTAGAAGCGGAGCTTGGGAACGAGTTAAAATGCAACTGTATTGCTTGATCCCTCTCACGTTCATCGCGGCGTGCCTTAGCCAACATGCTCGTGCTGCCGACGAACTCCCCCTCCTCTTCCAAGAGGACTTCGAAAAGGACGCCAGCCACTGGCAGCCCTTTGACGC
>CAYUJE010000464.1:0-3984 GCA_964444865.1 uncultured Pirellulaceae bacterium | reverse complement strand
CTCCCTAGCCCTGTCTGATTTGGTCATCACCAATTCTCAGCAAGCCAATTAATGAATTTGGGCACTCTGTCGTCTTGATAAAATGGGTCGAACTGTGTCCCCCTTACTTTCTCGGAAAGGTCTGGCCTAACTCTATGCAGAGCATTGAACCATACTTGCCCCCTTCGCCAATCTTCCGGCCAAGTCCTGCTGTAAACGTAAAGTGAAAAGTCTGAGTAAGTCATAACAGGCTTAAAATTAAAAGAGCCCATCAAAAAATCCCATTATCTTAATAAAGGATTTGGGATATTCGATTTTTGAGGGATCAAAATTAATCTTCCACTTCTTCCAATCTGACTTCGGCGATTTAGGCGGCAATGGCATCCCCATTTATAGCAAAGATATAATTAAAAGAGCCGACACGCTAACTTTGAAGAGCCATCAGAAAAGAACTTGCTATTATGGATTTGCTCTTTAGTTTGGGGCTTTACTTCTTTCCATGTGGCCCCTGTTTTTGTTTGATGTATGGTAGATTGAGTTACTGCGTATTTGAATGCTAGTTGTCTCAAAGCGATACCACCATTTAGGGCCAACTTTATTTCTGAAACGCTATGCTTATTTAGAACCGCGCGCGTTTTGGAATGTGCAAATTCGGTAAGATAACCAACTGGCTTTTTTACCTCTGAATCGAGTGAGTTGAATGCCTGTATAAATCTTTTCTGTGCGGGGTCATGTTCATCTGAGGAATATTCAGAGAACATTTCAGAAATCTCATCTGATAGGTCAGTTTCGTTCATCGGATTTCGATAAGGCATTTAAATATGCTTGCGGTGATGTCCTAACATCTTTTGCAACAATCTTTCCGCCAAGCATTGCGAGTTCTAGTTTTTCATTGAAAGAAAGCGTTTCTAGAAAATCCATAATAGGGATACCGTCAATGTACCTCTTGCCCCCTATTACTGTCGCGTGGTATTCTTTACTACCGATTCGGATGGTACCCTCATTCATAATATTGCAATGATTGTCAAAATCCCCAATCCGATACTAGCCAACTTCCACCGCTTAACTTTCTTCTTTTCCTCCTTGACCATTGCTTGTGAGTTGTTGTCAAGTGCCTTCCAGTATTTGTCCCTCTGTTCCAAAGTCCTGATCTCGTCGGCCCTCAAAGTTAGCAAACTATCCATAGTCTGAATAGTCCACACCGCTTTCTTTATCACCTCAAACTGGTAGGCTTGAAGGGTGTCACACACGCGTCCCTTTTGTACCTCAAAAAGCATCTGAGACACCTGAGCGCGGGAGTAGCACCACAGGGTATCCGAGGGCTGCGCTGAGGCGAACCAGGGAATCAGGGTCAGTAATAGGGCGTATTTTCTCATATTGGATACGAACCTTAGAGGCCCGTTTTAACGCTATTTGGAAGCCCGCCACGCTATCGGCGAGCCTTTTGGTGAGTTCCTTGTCCTTACGCTCCTGAACCGCAAATGCGTAGTTTAGGCTGTCTATTCTACGCAAGTATTGCGTACGTTGTTCCTCTAGGCCCCTATCTACCCCTGAGGGTTTATTTGACAGGGTATACAAACCTACCAAAATAATGACGAAAACTATTGCGGGTAAGGCTCTTTTCATTAGATTTGTTCACGCCTATTTCAAGGACGTTTTCATGGTTGGTTTGGTAGCCGGGGCCTTCGGTAATACGAAGTCGCCCCGGTTTTTTATTGGATGGTCGGATTGACCATCAGCACAAGCAATTTAGAGTTCATGTTGGTTTGCTCAAACCATTTTTGGCACTTGAGGTAAGCAATAGCTAAATCAAGTTCATCATTTGAACTAGCCTGCTGAATAACAGAATCGTCTACATTCTCACGATCCTTGTTACTCACCACCACCAACTGATTCTCTTGATGGATTTCGTTAAGGTCTGTGACCCCATGCTTGTCTTCCTTAACTTTGTACTTGAATGAGGCTAAATATAGCTTTCTCATAACATTGCTGTTCAGGTTACGCTGTCCCCCGGTTTTTTTATGCGAAATTTTTCGCATCCACTATAGAAAAATATCCTTTCCAAAATCCCCACTTATCGGCAAGTATATTTACCCTTATTTTACCTCCTCCTCTATGGTCTTATCGTGGAGTTTCATGTAGGCGTGTAACTCATGCCCAAACCAAGTGAGGAACAACGTGCCCAAAGTCCACCAGTGGTTAGTGGTAAACAAAGTTATCCCCGAAGCCATCGACCCAAGCCGTGCGAAGGCTGACCCTACTGCGGCTATCTCTCTGGGTGTATCAGGCCAAAAGTCTTTTAAGCTCATTAGATGTGTAGCCACGATCTCCGTTTGGAGATGTCGCAAATAGTCGCTGGACTGATCTTGAAGTACTTTGCTATGTGGCCGTTCGGGTATCCGGCATCAACGGCCTCTCGGATTACTCGTACTGAAATCTCATCCAATTTGCACTGAGAATTTTTTGTGCCCTTGGCGGTTCTTAGTCCAGTGCGTATTGAATGTTTTTGATTTTCGGACCGGGTGTTCCATTCAAGATTTTCTACCCTGTTGTCTGTCTTGATGCCGTTTTTGTGGTTGACCTGTTCTTTATTCATTGGATTATGAATGAAAGTTTTTGCGATCAGCCTATGAATAGTACGATTAAACAATTTGCCATGAATGGAAATGGAGCAATATTGATAACCAGTTCTGCGATGAGTATGTGGCTTAATTAGCTTGCCATCCCTGCGGATTCCCCCCAAGGTAGAGGCCTCGTAAAGCCCATCAGTTTCGGGCACCACTTTCCAAGATTCTATCATCGCATACCCGGTTTAAATTCTCCCCAAGTTATGTATTTATCCTTCAATTTCACGAGAATTTGGCCTCTATTCTTCTTAGGATGCTCTACGTAGGACACGTGGACCCATGATGGTATACCTTTTTCGTCTGGATACTCGAACACCATCTGGTCAAAAACCATGTTATCCTTGATGAAGTTGAAGATTTCTAAGTTCAGTTTGTCGTCCTTAGAATCCAGGTCCACCGCCTCACCCGAACAATGCTGGGAACCTTTAGCCCCTCCTATCTTTTTGTTCAACGCCTCCGATCGGAACATAGAAGACACGTCTACCGCGTCCCCGTATTTGTTCCTCACCGAGTCAACAATATGCTCACAAGTATCAATCATGGCTTTTATTTGTTGTTCGTTTGGGATATTAGCTATCCCTAATTTGACCGCCGTGTTAGAACGGGTGGCCTCTTTGAAAGTGACAGTTTTGGATAATCTCTCCATTACCTCGGAGTGATGGCCCTGATACGTTGCACAATGTCGTCAGCAAGCTCCCTGTTCATTTGGCCTATACTAGTCTCGTGACGTTCTACATGAGATTCAGTTACCGTAATCCTCGTTTCGTGGTCGTTAATCTTGGCTAGCATCGCTTTGACCTCTTCGTTAGACTGCCTCAGGAAATACCCTATAACAGCAAGCAAGATAGTAATTACTGACCCAAAGCCGACTACAAGGAATTTGTCTAGTACTATCGTTTCCATTAGTCTTGTATTGTTGTTAACTTAAAAGAAGCTATCACGCGAATCGTCCTGCCCGCAACTCCTGTGAATCTTGAAATAACAGAATTGCCGCTTGCTACCGTGTTAACCGATGACCCCGAAAGAGTACCCGGCGCGGAGAGAGAAACGATAACAGCCTGACGATCCACTACCGCATTCCCTGAATAGCGATGGAAGTAAACCTGAAATTTCCCAGACCCGATATTGGCCGGAGCGTTAAGGTCAAAGAAGATCAAATCCACCTCCACTACTCCTATTTTGTTGGTGGAAAGATTGTACTGCCCAACGTCGATAGTCGCGCCGTTATCGCAGTTCAAATCGAAAGTATAAGGATCGTGTCTTACTATCATACGTCAAACTCTAAGAAAGCCTGATTTATTACCGGGTCTGCCGCACCGTCTCCGCCGATTTGGGCAAGCGTCCAGAACACATCACCGATAGCCCCGCCCGGCAAAGT
>CAYUJE010000463.1:0-4004 GCA_964444865.1 uncultured Pirellulaceae bacterium | reverse complement strand
TTTTGACGGATGCGAAGATGCAAGCTGTGTGGTGGCAATGACTTGGGACGCGAGATGGGGGCGAGAGGGAAGCCAAAAAGTGGTTATAAAAGGGTGATTCAGGGTCCGTCGTCAACGGCTGGTGGCTGGCGCAAGGTCAATACAGTCAAGGACTTATGTACGTACACTTAGGGAGTTGTGAATCAAGAAAGGGGGTTTGGGGGCCGAAATGAACGAGGTGAATCAGCCTTAAAGCTTGGATTGGCAAAGAGTTGCGGCGAGGTGGCGAGGAGCGATTGGGGAGGGTGAATCCGATGAATCAGACGGAGACATGGCGGGCTCCCTGGAGACGCCCGGACGAGGCAGAGCCTCGGGGCCTTGCGTTCCCAGGGGGACCCTGGGAACGAGGGGAGCTACTCTCCCCGCTGTCGTTTCCGCCGCAGTTGGTGGTGGTAGTGCTGGGCGAAGCGGTGGGCTTCGTCACGGACGTATTGCAGCAGGCGGAGGGCGAAAGAATGGCGACTGAGGCGGAGAGGTTCGTCGGCACCGGGGAGGTAGATTTCCTCTTCCTGCTTGGCGAGCGAGAGAATCGTCGGCGGAGTGATTTCCTGGTCCCGGAACGCGGCCAGGGCGGCGCTGAGTTGCCCTTTGCCGCCGTCGATGAGCAGGATGTCCGGGAAGACTTCGTCTTCGTCGCTGAGCCGCCGGTAGCGGCGGGCGATCACTTCGTGGATGCTGCGGAAGTCGTCGATTCCTTGCACGCCGCCGATTTTGTAGCGGCGATAGCCGGGCTTGAACGGCAGGCCGTCGAGAAACTGCACCACGCTGGCGACCGTGTCGCCGCCGGCGAGGTGGGCGATGTCCACTCCTTCGATGGTCCGGGGCTGTTCCGCCAGGCCGAGGACTTTCTTCAGGCCGGCGAGCCCCTTCTTGGGGTCGATGTAAAAGACTTCGGGCTGGGCGTGGGTGTCGATATCGCCGCGGCGGTCGAGCGTTTCCAGCATTTTGACTTCATCCCGCAACCGAGCCGCCTTCTCGAACTCCAAGAGGCGGGCCGCTTCCGCCATCTCCTCCTTCATTTGCTTGAGGAGTTTTGTCTTCCCCCCTTCCATGAACGTAATGAGCCGCTGGATGTCGTGCTTGTACTCCTCCTTGCTGATGCGAAGGTTGCAGGGGGCGGTGCACTGCTTGATGCTGGCAAGCAGGCAGGGGCGGAACCATTTCCAGCGCTCGTCGCCATCGTCGATGTCGAGACTGCAGGTGCGGAACTTGAAAATCCGCTGCAAAATCTGCATCGCTCCCCGGAGCGCCCCCGCACTGGCGAACGGGCCGAACAGCCGAGCACCTTTGGCCGGCGGCTGGCGGGTGACTTCGACGCGGGGAAAATCCTCGCGGACGGAAATCATCAGATAAGGGAAGGTCTTATCGTCCTTGAGCTCCAGGTTGTACTTGGGCTGGATGTCCTTGATGAGGCGGGATTCGGTGAGGAGCGCATCGACGTCGCTCTCGCACTCGATGTAGTCGGCGTCGGCGATTTCGTGGACCCATTCGCGCGTACGGAATTCCACTTTCGCAGCGGCCAGAAAGTAACTCCCCGCCCGGCTGCGAAGGTTCTTGGCCTTGCCGACATAGATGACCGTCCCAGCCGCGTTCTTCATCAAATAGACGCCCGGCTGGCGAGGAAACTCCCGCACCTTCGCGGCGGCGCGACGAAAGGCAAAGTCCCACGCGGCCTGGTCGATATTCCCCTCGGCCGCAGCATCGAGAGCCGCATCGACGAGGGCGGGATCGGGCTCGGGTTCGAGGGGATCGTTAGAAATGTCGAGCGAATCCGACGCATCGATATCGTCCGAAAGCCCGAGGTCGTCAGGGAGATTTCCCGAGTCCGTCGCCAAGATTCCATCCGTTCTAGCTAAGCATTATTCGGGCTGCTGCGCAGTTCGTAATCTGAGTAACCTTCGATCACATGTCGCTCCAGCATAAATCGGCAGCCAAACACGGGAGACGCAACCCAGCCATCGACCCTCGGTTGGGCCACAAATCCCGTCTCCTGCCAGACATAAATATTGAAATCGATTTCCACTCTCCGGGCATCAATAACCCAGTACTCGCGAATGCTCGCTTGATGATAGGATTCCATGAGAATGACGGTGTCTTTTCGCACGGAACTATCGGACACCACTTCCAACACCCAGTCCGGCGATCCTTCCCAAGATTCTGCTTTGTTCCCTGTTTCGCTCCGCACCAGGCAAACCTTTTTCGCACGGAGACTCTCCCAACTCGCAAAGCAGCCGTCCGGCTCGTTCGAAAGTCCGACCACTTCATTCGTGATCAAGGCTCCATCCGCGGCTGTCATGCCGAGCTTATGAGCCTTGGCCCGACCATAGATAACCGATGTGACCTCAAGCTTGACGAAGTTGTGAGTGTTGAATCGCTCGGAATTCATATCGATAAGAATGTTGCCTCCCACCAAGGTCGCCCGTGCTCCTGAGGGGAATGACGGCGAGGAACTCCAATCGCGAAAGCCAGCCACGGTGAAGGCACTCCCAGGGATTTCTAGGGGTGGCTCGTTCGTCAGCTGGGGATCGTCGAGGAAAGGGGCCGATGCCATGGGAATGACCGGCTGAAGTGGAACGGTTATCGATTCTGGAGTTGAAGGCACTGCGTCATTATATCCAATTTGACGGAGCAATGCGCAAACTACGCCCTTTCCGCATATGCCTTCAAATCCCCTTCCAGCGTCGCCATCCGCTGTTTCATGTCGGCTTTCGTCTGTTCCAGGTTGGCGAGTTGCTCGGCTGGAACATAGGTGAACATGTAGAACTTCACCTTGGGCTCGGTGCCGCTGGGGCGGACGGCGATGTAGTTACCGCTTTCGGAGAGGTCGAGAATGACCATGTCGGTCGGCGGAGCGTCCAGCTTGGTCACCGACTTGGGCTTGGCATTGGCGAGATGGGTGTTGGTGAGTTGTTTGTAGTCCCGCACGTGAGTGACCGACATTCCGCCGAGCATGATGGGAGGCGCGGAGCGAAAGTTCTGCATCAGCGCCAGCATGCGGGTCATGCCCGCCGAGCCGGACATGGTAACGTTGAGCAGCTGCTCTCCGTGATAGCCATGCTGCCAATACAGGGAGTCCAGCTTTTCGTGCAGCGTCTTTCCCGTGGCCTTCACCGCGGCAGCAAGTTCCGCCATCAGCATGCAGGCCACGGCGGCATCTTTATCCCGCACATGCGAGCCGACCAGAAAACCGTGGGATTCCTCCGTACCGAAGAGAAACTTCTCCGGCCCGGCAGCATCCATTTGCTGAGCAATCCATTTGAAGCCGACGTGCAGGTTGTCGAAGGTCTTCACGCCATACGAATCGCCAATGCGGCGAATCATCTTGGTGGTGACCAGCGTGGTGACCAGATAGTGTTCCTTGGTCAACGCACCGGTTTTCTTTTTCTGTTCACAAACGTAGTCGGCGAGAAGAGCCCCAAGTTGATTGCCGGTGAATGTCCCCCAAGGAGACCTGCGGTCGGGCGTTTCGGCGGGGTCGTGAGACCCGCGCCGAACAGAAAGCGGGGCGGCGCACCCCATCCGATCACAGTCGGGGTCCGTTGCGAGGATGACGTCGGCTGCCGTTTCTTGCGCCCGCTGGATGGGGGCATCGAAGACGGCTGGGTTTTCGGGGTTGGAGACATGGCCCGGCACATTGGGAAAATCGCCGCTCGGCTCACGATGGGGGCCAAAGACCTCGACCTCCTTGAATCCATCCGCGGCGAGCGCAGGGCAGACCGCGGATTCACCCACGCCATGCAGGGGAGAGTAAATGATTTGGAGGTCCCGCGAACCGGGGAGCGCCTGGCTGAAGACGGCCTTGTTGAAGGCGGCGTCCACTTCAGCCGTGCAGAGGATGACCTTGCCGTCCTTCACCGCCGCGGCGAAATCCGCCTTCTTGATTTCGCTCGTGGTCATCACCCGGTCCACGATTGCTTTGTCGTGCGGTGGGACCACCTGCGCTCCGCCCGCCCAGTAGACCTTCA
>CAYUJE010000462.1:0-4013 GCA_964444865.1 uncultured Pirellulaceae bacterium | reverse complement strand
CGTCCCGAGATGAAGTCGTGCGCGTGCGCGTCTTTCGCCGCCGACACGACCACGAACAACTACGGCCACGGCGCTCCTGGTGGGGCCTACATGCGGAAGCGGTTCCGGAACAACGTGCTCACGGGGACGGGCACCTCATGGCCCGCCATCCGGAACACGCTGGGCTCGACGGCCTCCGACACGGTGGGAGCGGTGACGAACAGCTTCAACTGGGACCTGCTCTACACGACCGGGACGACACGAGTGGCGATCTGGAAGAACACCAACTACGACACGACCACGTTCACGACCCTGCTCCGGCAGGAGGCGAACGGAGTGAAGGGCCTGCACCCGGCGTGGCAGGACACGACCCGGGGACTCTGGTGCGCCATGCGCGGCGTGGACCGGGCGAGTCGCATCGCGGGCATCACCGGGACGCTCGTGCAGGTCCGTGGGGCGGCGGGTGACATGGGGGCGTTCGAGCAGTCCCCGGCCGCCTCCACCGGGACCCGCAGGGCGATCCCGCGCTGGTGGAACCCCCGCGGCTGGATCCGGTGGCTGTTCCCATGAACCTGACCGAGCACTTCCGCATGGCGGAGTTCCTGCCGGACGCCCACGCCGGGGACGTGCCTCCCGATGTCGAGGGCTCGCTGACCGTCCTGTGTGTGCGGCTGCTGGAGCCCGCTCGCGTGGCTCTGGGATTCCCGTTCCGCATCACGTCCGGCTGGCGACCCTCGGCCTACAACGCCCGCATCGGCGGGGCGAAGAACAGCGACCATGTGTTCGGCCGTGCGGCCGACGTACAGGGCATGGACGGCCCCGACATGGACCCGGAACGGACCATCGCGATCTTCGACTGGCTCCGGGAGAACGGCGGCCTCCATCTGGGCCAACTCATCCTGGAGGACCACCGCATCTCGTCAGGGAACCCCGGCAAGCTGTGGGTCCATGTGGCCTCCGCTTCCAAGCGGCATCCGGGGCACAGCGACCCCGCTCGCATCCTCGTCTCGCCGGCGGCTGGTGTGTACGAGAAGTGGGTGGCTGCCGATGTATAACCCGTTCCGCAGAGCGCAGAAGCTCGCACTGGAGCGCGAGCAGGTGGCCGAGATGATCGCCGCCGAGTCCACGAAGATGAGCGCGGCCGTCGAGGCGATGGTCGAGCCCCTGCTGGTGTCGCCCAACTGCGTCGAGGTGTCGGTGGACATGGGGCTCATCGCGATCAACAACAAGACCGTCACCGTGACAGGACTCCCGTGGGTCCGCGCGACCTCCATCCTCATCGCGGTCCCGAAGGCATCAGACGGCTCCGGTGAGACGGTGGCCGCGAGGCGGTGGAGTGCCGTGGTCACCGAGGTGACTGCGGGAACCGGGTTCAAGCTGTCCGTCCATGCGCCGCTCCTGGCGGCGGGTAGTCATACCTTCCGGGTCATGGAGGTGGCTTGGTGAACTGGCCGACGGGAGTGCTCGATTCACTACCGCAGGCGGGACTCGTGCTCGGCTTCGTCTGGTGGCGCATCAACGCGCTGGAGAAGAAGATGGACGCCACGTTCAAGGCGAGCGCCGATGACGCGACCGAGCAGAGGCGGGCGATCAAGGAGTTCTGGACCGAGCGATGGCCTCGGGTGGAGGTTCTGGAGGAACAGGTCCAGAGTGTCCGGGCGGAGGTCGGCGAGGTCCGCTCGCGAGTGGACCGGCTGCACGAACGACTGACCACCAAGGGGGTGTGAGATGGGCGACTGGGCATTGACCGCAGGCGTGATCGTGGCCTATCTGGGCCAGTGGCTGAAGGCGATCAAGGGATTCCCGACCGCCGCGGCGCAGGCGGTCATCGTCGTGGTGGCCCTCGGGCTCTACGCGCTGGACGTGCCGCCGGCACAGCCTTGGTCCGTCTGGGCCAAGGGCGCTATCGTGTGGGGGCTCGCCGTGCTCGGCGGCTCCTCTCTCGCGGCAGGGGTGAAGGCGGCCCCCCGCACCGACTCTCTCTGACCGGAGGCCCCATGAAGTCCCTCGTCCTCGCCGTACTCGCCACGCTCGCCCTCGCATCCACCGCGCTCGCCATCGACGCGCCGCTCCTGTCCGAGAAGCGCCTGTCCATCGGAGCCGGGGCCAACTACGAGTTCACGAACAACCCGTTCGAGGGCTCGGAGCCCGTCAAGGACCGCAAGCAGGAGTTCACGGCGGGCCTCTACGCGGCCTACAACCTCACCCCCGACCTCTCGCTGGTGGGCTCGTCCACGCTCGGGCTCACCAGCCGTCAGGTCCGCACCAGTCTGGGCCTGCGGGTCCGTCTCTACCGAGGTGGCGAGTGAGCAGATCCAAGAGCGCCGACAGCCCGGAGCAGCCTCCGGTGACCCCGATGCCGCCCGTCCCGACGCTCGGTGAGCTGTTGTTCGCCATCGCCGACATCGGGGAGGCGGAGAAGAAGCGGATCATCGAGATGCACGAGAGGCTGCGTCTCGATCCCGCGGCGTTCGAGACGTGGGCCGATCGGTTCATCTCGGCGCAACTCGGCCCCGCGGCCCTCGCCCGCATCGCCACGCGGATCAAGGCGGACCTGTTCGCGCTCGTCACGACGAACAGCGGCCCGGTCAGTCACGATCCGGTGGACCTCGCCTAGTCTCCCCAGATCCCGCTGTAGAGGTCCCGGGTGACGCCCCACCATCGGGCGAGCCACCCGGGACCATCTGCTGCCCACCCGAGACACAGGTAGCCCACACTGAAGCACAGGGCGATGCCGGAGAGCCCGAGTCGGACCATCTCCTGCCGGAACACCCACCAGCCCTCGGTCAGGACGCTCATAGCCACTCCTTCGGGATGCGGCCCGCGATGATCCGCATGGCCAGGTCGTGCCCGGGGTCCTTCGTGTAGGTCCCGCCCTCCACCCCGTCCTCGGGCTGGTACTCCTGTTCGCTGTCGCCGCCGTTCAGTCGCTTCGTGCAGGGCTTGCAATAGCCCCCGCGGGGCGAGTATCCGCCGCAGCCGGGGCACTCGCTCATCGCACTCGGCCCGAACGGCGCAGATAGGCCATCTGGCGGCGAGTCGCGGCATCGGCACACGGGCGGCAGTACCACGAGGTCCCGTGTTCTCCCCGCAGGTTCGCGCAGCGCGTGCAGCGACCGTCCTCCCGGCGCTTCTGGCCTCTCTCACGGTTCCTCACGTTGTCCACCGGGCGGGAGGTCATCGGGCCAGTTCCTGTTGGAGAGAGAGCTTGATGAGGTTCCTGTCGCCTCTCGCTCCCGCGTTCCGCAGGGCGATGATGTGGTCGTTCCGCTCCGGGTACTGGTTGACGAACCACGCGACGGCCTCGGTCGGTCTGTGGTGCCACCACAAGTGGCAACCGGCACAGAGGCAGATCGAGTTCAACGGGTCCCAGCGGACGGACTTGTAGCGTCGGGAGATGATGTGCGCCCACTGGAGTCCGTGGTATCGCTTCACCCCCCGGTCCTCCTCGACGCAGACGCACTCCTTGCCGCAGCGGACGCAGGCGTAGCCGTCTCGCTTGAACACGACTTCACGGCACAGGGCGTCCAGATGGCGGTCGCTCGGCTTCGTCACACTCATAGCACTCCCATGCGTCGGACTCCGGGTAGTGGACAGCTCGACTCCTGCGATAGAACTGGTACTTGTTCCGCCCCCGCAGGATGAACGCCCCGCAGATGCGGCACTTCTGGTTCTCGTGGATCCAGACCGGGACCGTCCTGCCCTTCACGGCCGATTCGCCTCCCGCCACGCCTCGACCCGTCTCGTCTCGGCATAGCACTCCCGGCACTCCCACTCCCGATTACCGGGATACCAGACGGCCCCGGACTTCCTGCCTCGCGGGATGCTACTCCAGCAGAAGCGGCAGATGACACCGGAAGGGACGACCTCCGGGGAGATGCGGTGCTCACGGTCCATGATGGTCGGGGGCCGGCTTCTCCCCTTCCGAGCGAGCCGCCGAGGTCTCAGGGAGGAACCCCGCGGCGCGGAGCAACACATCGCTGCGGAGCATGGCGGCGATCTCCGCACCACGAGGACATCGCTTGCAGGGGACC
>CAYUJE010000461.1:0-4017 GCA_964444865.1 uncultured Pirellulaceae bacterium | reverse complement strand
TGAGAGCCGCCGACGCCTGTTCTTCTGTGGCGTCGATGCTGCACAGGCCACGACGGACCAACGCTTCGACAACGAGCTTATTCATGTGAGTCTCCGAAACACGGTAATACGCTGGCTTTGGAACGCTTCCGACCGCCACAGTGGTCGGTCGCGTGCTGCTGGCAGCCATCGAAGCCAGCAATTCATCAAAGGTCATCAACTGATCAATCAGCCCGCGTGACAGAGCTTCATCTGCAAGGAACGTCCGACCACCGCCGAACTGATCGGCGACTTGAGCCAGTGACACGCCGCGAGCTTGTGCGACAGCAGCAGCGAACTGGCCATAAATCTGATTGATCTGTTCCATCAACTGAGCACGGCTTGCATCAGTCAACGGCGAGAAGTCGTTGACCGCACCTTTGCCATCGGGCACAGCCAGTTGTGTTCGCTTGATCCCGTTTTTCGTGTCGGCTTCTGATCGCTCGACGTGAACCATTCGCACGCCAATTGAGCCGATCGCTTCGGCCGATGGCATGGCGACAATCTGATCGGCTGCTGATCCGATCCAATACGCTGCGCTAGCCATCATTGGCGACACAAACGAGGTCATTGGCTTGCGGCCACGCGCGGCCATGATCTCTTTGGCCAACTCAGGAACACCCGGCACTGTGCCACCTGGAGAGTCGATGCGAAACAGAATCGAGTTCACCGCCGGATCATTGATTGCCGAACGAAACGCAGACGTGAGTTGCTCCGTTGAAGTGCCGCCGCTGAAATTCGTGAGGAAGTTCGCCCGATGGCTGATCGTGCCTTCGATATTGATGACCGCAACGCCATTCGCGACGGTCATCAATTGAGACTGCTCACCTTCGCCTTCGATCGCTGCCTGAATCTCCGCTTCGGACAAATGCCCTTCCGCGCGTCGATCAAGAAACGCCACGATCTCGGCAAACTTCGTGTCTGTGATTGCCCACGGCGTCGAATACACAGCGGACAGCAACCGGCGGAGCTTGTGCTTATTCATGCGGCCCTCCGTTGCGGTGTCGCTGGCTTCTTGGCTGTGTCGCCCGCCGGCTCTTGACCGTCAGGGTACATCTGCTCCTGCATCTGTTCCGTCCATGTCGGCAACACGATCCCGCGAGCGCGGATCATCTCTTGCTCTTCCGCGAGTTCGTCGAGGTGTTCCTCTAGTGAGAGGTCTCTTCGGCCTTCAACAACTTCACGCAGAGACTTGCGGCCCACGAGCAGGTCGATTGAGTCCGCTTTGCTGTCTTCGATCGGATTGACGCTGTCCCATTGCGACGGTTGCCACTCACAACGCAGCCAATTCGTATCAGCCACAAACTCGTCGGCAGATGGAAAGCCTTCCAGGCCAGCACGAACAGCAGACTTCGCGAAACGCTCATAAATCGGTGCGTTGAAGTGATTGTTCATCAACTTCTGAACCGGTCGGAAACGGCGTCGCACGCTCTGAGAGCTCGCGCGCGTTGAAGCAAATGAGCCTTGCGAGTAATCCGCGAACGCCTCTTCGTAGGTCTGACCTGTTCCAATCGCGATCGACCGTTGCAGCATCTGAATCCACGGCAGAGATTCCATGCTCGGCATATTCGGCCCGACAGGCTTGATGTCGTCACCGGGAGCGCCACGCCAAATCATGCCGGCTTGATGCTTCTCGATGCGGTTGCCGTAGATGTCCGTCGTGCCGCTGTCTGGCGATGAGTCGTACAGACCTTGCCAATCGAAGTCCTCGGCAGATTCGCCGCTAGTCGTCACCATGTACGCCCATGAGCTTTTCAACTGCGAGGCCGTCAGCTCGTTGTCCGTGTAGTGACCGAGTGCCCATAGCCATGTGATTGCCGAATGCAACGCTGAAAAGCCACGATATTGCCCGATCATGTGCCGAATCGTCAGATAGTCACACTGCTCCGCCGGCAATCGGATTGGCTCTGAGTTGCGACCGCTTGCGTCGTCATAGGCCGAGCCACGAGTCACCCAATAGGCCACCGGTTCACCAGTTCGGCCGTCAACTTCGACACCGTTGTAAACCGGATTGCCCGTCGATTGATTTCGGTCGAGTTGATCCGTGAATCGTTCTTCGGGAATCAATTCAATCGCATATGGCAGCACTCGGCCACGTCGCGGAAGCTCAACGTGATGCACGAGGCATCCGCCGGCAACCAACATTTCAGACAACGCCAACGCTTGCAGTTCGTAGATCGAACTTTGGCGAGTCACATCACAATCACGCCTGCCCCAGCGTTCCCACGTCTCTCTCCACGTCTTGCGAAGTGATACGTCGGCAAACTTTGGCGACGGAGTGATGCCGGTCTCGATAACGTTAGCAACCCACGAGTCAATGGCTGACTTCGCCATCGGGTTGTTGCGGTACAGATCGCGAGCGCGGTTGCGGAGCATCGCTCCGTCCATCTTCACGAGAGCATTCGGCCCCATCGCACCGGGATTGAAGCCCTCGGTGAGCCGATTCATCCGCGCACCCTGAAATCCACCACGACCACCGAACAAGTCGGCGTTCGCCCGCGGCGGAGCAGATTCGCGAATCAGATTGCGGAGCCACTTCAACATCAGCGGTAGATTCCTCCGACAGAACCGAGGGAACCAACACGCACTCGGCCACGCGATGCTTTTGATACACGAGCATTCAACACGTCGGCGCGGCTGTCGTAATACGACAGCAAGCCCTTCAGGGCGGCACGACGAACACGAACGCCGTTTGGGAGTTGGTATTCCTCCGTAAATGACGTATCAGCCATGAACGTTCTCAATTGAGAACGTAAAGCCTCAACTTCAGCGAGTTCGTCGGCAGCGCTCATGCCGCACATATTGCTTCGATTCTGTATTCACAGCAAGCACAAATAGCCCGCCAATTTCCACTGGTATTTTGCGTCTACTGCATTTTGTCTGTATTATGTACACACAATGAAAACCATCGTTGATTGTTCCGGTGTCTACGAAATTCTGAACACGACAAATGGTAAGCGCTATATCGGCAGCGCCGCCATCAGTTTCAAACAACGATGGAAGGACCACCGAATAAAACTTCGCAACAAGAAACACCACAACAAAATCCTTCAAAGAGCATGGGACCGCGACGGAGAATCAGCGTTTCTTTTTGCAATTATCGTTGTCTGCCAACCGCCTGACTGTGTCATGTATGAGCAGCGCTTCATTGATTTATTCGACTCAACGAACCGGAGCAACGGTTACAATTTATCACCAACCGCAGGCAGTGTGCTCGGCATGAGGTTGTCACCAGATGCGATAGCAAAGATTTCGGCGTTTCACCGTCAGCGATACAGCAACAATCCGTCAGCACGAGCAGTTCAAGCCGTCAATGCGACTGGTCGGGTATTCAGTACGGAAACGCGAGCGAAAATCTCAAAGGCGCGAAGTGAATACTATCAGCAGCATCCAGAGGCGAAACTTGCGGCCCGGCTTCGTACTCTCAGCCACTCAGCCGATCCTGTCATAAAGAAGAAACGATCCGCCTCACAGAAACGGTTTTATCAATTGAACCCAACAGCAGCGTCAGATAATTCCGACCGCCAAAAGCTAATGTGGTCCGATCCCGTTTACAGGGCCGCTCGTCTAAAACAGTTCCGCGCCACTCGCGCCGCAACGATTGCTAAGAAGGCAAGCACACAATGAAGCGTGTCAACTATCATCTCACCGAGAACCAACTCGCTCGGCTGAAAAGTCAGGCGAAAACTACCGGCCTTTCCGTCGCTGAATTGATCCGCCGCGCTATCGACCATTATCTACGAAGTCGGAACGTGACCTAAACACGAACTCACGGCAGCACCGCCACGAACCGATTCGCCAAGTCCGTCGCCGCCTTCACGTCGATGATCACGACTTCGGCAGCGTCCTTATCGGTCTTCACAATGTCGCCACCGCCGAGAAGCTCCAACGCCTCAAGAGCGAGGTCAATCAGCGGATTCGCCAGCGGTCCTGTCTTGCTCCACGTCTCTCCGCAGTTGTCGCAGCAACAATACCGCACGACCCCCTGCGTCTTGTAGA
>CAYUJE010000460.1:0-4032 GCA_964444865.1 uncultured Pirellulaceae bacterium | reverse complement strand
TCTTCCAATTCCCGGATAGCCTTCTCCAAATTATCCAACTCTTTTGTGATATCTTGTGTATTGGGATACTTCTCCTTCAGTGCGATGTCAAACCACCTTAACTTCAATGCTTTAATGGCTAGTTCATTAGGGTTGATGCCTACAATCAGTGAGTCACTAAGTTTGGGAGTTGCCGCGTCTTTTTTGGGGATTTTAGCCATACTACTTCAATTTTTCTTCGTAAGGTAGAACTTTAGCAGAAATGGTAAAATTATTAAAATCTACCCCGGCATTGCTCATATCTTTAATAAGATGCTCGAAAGCCGCGCACGCAACATCTAACCGGTTGGAATACTTCTCTAAATAAGAGACTTTTGCGACAATAGTCTCGTTAGAGATTTTACTGCCTTTGTGAGCGTAGAACCAAATTAGGTTTTTATTCATAATTAGCTATTCAAAAAGTCTTTATTCCGATAGGAAATCCTTAAGTGTCTTGATTCTTCTTTCTACTACTATATCATTACCAAGTTTTTCATCCGCCAAAACTGGCTTGGGAGCCTGTCTGGTTGCAAGAAACAACTGATACTTTTCGTCCAAGTCAACCTTGCCTTTATTTTTTAGAAAGTAAGCAAGAGATGGAAGGGTAAAGCGATAGAGAGGAACAGAAGCCCAAAAGTCAGAATCTGGATATTTGTTATAGAGTTTCTTGGCTATTGCAACTTCGCGCCCATAGACTTTTGGATTGTCCTTCGCTGTCTGAAAGCGATCAACAATACACCTTAAAACCTTGATTGGTGCTTTCTGCGTCGTGGAAGTCTCTATTTTATTCGTGCCAATCACCAAGACACTCTACTATAGGTAAGTAGTAAAGTCAAGATCTTCTTGTGAATCAAGAACCTCTTGAAAGAAAGGAAAGTAGCCCTTTCATTCTTTCAGTGTAAGCATGTTTTTTGCTTAATTCATACCCATTTTGCGCGATTCGCCCCATTTCATCTGGATTGGCTAGTAATTCTTTAATTTTAATCACGCAATCGGTAGGAGAATTGTAAAAAACTGTATTTTCGTTATGCTTAAACCCTAGATCTTTATATTGCCAATTATAATCAGTCAGAAGCAGAGTCCCGCAGCCGATAGTCTCAAAATTCCTATAATTGATATCGCAACCTAAATTTTTGTTCCAGTGAATCTTGTAACTGTTAATAGCCTTAACCATTTCGTCGCCAATTACAAAGATATCCTGTTTCAGAGGAACAACTCCCCCAAGATAGTCAAGCCAAGGTTTGCGATTCGTATAATTGCCGCAAAATCCGACATCTACAGTTTTTTCTACATTGTTCAAGGGCTTGATTAGGGTATCATCAAAACAATTTGGAAACCAAGAACTGTTCGGGATATCGTTAATATAATCCTTCGTAGCTTGCAAACAGTAAGTCATATCAAAATACTGGAATACATTCTGATAGTATTGAATTCCGCGACAATGAGCGTCGATTGCCCACAATAACTTAATGCCCTTAAAATCCCGTAAAGGAAGTTGCGCCAGCCAGCCTTTATCGTAGTTTTCCAATAAAATGATAACATCATAAGAATTGAAATCCGGCATTTGCGGCCAGCCGACATGGTTCAAACCCCAAACGTCGCACTCTTGACCCAACGCCTTTAAGGCTCTTTGAGCGCAAAAACACTCTCTGTAAGACCTATTTGCATCATGTTCGCCGTTTTCTTGAATAATTAGAAATTTCATAGTTTTAATTTCTTTTATATCAAACATGCCAAACTTTTCCATAAGATTTATAGATAAGCCTAACTAAATTATCAATTTTAATTTTGTTTGACAGATAGGGGCGAATAGAGTGGCAATCATAATAGTATTGAGTTAAAATATCGTGTTCTTTAAAATCAAAATTTGATCGATCAAGTCTTTTTTCACTAGGCTTTCTGTCTACAAGATTTGTTGCCATGCCTTTCTGGCTCCATTCCTGCAATCTTTTAGTGCCAAACTCCTCGTCCGACCCCCAATTATTGAATTTTTCTTTATTAGATATTGAGTGGTGATTGCCGGTAGTATTTTTTCGAGCAAATGAAATACACTCTTGAAAATCCAAAGGAAGGTGCATAAATTCATTGAAAATCTTTCCCTTTGCGACATGATAACAAGAGGGCAGAGGTCGGTGAGTTCCTACGAGGTGGACGTATTCATCATCATTTATCTTTTGCAGATCGTCAACGAAATACTTTCGACTCATCGGAATCATATCTATGTCGCTTATAATAAAAGTTGTTTCAGGTTCGTGTTGTGGATACCAATATCTGGACCAAAGAGTCTGATAATAAATGGGATCATTTTTTAGCAAGAGTTTTTTGACAGCGCCGAACTTCTCGGATGGATTTCCTTGTCCGAAATATAAAAGAACTGGCTCTATCTCGAAAATTTCTCTCCAGATTTGAGATATAATTGGCCAAAAATCCAAATACAATGGATTATCATCAGAGGAAACAATTACTTTATCTATTTTCATTTAATTTTCTGTTGTAAAGCGTGTCATCAAACTTAGGAAAGCTTCTAATACCGCTATTCTGTCTGTAATGGTGTATGCGAAGAATATCGGAATGAATTTTATTATTGACCGGAAAGTTTTTGCCGTCATCTGTAATTAAGTAGTGTATATATCCGCCCTTCTGAGGTATCTCATGCAATTTACTAGCTTTAATTACGCTTTTTCCTCTATCTTTATAGATGGTTTTACTTCTTTCGATTTCATCCCATCTCCACTTAGACGATTCTTGATTAAGTAGACTTTTTTCAAGCGAAAAATCATCTCTAACATCAAAACTTTGAACATAAATATGGCTTTGTGCCATGCTAGAAAATAGATCGCTAGTTATTTCAGAAATTGTTTTAGACAGATCATTCCCATTTAAAAATTCATCAACGTCTATAATGTAACAAATACATTCTGAATTAACGTGGCTTGCGATTTGAAGCCCTTTGGATATACTCCGTGCCTGTCTTTTTATATATCTATTATAATCAATGCCGCAATTTTCGTCAGTATTAAATATTTGAATTGATATAGGAATCTTTTGCTGAATCCGATTTAAAATGGAGCGGCTGTCATCTTGCGAAAAATCGTCAAATAAAATAAACGAGTCTATTCCCTGACAGAAATGATACATTATCCATTCTTCGAGTCTTTTGCATTCATTTTTGAACTGTGAAATTATACAGTGCTGCATTTTGATTTTATAGAGGCGTAAATATTATTTACCTGAGATATATCTTTGCAGCCGTGACAAATACAGTAATCTATATGATCTAGCTTGCGATTATTTCTGATATATTGAGAGAAAAACTCTGGCGAAGGATCATACCATTTTATGTAATTAGCCTTAAGATTGTTTTTCCATAACATGGAATTTAAAACGGTTTCGTCTTGATTTGCTGGTGAAACGCCGCTGTTGTTACATTTATGACAAATATCATAAACCTCTCTGAGAAAAGAGGACGAGTTTTTTGTAAAAAGAAAGGTTGCAGCGTGAATATATGGCTGGCTTTTTCGCTGAACCCCTAAAAACTCCATGATATTTTTTTGATTATTGGGATCGAGCGGATGCTTGGGGCCAATTATAAATTTTTCACTGTCTGAAATTTTATCAAAAATATGATTGATATTTGGATGAGCAATAGAGTCAGAGTCGACAAAACATGAGATATCGAAAGAGCTTAGTGACGCTGCCAGCATTTTAGCGTAGCATATATGATGAAAGCTATTTTTGTCTTGAACCTCTATTCGAGAGGATAAAACTCTTTTATTCGGATGAGTATAATCAAATCCGACCGAAAACACTTCTATATCAAATGGAGTAAATTCAATTAAGCTATCAATTAAAACGCTATGAAGAGCTTGATATTTTGGATTATTATTTATTAGAGTTGTAAATCCCTTTTTCATATTACCAAGGAGTTAGAAAATTTTGAACTTGCCACTGAGAAGGTAGCTTCATTAGAAGTTGATTGTATTTACGAAAGATAAACCTAATAACAGAGACGTA
>CAYUJE010000459.1:0-4042 GCA_964444865.1 uncultured Pirellulaceae bacterium | reverse complement strand
GGGCTTGCAATCGAAAATCGGCCGGGCATATTCTGCATGGCTCTGCGAACCCCGGGGGGTGCTCATGGCGAAGAGGAGGCCGGGGGGGGGGGCTGGGGACTGGGGGCTAGGGGCTAGGGAAGAGAGGAGTCCCGCACGAGCGAACTGCACACCCAGTTGCGTCTTGCCGATGCCCGTCGCCCCAACCACCGCGGTCAGCGTGCCGGGAATCAGCCCGCCGCCGAGCAGTTCGTCGAGACCGGGGATGCCTGTTAATAGCCGTTGCATATTCAGCTCATGCTTTTATTCATACTGGACGAACCGGCGAGCGGCCTGCGTAAGCTGGCCGGTGAGTCCGCACTTGTTAGCGGTCGTTTTTGTCGATGCCACATGACCGGCCAGCTTACGCAGGCCGCTCGCCGGTCATGCTGTTGCTAATGCCTTATCAATCCTCTTGAGACACACCTCTTTCCCCAGCAATGCCAAACAGTCATACACTCCCGGCCCCACGCTCTTGCCCGTGACGGAGACGCGAAGCGTATGGACGATGTCGCCAATTTTGATCCCTTCGGTCTCGATGAATTTCTTCAGCGCCTCTTCTAGCGGACCGACCTCGAAATCCGTGACGCCTACGAGCACCTCGCGGAACTTCTTCAGCAGCTCCTTGGATTCCGGCGGTGCGACTCGCTTGGCGAAATCCTTTTCGTCGTAGGCGAAGTCCTCTTCCTTCACGAAGAAGAAATCTGAGTAGTTGAGAATGTCCCCCATCACCTTCAGCCGGTCGCCAGCGGCATCGATGATGCGGGTGAGTTTGGGGCCGACTTCGCAGGGGACCGGTTTGGGCAAGAGATTCGCAGCTTGCAGGAACGGGATCATTGCCGCGACCTTCTTTTTCACGTCCAGCTTTTGCATGTGGCGGTCCTGGAAGGACCAGAGTTTTTTGGGGTCGAAGCTGGCAGGGGCCTTAGTGACGCGGCCGAGAGTGAAGTGGCGTATCATCTCCTCCACGGTCAGATCCTCGGTTTTGTCGTCGAGCGACCAGCCGAGCAGCATCAGGTAATTCAGGATCGCACTCGGCAGATAGCCGACCTCGCGGTAGAAGTCGACGATGACCGGGTTGAAGGTGTCGGCGGAGAGATTTCCCTTCCCCATCCGCGTCATGATCTCCACGCCACTGTCATAGAGCCGCTTGAATTCCGGGTTTTTCAAGTATTGGGCGATCTTACGCTTGCTCAGCTTGTTATGGCTGCCGGGTTCGGCGACGAACGGCAGATGGGCATACTCCGGCTGCGGATAGCCGAGCCCCTGGAGGATGAAAATCTGCCGCGGCGTGTTGGAAAGATGCTCCTCGGCCCGGATGACGTGGCTGATTTTAAAATCGAAGTCGTCCACCACGCTCGCCAGGTGATAGAGGCAGGTTCCATCCGCCCGCTGAATGACGTGGTCCTGCTCGCGGGACCATTCAAACACGCACTCCCCCCGAACTTGGTCCTGAAACCGGCATTGCCCTTCCCGCGGAATCTTGAGTCGCACTACTCCTTGCCGCCCCTCGGCCGAGAATTTTGCTGCTTGCTCGTCGGTCTCGGCCATCCACTTGCGGCTGTAGAGGAATGCCTTCTTCTCCTTCTCAGCCTGTTCCCGCTCGGCCTTCAGTTCCTCCGTCGTGGCGAAATCGCGGTAGGCCAGTCCTTTCTCCAGCAGCACCTTCACCGCCGCCTGATACTGCGGCAGCCGCTGCGACTGGTAATAGGGCCCATACGGCCCGCCCACCTCTGGCCCCTCGTCCCAATCAATCCCCAGCCAGCGGAACCCCTCCAAAATTGGCTGCAGGGCCTCCTGCACGTTCCGCTCCGCGTCGGTATCGTCAATCCGCAGCAAAAACTGTCCCCCATGCTGCCGGGCATAGAGCCAGTTGAACAGCGCCGTGCGAACGCCGCCGATATGCAGGAAACCAGTCGGGCTGGGAGCGAAACGAGTGCGGACGGACATGGGAGGGCGGGGGCTAGGGGAAAGTAGTCCGCTCACTCCGTGAGCGGACATGCCAGCACACGGAGTGTGCTGGCTACAAAGGGTTCAGTTCAAATTAGACCGGTGCGTGGTGATGTGGGCTAGGGCGGGAATTGTTCCCTTAGGGATTTTAGTGGCTGCAACATTTGGTAAAAAGTTATAAGCCGCGGATGGCTGGCAATTATTCACTTTTTGGGCGTTGTTTTTTGAGCTATTCGGCGGGCTTCACTTTTTCGCAAGTCATGACTCCACCTTAACTTTCGTTATTCACTGATTCACAACCGGGGCTCCGATGGCCCAAAACGCTATTCACAAAAACCCATCCCCATCCGGGGGATGCGATGTCGATTTTATAAGCTGTTTTTCATGACCAATTTCACAACAGAGCATCTTCTTAGTGCGACTTTATCCTCCATTAACGGTAAGTTCTCCATCGCCAGATTCTTGTCGTCTCCGCGCGCAACCCCACCCCGAACAATTAAGTATACAAATGATACGTACTCTAGGGAAGCCCCCCCGCCGAAGTTTTTTCAAGATTTTTGGCCGTCCTCTTAAGACCCCAAATACCCCATTCAGCCGTGGCAGCGGCTGATGCCCCGTCCGATGATGACGGACAATTTCCTACCGGATATATTCGGAGCAACGCCCTCAGTTATTCTGATTTCTTCGTCCGGAGACAACGCCATGCGACTTATCCCCCTGCTGATCGTTCTCGCCCTGTTTGCCAGCGGCTGCGGAGGCGGGGGTGGGCGGAGTGCCACGACGAAAGAGGAGGGTGGGGACTCGGCAGCCGACAGTGTGAATTTTGCCGGGCGGCTGGAGGCGGCGAAGGCGATTTTTGATTCCAACAAACGGGATGCGGCTTTGGCCAAGGTGGCCCTCGCTGCAGCCGAGGCGGGGGAAGGGGAGATTGCCAGGGAGGCGGTGAAAGCCATGTTCAGCAACAACGCGAAGGACGACGCCTGTTACAACGCCGCTGTCGCGCTCGCCCGGGTGGGAAAGGGGAAAGAAGCCAAAGCGGTCGCCGATTTGATGTTCAGCACCAACCGCAAGGATGAGGCGATGGCGAAGATTGCCGGTGGGGGGAAGTAATTCGGACCGATCATCGTCGCCTATCGCTCCCGCGAAAGTAGCGCTACTTTCGCGGGAGCGAAAGGCGACGATGGGGCTACTTCACGCGTATCCGCGGGTCGAGCCAGACAAACAGCAAATCCACCAGCAGGTTGATGCTGACGAACATCGTGGCGATGACGATGGCGGCACCTTGGACGGCGGGGTAGTCGGTGTTGCCGACAACGGCGTCTTTTACGTAGAGGCCGAGGCCGGGCCAGTCGAAGACGGTTTCCGTCAGGACGGCACCCGAGAGGAGCAGGCCGACTTGCAGGCCGACGATGTTGGAAATGGGGACGGCGGCATTGGGGAGAGCATGGCGGAGGACGACTCGCAGCAGGCCGCTTCCTTTGGCCCGGGCGGTCCGGATGTAATCCGCCGAAAGAACTTCGAGCATGCTGCCGCGGGTGATGCGGGCGATGATCGCCATGGGGATGGTGCTGAGGGCGGCAGCGGGGAGAGCCAGGTGATGCAGCACCGCAGGGAACAGGTCGAGCCGGCCGCCGAGGAGCGTGTCGAGCGTGTAAATGCCGGTCAGTTCGTCAAACGTCGCTTGCTCCATCGCCGGCAGCCGGCCGCTGATGGGGAACCAGGGGAGGAGTGCTCTTAGGCCGATCGCGAGGAAGAAGACGGGAACGCTGACCCCCAGGAGCGAAGCAAACGTGCAGAGCCGGTCCGGCAAGCGGTTCTTCCAGACGGCGGCCAGGGTTCCCGCGGCCATGCCTAAGGGAATGGCGAGGGCCAAGGCGGCCAGCGTGAGCTCAATCGTAGCCGGGACTTTCTTCCGCAGTTCCCCCGCCACGCTTTGCGTCGGCCGGGCGATGGATTCCCCGAAGTCCGCCTTGGTGATAACCCGCCAATAGAACGAACCGAGCTGCACATAAATCGGCTGGTCCCAGCCATACTGCTTTTCGAGCCACTCCATTTGCTTCTGGTCGGGATGCTG
>CAYUJE010000458.1:0-4058 GCA_964444865.1 uncultured Pirellulaceae bacterium | reverse complement strand
GTAGCCGAGGCGGGACTCGAACCCGCACTTCCCTAACGGGAAACAGGATTTTAAATCCTGTGCGTCTGCCATTTCGCCACTCGGCCGAAGGAACCGCAGGTGGAGAATTCTAACAGCCACCCCTCTCCCGCGATAACCCACTATTATCCGTGCCTTGCAGTTCCAGGACAGCCTGGGAGGAGCAGCGGTTCGGTGAGGAATTGGGGCAACCCCATTTTGGCCAGCGGCCACACCCTGGCATTAACCGTTGATCAAGTGAACTGCACCCACCGAAGATAGTAACATGAATGAGGGAGTCGTTAAATCAAAGAGGACGAGAGGCCTGTGGCACGCAGGCATCACCCCCCCTTCGTCTCCTTCGCCACCGCTGTCTGCTTCGCGTCAAACGGGTTGCCGCTGGGGTCGAGCAGGGCTTCGGTGATGCGGCGGCGGCGGACCTTGCGGACTTGGACCCAGATGCCGTCGAGGACGGCTGTGTCGCCGCCTTTGAGCGGGTCTTCGCGGCCGTCGTTCACCCAGTCGTTGAGGGTGGTGTTGGGAGGATGGCTGGCCCCCAAGTCTTGCCGTTTGAGATGGTCCCGCAGTTGCTTGAGCGTGACGCCGCCCCCAACCACCAGTTGATGGCCGGAGGGGCTGATGTGTTTGGGGAGCCGATCAAATTCGTCCTGGATGTCGCCGACCAGTTCCTCAAAAATGTCTTCCTGCGTAATCATGCCGACAACCTTTCCCTGTTCCCCTCGGACCAGGGCCAGGTGCAAATGCTCGGCGGTCATGCGCCGCAGAGCGTCGCTGAGAGTCATCTCCTTGGGGAGGCTGATGAGGGTGCGAACCACTTCGCGCAGCACAGGATTGCCGGGATGTGTTTTCGCCAGCAGCACCATGTCCTTGAACGTGACGTAGCCGATGATGGCCTGGGGATCTCCCTTGCGGGCGGTGACGGGGAACCGGGTGTGCAAGTCCATATGCGCGATGACCAGGTTTTCGCTGAGTGGGGCGTCGGCGATGACCATCACAATGTCGTCCTCGGGAAGCATGATGTCCCTCACTTTCATCGACGACAGGCGGCTGGTCTGGATCATGATCCGCTCTTCCTGCAAACCAATCACTTTGCCCGCCCGCAGCAAATTGACTTGGGCCCGCAATTCGTGCAGCCCCACCTCTTGATCGCCACTGCCGGCGGGGAGGAACCGCTCGACCAGCGTGACGACCGCCTTGGTAATCAATTCGAACAGCCAAACTGCCGGATAGACGACGAGCCCGAAGACCCACATGAGCGGGCTGAGGAGCGTGACCACCAGTTCGCAGTTCTTGAGGGCGAATACTTTGGGAATCAATTCGCCGGCAATAATGGTGATGGCCGAAAGCGGAATGACCAGGCAGGTGAGGGCGAGAAAATCGGCCAGCCGCTCGTTCGGCACATACTGCTGGATAAACGGGACCAGCTTTTCCTTGGCGTCCGCCCCACCCGAGGCGGCGGCGATCGCCCCCACCAGCGTAATGCCCAGTTGGACGACGGCCAGACTGGCTTCCATGCGGTTTTTCATCCGCAGGGCAATGGCGGCTCCGCGGCGGCGCTGCTCCACCATCTGCTTGAGCCGTTCCGTGCGGACCGAGGCGAGGGCCAACTCATAAGCGGCAAAAATGCCGTTGAGCAGCAGCATGCCGAGGATAATCAGAAAAACGGTTAAAGACATGGGACCAGGATACCAGTCGCGGGAAATATCGGCGAGGCGGCAAAGTAGAACGTCAGTCCCAGGTGTTCGGGAGTGAGCGTGGAATGGTGAAAGAAAGTTTTCGCGAAGAAACTTGGCACAATCGCCACGTTATCACCGGGCATGTCTCGGAGAGACGGCCTACTTGAGCGTGCCCTCGCTGCTCCAGCCGCGAGCGTGGTAATAGGCGGCGACGGCGGTGGCGAGTTGTTCGCGGCTGAGGTGGGCGGCGGGGTCGTCGGAGAGAGTTTGGTTGAGGAAACGGGCGGGGAGCGTGTCTTCGGCTGCCGTCCAGCCGGCCCGCTGGTTGAAGAGTTTTTTGGCGTCGACGACGCGGCGGGCGACTTGCCGCAGTTCGTCCGCGGTCACATCCCAGCCGGTGACGAGCCGGAGCATGTCGGCAGTTTCGGCGAAGAAGTCGCTGAAGATGCCGCGGAGGAATTTGCAAAGGATGAGCGAATCCATCAGGGCCGCTTTGTCTTCGGTCTCGATGGCGAGTAGCGCCGTGGCGGGAATCAGGTTGCGGCGGTCCGCCTGTTCGGAGAAATCGACCTCATACGCCCCGCTTCGGTTGTGGTCTGCTCCACGACTGCCGACCGCGAAGCCCAGGGCCATGCTTTGCAGGGCTCGGGGTTCGTATCCGGGGAGTTCCAATCCCTTCACCTGCGGGGCGAAGTCGAGAGCATTGCCGCCGAGTGCCGTTGCCAGGTGCCGGCTTCCTTCAGCCAGGCGATTGCCGAACCCCTCGCGGCTGCCGATGAGGTCGAGGGCCTTGAGCAGCGATTCGCCGTCGCCGAAGCGGAGCCAGGGCTCGTCGAGCAGGCCGCGCTCCACGCATTCCATGGAGAAGGCGATGGTGCCGCCAGCGCTGATGGTGTCCAGGCCGAGTTCATCGCATTTCTTGGAGGCGGTGAGGACGACTTGCGGATCGGCGATGCCGCAGAGAGGGCCGAGGGCGAAAAGATTTTCGTATTCCAGGCGGACGCCGGCATCATGTGCGTTGCTGGAATCTCCGGCGGGTTTCAGCGAATAAATGTGTTCGCAGCCGATGGTGCAGGCGGCGCAGGAGGCGCGGGTTTTATCCCGGACGAGGGTGAGCGTTTCGGGAGCGATGGCCTCGGCCCCGACGAAACTCCCCGCCTGGAAATTACGGGTGGGAAGGGCCTTAAGCCGGTTGAAAACGAGCAGGTTAGTAGCGGTGCCGAGTTCGCGGTACTTGGCGGTAGCGGGTCCGAAGGAACGTTCGGAAAAGTTCTTGGCGAGAGCGACGAGTTCCTGGGGCTGGGCGAAGGCCGTTCGTTGTGTGCCGCGGATGGCGACTGCTTTGATATTCTTGGCCCCCAGCACCGCGCCACTGCCGCCGCGGCCGGCGTGGCGGCCGTCGTGGGAAATGGTGGCAAAGCGGACGAGGTTTTCGCCGGCGGGACCAATGACGGCGAAGGTGTAGCCGGGATATTTTTGATGCAGCAGCTTTTCTGCCTGCGGACAACTGGTGCCGTGGAGATTCTCGGCCGGTTCGAAGCGGGCCACGCCGTCGTCGATGACCAGAATCGAAAGCTCCGGTGCCCGTCCAGTGATGACGATGGCATCGCACCCCGCCTTCTTACCCGCGATGGCAAAGCCGCTGGAGGCGAGCGAATCGTTAATGCGGCTGGTGAGAGGGCTTTTGCTGACGACGGCGAATTTGGCGGACGTGGTCAGCGGGCTGCCAACCAGCGGACTAAAAACGAACGCAATCGAAGCTTCCGGCGCGAGCGGCTCTTGCTCTGCGGCCCCTTCCTGAAGCAAGAGCCAGGTTCCCAGCCCGCTGCCGCCGATGAACTGGCGGAGGATTTCCGGCTCGATGGAAACAAACTCCCCCCGGCTCGACGACGCATCGACGCGAAGATACCGGCCGTGGTATCCGCCGGGAATGTCGCCGCTGGATGAGGATTCCTTCATAGACTTATCCGCCAGCGTCCGCGGACAAAATCAGCAGGCAATCGCCTGCCGACAGGAGGGTCGCCGGATCGCTGACAAATCGCTCGCCGCCGAGGTTCGCCGAAAATCCACTTCGCAGTCGGCCTTCCGCGATGCATTCGGTTCTTAATCCAGGATATACCGCTGATAACTCGGCAAAAGCAGCTTCCAGCGTCGCATTCTCGCCCGGCAAATCAATCTCCGCGCGAGCCACTCCAGCCCGCTGCCGCGCAATGCCATAAAACTCTACTCGCAAGGTCATGCCTCCATTGTAGTCCGCTCACTCCGTGAGCGGACAGGATAGTACTCCTCACGCTCCGCGTGAGGACTCATCTCGCGGAGCGAGATGAGTACATTATCCAAACCACGCCACCAGTCGGTCCGCCA
>CAYUJE010000457.1:0-4068 GCA_964444865.1 uncultured Pirellulaceae bacterium | reverse complement strand
CTCTCCCGGATCGGGAGTCTTGTTGCCGGGATTTTCCGGCTTGTCGAGATCGACCTCCGGGGAGTACTCGATGGTTTCCTTGATGGCTGTGGTGGGTGGTGCGACGCGGACTTCACCGGAGAGGTTGGCGGGGAGCGGAGCTTCAGCGGGCTCTTTGCCGGAGATGTACTTGCGCCAGGAGTCGAGCTGATCCTGGGTCAGGCTGTTTTCCCGCGTGATCTCGTGCTTGAGTTGCTTCTTGGTCCCCTCCACGCTGACCATCACCGTGAGGCGGCCGTTCTCTTCATACTTGAAGCGGACTTCGATCGGCGTTTGAGCGGGAAGATCCGCTGGCAAATGGCGAACCGAGCATTTGCCGAGCTGCGAGCAGTCGTCGGGGGAGGGGCTTTCCCCTTCCACGATTTGCACCAGAATCGATTTTTGCCCCGCTTTGTGCGTTTTGAAGACCCGGCGGGCCACCACCGGCAGCGGCGTGTTGCGGGGGATGAGAATGGCGTTGCGGGGACGCTTGGTTTTGATGTCGGTGGCGACGACGCCCAGGCTGTGCGAGTTGACGTTGCGGATGTGGAAGCTCGGTGACTTTCCTTCGTGGTAGGCGAGCAGAATGCCGGCGTGCAGGGCCGCCCCATGGGCCACGGCTTCGTCCGGCGAAACGCTCTGGTCCGGCTCCTTTCCCGAAAGTTGCCGCAGCATCTCCACCACTGCCGGCATGCGGCTGGAGCCGCCAACGAGAAGGACGCGGTCAATATCGGCCCAGGTGAGGCCGGCGGCTTGCAAAGTTTGGCGCGTGGTGAAGGCGGTCCGGTCGAGAAGGTCCTGTGTCATTTCGTGGAAGGCCTGGCGCGTGACCTCCACGCGGACTGCGTGCCCCTTAAAGTCACAGGCAATGCCAGCCTTCTGCCGGGCAGAGAGAGTTCGCTTGGCGTCTTCGCATTCCCGCCAGAGGCGGCCGGCGGCATTGGGATCCTCGCGCGGGTCCACGCTGAACTTTCGGATGAATTCCTCCGCCACATGATCCACCAGCCGCTGGTCCCAGTCGCGTCCGCCGAGTTGCACGTCGCCGTCGGTGGCCAAGGCGTTGAAATCGGGGCCGCCAATTTCCATGACGGTCACATCGAACGTGCCGCCCCCCAAGTCATAAACCAGGATTTTCTTTTTCTCTTGGTCCTTGTTGGCCGGATTCATGTAGCCCTGCTGAAAGCCGAAGGCGACGGCAGCGGCGGTGGGCTCGTTGATAATGTCCATCACTTCGAGCCCCGCGATGTATCCGGCGTCTTGCGTCGCTTTGCGGCGGACTTCGTCGAAATACGCGGGAACGGTAACGACGACTTTCTCGATGGGGCCGATCTGTTTTTCGGAATCGATGCGGAGCTTATTCAGCACCCACGCCAGCAATGCTTCCGGCGGATATTGCCGCCCGCCGAGCAACTTGTGGAAAAAGCGAGTTCCCAAGTCCCGCTTGGCACACTCCGCCACTTGGTCGGCATCCGTCGCCATTGCCTTTCCCGCTTCCTTGCCGACCACAACATTGTCCCCCTCAAAGAAGACCACGCTGGGTGTGATCTTGTCCCCTTCCGCATTCATCATGGTTTGCGGACGGCCCAGATCATCGAGACGAGAAATGACGGAAAACGTGGTTCCCAGGTCGATACCGACAGCGGGATGTTTGCGTTTTGGCATGGGAAAGCAGGCAGGTGTTAAAGGGCAGATGTCAGGCTGAAGAGGTTGAGATTTATTTTACTCTACGCGTTGCACTTTGCACTCTACACTTCCTGCAGCGTATTTATTAGTTTAATAGGAGGCCTGCCGAGGAGAGTAGCAACAAGATGTCCGGTTCTCTTTGTCCGAAATGTGGCGCTGAGATATCATCGGGTTCGCTCTTGCCCGAGGATTGGGACGTCTGCCCGTCCTGCCATGCCAAACCCCGTGACTTGCCGGCTGCAAGCAATCCCGCAAACACCACTTCGGACGCATCAGCCACTTTACTCCCAGTCACTCAAGGCGCCCGGGTACGGGGACCTGCAAGTTTACCGCCGGAGCCCGGCGATCGCTTAACCGACAATCTCTGTAGCGATGAGGATTACCGCCTGGCTCCACCGGATCTTCCGCCATCCCCAAAACCGGCGGGCGATGCCCCAATTCACCGGAGGCCGCGCAACGAGGATGAATTGGAGCCATCTTTTCTTTGCTTCCCGCTGTTGGCGGTGGTGGGAATTACGCTGGCGGGGATGATGTGCCTCTGTCCCCTTTCGATGCTTTTGGAGTTTCCCAAAGGCCTGCTGATGCTGTGGGGAATTGGACTGATCTTTGGTGGTATTTTGTGGTTTGGGTTTCGTTTTAAGAAGTTCACCGGAGAAAACATGCAGGATGAGGCACCCTGGTATTTGCGAGGCGGCTTGGCTCTCATGCTGCAGCTTTCGGGCTATGTCATTCAGGAGCCAAAGGTTTTTGGTCCGCCGTTTTGTGTGTTCTTGCTGGGAGGCCTGCTGTGCCTTTCGCCGATGTTCATCCCGGACCTGCGGCCATACTTTCGCCGACCTGCAGCGATGGGGCTTCCTGCACCGGCAATTTCAGCCTCCTCCGCGAAATCTACGATCGATTCTCCGCAGAACGAATCCCCAACTGTCACGCCGAACTCCGTCAGCAGACAGCCTGTCTTGAACGATTTGCTGGCCGAAGGCTCCGTCGCTTATCTAACGGACTTGGAAGAATTTGAATCGAAGGCCGGAGCCTGCCCTATCGGAAAAAACGGCGAGCTCGGAAATGGGAGCCGGATTTCGATTCAAGGAAAGGAGATGCCCAAAGGACTGGGAATGCATCCCCCTTTGCCCCCCGATGTGGCCAAGGCGAGCTACCGGCTGGGAAAGTGTCGCGCGGTTCTGCACGGGGGGGCCGCACTCAACGACACGGCAGATTACCCGCAAGGGGCGGCAATTTTCGAAATCAAGGCTGACGGCAAGCCGCTTTGGAAATCGCCCCCAATCAAGAGTCGCGGCAAGGTCGCCGAGTTTCAGCTCGACGTGGAAGGTGTGGACGTGCTGGAACTGAGCGTTATTGCCCAGGGTTCGAATCACTATGTTCACGCCGTCTGGGTTAAGCCGCGGCTCATCCAGAAGAAATAGCCCCGTCATTCGCCCCCTTTATCGTCAGACTCTTCGTCCTCAAGGTCCAGCAGGCTACGCCGCGGTTTGCGACGGCGGACCGATTTGAGGGCAGATTTCTCCTGGGGAATTTCCCCATCGGTACCTGCTTCAGCAAACGGGACCGTCTTGGCCCGGCCTTCGGCGTCGATAGCGGTGAGCAACTCGATCTTTCGTTCCGCCTGCTCCAACAAACCGTAACAGTGGCGGAGGTGCTTGATGCCCGCTTCGTACCGGGCCAGAGCCTCCGCCAGACCCAAGTCGCCGTCTTCCAGATCGTGGACGATGGCTTCCAAGCTCGCCAGGGCGGCTTCGAAAGAGGGAGTTTCAGGAGGTGAATCTGGGCGGTTGGTCAAGTGAATCCTTACTCTTCGCTGGGAGCGATGGAAACTACGCGGCTGATGATTTTTCCGCGGGCGACTTGTGTCCTAAGAATATCACTCTCAGCCACGTCTTGAACATCCCGCACGATGTGGCCATCCTCCCGCGTCGTCACGCTATAACCGCGACTGAGAGTTGCCAAAGGGCTGAGGGTTTCCAGCCGGGCGGAGAGAGAGGCGAGGCGCTCCCTAAACTGTGTTTGATGCCGGCGAAGGGCGCGAGTGGCGGTTTCGTCCAGGTCGTCGAGTCGACGAGAGAGGAGGCGCAGGCGACTAAGGGGGTTGCTGAGTACGGGGCGGCCGGAGAGTCGTTGCAGCCGTAGTCGGGCGGAAGAGACTCGCGTCCGCAGGCCCGTTGCCAGCCGCCGCTGCAGAACGCCGATTTGGGCCAGCAGTTCCTGCGCGGAAGGGACCGCTCGCTCGGCTGCTTCCGACGGAGTGAGAGCACGGACATCGGCGACCAGGTCGGAGAGCGTGACATCGACTTCATGGCCGACGGCAGAAATCACCGGGATCTTAGAGGCGTAAATCGCCCGGACCACGATTTC
>CAYUJE010000456.1:0-4072 GCA_964444865.1 uncultured Pirellulaceae bacterium | reverse complement strand
TTGTCGGCGAGTTGCGGAGCAACCTCCAACGGCTCGTCAAAGTAGCCATACGCTTCTTCCAGGGCGAAGTGCAGCGCGAGCTGGTCGCGGAGCTCGCTCAGCCAATCGACCAGGTGCCGACACTGTCCAGGCGATAGAGGGCGGGAACAACGGTGCCGCAGATCGGCAAACGATTGCCACAATTCCTGGTTGACCTCCTTAATTTCCTGCATGAAAGCCGGATTAACGGTGACGGTGGCGGTGGATGTGAGAACGGCCATGACAACCTCCTGGCCCGCGCGAGCGGGTGTAAGGCGGGTTAGCCCGAGAATCAAGATGCGCAGCAACGAGGACGGACCAGCTCGCAAACGAATTTTCAAGCGGCCGGAAAAGACCTTCCCGGCCAAGCGCCTGTCATCCTAGGACTGGTGGCAACGAATGTCAAACTTTTTCTTGGCAGTGCGAATCTCGGGAAGGGGGGCTCAAAATCCCTTCACTTCTTTTGACCGGTTGTAACAATTGGTGCCACTACAACCACTCTTAACTGCACAGCCGATTGCGGCGCTAAACTTTACCGCTTGGGAGCCAGCCGGTAGACTGAAGGGCTGCGCGGGAAGGTGATTAGCGTGCTGTAATTGCTTGTCCTGTATGGACTTTGGCTGTTGGACCCTGGCAAAAGGAAGTTCGCGGATGAAACGCTTGCTCATCAGTGTGAAGTGGTCAGTTTTGGGCCTGGGGTTGGTGTTGGGGGCGGGGCTTTTTTCCAATCGCCCGGCTGCCGCTCAAGATGCGGCGGAAAAGGCGGCTGTCTCTTCGGAAGAGGCCAAAAAGACATTTGCCGACGCAGCCACGCTGCAAAATAACAATGCGTTTGAAGTGGCGGTGGAAGAGTGGGAAAAGTTCCTGAAGAACTACCCCAAAGATCCGCTGGCTGCCAAGGCTCAGCACTATCTCGGCGTCTGCCAGTTGCAGCTCAAGCATTACGACAAAGCGGCGGCGGCCTTTCAGGCGGTCATTGCCAACAATCCCAAGTTCGATCTGATTGAAGATAGCTACATCAACCTTGGTTCCAGCCAGTATGCCCTGGCGCTGGCCGGCACGGCCGGGATGTACGAGAAGGCAGCCGAGTCTTTTGCGGCGCTGGCCAAGCAGTTCCCGATGGGCAAGTATGCGGACTCCGCATTGTTCTATCAGGGAGAATCGCAATATGCCCTGGGCAAGAAAGCCGAAGCGGCCGCGGCTTATGAGATGCTGCTGAAGGGTTTTGAAAAAACGAAGCACCGGGGGGATGCGCTTTATGCCCTGGGAGTGTCCCAAGAAGAACTGGGCAAATATCCCGAAGCGGGCGCGACGTTTGACATCTATTTGAAGGAGTTGCCCGAAAGTCCGCTGGCGAATGAAGTGCGGATGCGCAAGGCGGAGACCGTGCTGCAAGGGGGAAACTTTGCCGCCGCGGAGAAGATGTTCGCCGAAGTGGCGGCCGTGAAGGATTTTCCCCAGACGGACCACGCAGTTTTCCGCCAGGCGTATTGTCAGGCCAAGCAGGACAAATTCGCCGACGCCGGCGGGCTCTATGCTCGCGTGGCGGCTGAATTTCCCAAATCGGTGTATTTGCCCGAAGCAACCATGGCCGCTGGCCGCTGCTTTTATCGGGCCGACAAGCTAGACGAAGCTGCTGCCTGGCTGGCCAAGGCGGCAGCTGCGGGGACGAAGGACTCCGCCGAAGCCGGGCACTGGCTCTGCCGGATTCAAATCCGCGGCAAGAAATTCGCTGAGGCCGCCGATCAGGCCGCCAAGCTGATTGCCGCCGGTGGTGACAGTCCGTACCTCGTCAATTTGAAGCTCGATCAGGCCGACGCACTCTACGAAACCCCAGACAAGCGAGCCGAATCGCTGCCGCTCTATGCCAAGCTTGCGGCCGATCATCCCAAGCACGAAGTCGCTCCGCAGGCGCTCTATAACGCCGCCTTCACGGCTTTGGAATTGAAGGGTTACGACGAAGGTCTCAAGCATGCCACGGCGTTTCTGGCCGCTTACCCGCAAGACAAGCTGCTGCCGGATGTGAAATACGTGGCGGCGGAGTGCAGCCTGCAATTGAAGAAGTATCCGGAAGCGGAGGCCGGCTATAAGGAGATTATCGCCGCCAGCCCGCAGCACCCGGACGCCGATTTGTGGCGGGTGCGTCTGGGATTAATTGCCTATTTGCAGATGAAGTATCCGGAAACCATTGCGGCGCTGAGCCCCGTAGTGGCCACGCTCAAATCACCGGACCTCGCGGCGGAATCGCAATTTTTGATTGGGGCCAGCTTATTTCACACGGACAAATTCGAGGAAGCCGAAAAGGCTCTGGCGGCGTCCGTCGCCGCCAATCCCAAATGGCGGCAGACGGACGAGGCTCTGCTGCTGGTGGCGCGGGCGCAGAAGAAACTCAACAAATTGCCGGAAGCGAAGGCCACCATCGCTAAGCTGATTGCCGAGTTTCCCACGAGCGGCCAGCTCGATCAGGCCCATTATCGGCTGGGGGAATTTGCTTATGGCGCGGACGATTTTAAGACGGCTTTGGAAGAGTATGAGGTGGTTATTACCAAATCGCCCGATTCTCCGTTTGCTCCCTACGCCTTGTATGGCAAAGCTTGGTCGCAGCTCAAAACCAAACAGTTCGCCCCTGCCGTTGAGGTGTTCACGGCGTTCCTCACCAAGTATCCGCAGCATCAACTTGCCACCGATTCGTTCCTGGGCCGCGCCATCAGTCGTCGTCAGGCGGGACAGTTGCCGGGCGCGATTGAAGACCTGGATGCTTATCTGAAATCGAATCCTGATCTGGAGAAGAAGTCCGACGCGTTGTATGAGAAGGGACTCGCACTGGTTGCCTTGAAGAAATTCCCGGAAGCGCTGGCGACGCTCGATTCACTGCTCAAAGAGAACGCGAAATACGCCGGTGCGGACAAGGTTCTCTACGAAGCCGGTTGGGCCGTGAAGTCGCAGGATAAGCATGCCGAAGCCGTCCCCTACTTCGCTCAATTGGCGAAAGAACATCCCACCAGCACTCTGGCGGCGGAAGCCCTGTTTCACGTCGGCGAGGATCAATACGACAAGAAAGATTATGCCCAGGCGGCAGCAACTTACGCCGCCTGTGCCGGCAAAAATCCTGGCGGAGATTTGGGAGAGAAGGCCCTCTACAAGCTCGGCTGGGCCCACTTCCAGCAGAAGCAATACGCGGAAGGGCAGAAGCAATTTGAAGCTCAAGCGGCTGCCTTCGCGCAAGGTCCGCTGGTCGGCGATGCCGTCTTTATGAAGGCGGAGTGCCTGTTTCGCCAGGAGAAGTACAAAGAAGCCCTGCCGGCTTATGAGGCGGCGACGAAAGTCAAGGCTTCCGCCCCCGCGATGGAAGTGCTGACGCTGCTGCACGGCGGGCAAAGCGCCGCCCAAGAGAAGCAATGGGAAAAGAGCATTGAACTGCTCGGCGAGGTCATCAAGAAATTCCCCGACAACCCCTTGGTCCCTGAAGCAACTTACGAAATCGGCTGGGCCAAACAGAACAGCGGAATGCTGGACGAAGCTCTGAAGGACTATGAAGTCGCGGCGACAAAATCCCGCGATCAAGTGGGGGCTCGGGCTCGGTTCATGATGGGGGAAATTCACTTCGAGAAAAAACAGCATGCCGACGCGGTGGGCGAATTCCAGCGCGCGATGTTCGGCTACGGTGGCGAAACGGCTGCCGCGGAAACAAAGAATTGGCAGGCCAAAAGCGGTTTTGAAGCGGGCCGGTGCACCGAGGTGCGTATCGGCGCCGAAAAGGACGCCGCCGCCAAGGCGAAATTGATTGCGGACGCCAAGCGGTTTTATACCTTTGTCGTTGAAAAACACCCCACGCATGAATTGACCGCGGAAGCCAAGAAGCGACTGGATGTGCTGGCGAAATTGTAAGTAGTCCGCTCACTCCGTGAGCGGACATGCCTACACACGGAGCGAGCAGGCTACTAAGAAAGAGACAAATCTATGATGCAAATCTCAGCGAATCCTCGCCTCAGGTTGGCCATGTATTTGGCTTCGGCCTTACTGGCTTTGGCGGTGGTCTATGCCGTGCCAAGCG
>CAYUJE010000455.1:0-4105 GCA_964444865.1 uncultured Pirellulaceae bacterium | reverse complement strand
CCTGGTCTTTACCAGCCTGCCGACAACGCCGCTGCTGATGATTGGCGCGGGTTGCTGTGGCCTGGCACTGATGTTGACTCGGAGCAAAAAGGCCGAGGATGTCCGTGTGGCCCAGCAGGCAAAAACCGACGCCGAACCGAAAAAAGCAGAAGAGCGGATCGAAGACTTTCTGACCATCGACCCGATGGAAATTGAAATCGGGGCCTCGCTCGTGCGGCTGGCCAGCCCCAAGTACGGCGGAGATTTGCTGCCGCGGATTACCGGCGTCCGCCAATCGATTGCGGCGGAAATTGGCATCATTTTGCCGAAGGTGAGAATTCGCGACAACATTCGCCTGAATGAGAATGAGTACCGCATCAAGATTGCCAACAGCCCCGTCGCCACGGGCGAAGTCCTTCCCGGCAAGCTCATGGCCATTGATAGCGGGATGACCACCGGAAAAATTGGCGGCATTGAGACCAAGGACCCCGCCTTTCAACAACCGGCGGTTTGGATTGAACAAGGGATGCAAGACCGGGCAGCCATGCTCGGCTACACACCCGTCGAGCCGACGGCGGTGCTCGCCACGCACCTGCAGGAAGTTGTCCGTCGCCATGCCGACGAACTGCTCACTCGCGATGCCACCAAGCATCTCGTTGACGAACTCAAAAAGACCAGCCCAGCCGTTGTTGATGAGTTGATTCCCGGCCTCATGAAAATTGCCGACGTCCAGCAGGTTTTGCAATTGCTGCTGCGAGAGGAAGTTCCCATTCGGCAACTCAGTCAGATCCTGGAAACGCTGGGCGATTACGCGGGCAAGACCAAAGACCCCATCATCCTCAGCGAATACGTCCGCCATCGTCTGGCCCGCACCCTTTGCTCGCGCTACCGCGATGCCGAAAATCGCATTTTTGTGCTGACCCTCGATCCGGCCATGGAAGACAAGATTGCTGCCGGAATCGACCATACCGAACGCGGCCTGTTCATCCGAACCGCGCCGGCTACCGTCGAGAAAATCTGCGACCTGCTGGGGAATGAGCTCGCCAAACTCACACGCCAGGGGCGCAAGCCGATTGTCCTGGTCAGCCCGCAAATTCGGGCTGGTTTGAAACAGATGACGGCTGGAAACTTGCCGCGGTTGACGGTTCTGAGCTTTAACGAAGTGACGAGAGATACACGCGTGGAGATTGTTGGCGTTGTGAATGAATCTGTGACAGCAACGGCAAGAAGTTGAGATTTGGGCAGGCTGGAAGCCTACCCCACATTGTAACCCCTGACCCCTGACCCCTGACCCATGGACCTGCGAACTTACCGAGCTCGTTCCCTGCAAGAGGCCCTGCGACTGGTGCGCGATGACCTCGGGCCGGATGCCTCCGTGCTGCACACGCGGGACGTGACGGCTGGGATCGCGCGCTGGTTGGGTGGTGCGAAGCAGATTGAAGTTACGGCTTCCGCGGAAGTACAGGTGCCGAGCAGAGTGCAGGCACTTGCGAGAATGGCGGCGAAAGAAAGCGTCCCCTCCGCGGACGCTCACAATTACCGCAGCAAGTTTCGAGCAGACATTCTTCAAAGTCAGCGTCCCAGCGAAGGACTTGAAGAGCTGTGGCGAGCAAATCCGCAAGCAGATCAAGAAGACCATGCGACGCGGCAGCGAAGGCTCGAACAAGAAATCTGCGTGAGTGGTCCCATTCGAGTCGGCGGCGATCGTGCCAAGGTGGTAGCCTTCGTTGGCCCAACCGGGGTGGGGAAAACGACTTCCATCGCCAAGCTCGCAGCTCACTTCGCTCTCGAGAAGACGTGTCGCGTCGGGCTCATCACCGTGGATACCTTTCGCATCGCTGCCGTCGAGCAACTTCGGACGTATGCCGAAATCATGGATTTACCGCTGGAAGTCGTGTCGTCGCCGAGCGAGATGCGCGAGGCTGTCGAGCGGCTTGCTGAACTGGATCTGATTCTCCTCGACACCGCCGGTCGCAGTCCTCGGGACGAAGTCCGCGTGGCGGAACTGCGCCTGATGCTCGCCGAAGCCGGCGCGAGCGACATCGTGCTCGTCCTCAGCGCTGCCGCGGGATTGGAAAGCTGCCAGACTGCTGCGGATAGCTTCGGTCGTCTTGGAGCAAATTCTGTGCTGCTGACAAAAATTGACGAGGCCACGTCGCTTTCCGGCCTGATTCCGCTGCTGTGCAATCCTCATCTGCCGCTTTCCTATGTCACCGACGGGCAGAATGTGCCCGATGACATTTTCCCCGCCATTCCACGCGATTTAGCGCAGCGGATTCTGCGTGGAGGTGAGCGATGAGTCACGATCAAGCCTCGCGGCTGCGCAGCCTGGCGCTGCGGACGCAGCGCACTATTTCAAATTCTCCCACTGCCTCGGTGAGGACCCTGGTGGTTTCCTCGGGAGAGCGGCGGCTGGGCGGAACCACTCTGGCGGTGCATCTTTCGATCAGTCTGGCCCGTCAGGGTCAAAGGGTCGTGCTGGTGGATGCGGACTTGGAGACCGCCGGTGCATCCCTCCTGAGCCAAGTGCAGCTTTCGCCAGGATTGACCGATGTCCTTACCGAGCGGCGAAACATTCACGAAGCTTTGCAGCGGGGGCCGGCTGGAATTCAAGTTCTGGCGGGCTCGCAGGCAGCCAGCGAACGCGTTCAGTTGAATGATAAGGCGAGCGAGCGACTGATGCGGCAACTCGCCAGTTTGTCGCGACACACCGACCTCGTAGTGCTTGATGTACCCTGTCGGGAGGCAGAGCCGCGTGGCGATAGCTTAATGCACGGCCCGCTCATTTGCTTTTGGCAGCATGCGGACGATGTGCTGCTGGTGACCAGCAGCGACGATTCCGCCGTCATGAACACTTACGCCTTGCTCAAGTCCTGCTGGGCTCGAACCGTGGTTGTGCCACGCTTGCACGTCGCCGTGAATCACGCCCGTGAAGTCGCGGACGCCAATGACGTTCATCAGCGGCTGGATCGATCGTCGAGACGCTTCCTCAAATTGCCGCTCCAACTGGCTGGCTTACTGCCAACCAGCCCCCATGCTGCCAGCACGGCGGGCGTTCCAAATGGCCCTTTCGACCTGGCTCTTGAACATATCGCCCAGCGACTCTTGAGCACTTCCATCCCTGAGGATTTGCGCACCGTTGCCTAGGGACATGCCTTTCCAAACCCAACCAATTCCCACAAGCATTTCTGTTTTCTCCATGAGTTTCTTCCCTTCACAACCTGCAACCCGGCAATCCGGAAAGATCGACTCAATTTCCCTTTTGGGAATTGCCGATGAACGACAGGCGCGGAAGCGCCATGTGGAGTTAAGCTGCATAGGCTGCAAAAAGTTTGACGGCAGTTTGAGGAAGAAATGGGGCGAACTTACGCGGGTGTTCTGGGGCTACTTGCATTCGGGCTCATTTTGGCCCGTGGTCTCCTTCTCGGGGCCGATGCGGATGCCTCCCTGGCCACCGCCTGCGGGGGGCTCTTCGGCTTTGCGGCCGTGGGGCTCGTTGCGGGAACCTTAGCCGAACGCTTCACCAGTGAAGCCGTTAAGGCCAGGTTCGAAGCCGCTCTGAAATCCTTGGACGCGGATCAAAAAACCAAAAAGCCACAGATCGCAAGCTAAGACAACGCACTTTGAAACAGATTGTAGGACGGCCTTCCAGGCCGTCAGGGACGGGCTAGGAAGCCCATCCCACAAAACGCGGCCGGCACACGGAGTGTGACGGCTATGGATTACGGACATACCAGCGCCAACGGGCGAAGTATTGAGAAATTCCTCGCTACCCCGGGGTCTCAATTTCACTCACGGCGATACATCACGGAGGATGGAATGGTAACGGCTCTCACGGCTCCTGCCCCCCATGCACAGCCCACGGTCAAAGACGCTTCGCAAACTGCGGTCAAAGGCGCGACGGTCGAAATCGACGAAGTCTGGCGGCGCTTCAAAGCCGATCCCGATAATCAGGAACACCGCAATCGGCTGGTGGAAAACTACCTGCCGCTGGTGAAGTACAACGGCGAGCGGATTTGGGCTCGCCTTCCCGAAGGCGTGGAACTGGACGATCTTGTCTCGGCGGGCATCTTCGGCCTGATGGACGCCATCGACGCCTTCGACATGACGCGCGGCGTCAAGTTCG
>CAYUJE010000454.1:0-4117 GCA_964444865.1 uncultured Pirellulaceae bacterium | reverse complement strand
CCGCCACGGTCTCCGCCGCGGCCACCTCGGTCGCCGCCGCCGCGGAATTCCCCTTCACGTCGGGGAGGCCGATCGCCCCCACCTTCGCCCCCTTCGCCGCCGCCGCCACCCTGGGAGGCCATTTCGTCGGGGAGGCCGAGTTCTTCGTGAGCCCGACGCCGGCTGAGTTTGACCCGGTCGTGCTCATCGACATCGATGACGATCACCTTCATCTCGTCCCCCACACGCACCACGTCGCCAACGGAACTTACATAACCGGTCGAAAGCTCGCTGACGTGCACCAGGCCGTCGCGGCCGGGGAGGATTTCGACGAACGCGCCAAAGTCCTTCACGCTGCTGACGCGGCCGGTGTAAATCTTGCCGATCTGCACGGTTGCGGTGAGAGCTTCGATCTGAGCCAACGCCGCTTCCGCCCATTCGCGGTTGGTGCTGGCAATGGTGACCACGCCGCTGTCTTCGACTTCCAGCACGCAGCCGGTCGATTCTTGAATCGCCCGGATGGTCTTGCCGCCGGGGCCGATGAGCAGGCCGATCTTCTCGGGGTCGATATTGGTCCGCAGCAAGCGCGGGGCATACTGCGAAATCTCATCCTTGGGCTTGGGAATGCAGGTCAGCATCTTTCGCAAAATCTGGATGCGGGCATCGCGCGACTGCTCAAACGTCGCCTTGATGATGTCGGGGGAAATCCCTTCAATCTTCAGGTCGAGCTGAATGCCCGTGATGCCGTTTTGAGTGCCGGCGATTTTGAAATCCATGTCGCCAAAATGGTCCTCATCGCCAATGATGTCGGTGAGGAGCACCCACTTGCTTTCGGATTCCTGCACCAGGCCGACCGAGATACCCGCCACCGGGTTGCTGATCGGCACGCCCGCGGCCATCAGGCCAAGGGTTGCACCGCAAACGGAGGCCATCGACGAACTGCCGTTGGATTCCAGAATGTCGGAGATGACGCGGACGGTGTAGGGGAACTCTTCCGGAGCCGGCATGACCGGGTTAACGCTCCGCTCAGCCAAGGCTCCGTGGCCAATCTCGCGGCGACCGGGGCCGCGAATCGGCCGGACTTCGCCAACCGAGAACGACGGGAAGTTGTAGTCCAGCATGAACTTCTTGCTGTACTCTTCGCCGAGGCCGTCCACCCGCTGCTCGTCGCGACTGGTGCCGAGAACGATGGTGATGAGGGCCTGGGTCTCCCCCCGTTGGAACACGGCGGAGCCGTGGACACGCGGCAGGACATCGACCATGCATTCGATGTTGCGCAGGGTCTTGTTGTCGCGGCCATCGGGCCGCTTGCCGGCGACGATCAAATCGCGGACGACCTGTTCTTCGAGATCATGCCACACGGTCGAAAAGCGAGCGGGCTCGATCGCGCCCGCGGCTTTGGGATCGGGAATGATTTCCGCCAGAGCCATCGTCTTGACGGCCTTGACAGCTTCCGCCCGATTTTGCTTGCCTTCGGTCTGCTTGGCGGTCTTGAGCGCCTCGTAATAGCTCCCTCGGACGCGAGCTTCCAGGCCATCATCCGGTGGCGGGATGTAAGCGGGCTTGACGGTTCCCACCTTGGCGGCGAGTTCCCGTTGCAACGCGCAGACATCGCGAATCACATCGTGCCCAAACAAAATCGCCTGGAACATATCCGCTTCGCTCATCTCGCGGGCAAAGCCTTCGATCATGGCGACCGAAAGTTCGCTGCCGGAGATAATCAAATCCAGGTCGCTGGTCTCCAGATCCTCGGCGGTGGGGAAAGCGATGAACTGCCCGTTCACGCGGCCAACCCGAACCGAGGCAATCGGCCCCTTGAAGGGCATCGGCGAAATGAACAGAGCCGCGGCGATGCCATTCATGGCAACCACGTCGGCGTCGTTTTGCTTGTCGCTGGAGAGCACAATGCACTGGCACTGGACTTCGTCCCGGAACCCCTTGGGGAACAGCGGGCGAATCGGCCGGTCGCACAGCCGCGACGTGAGCGTTTCCTTGGTGGTCGGCCGCCCTTCCCGCTTGATGAATCCGCCCGGGAACTTTCCGGCGGCGGCTGTCCGCTCGCGGTAGTCGCAGGTGAGGGGGAAGAAGTCGAGCCCCGGTCGCCCTGGGCCAGTCGTGGCCGCATTCAGGACCACCGTCTCGCCATACTGGGCCAGCACGGCCGCTCCGGCCTGCTTGGCCAGAAGCCCCGTTTCAAACGAGAGCACGCCGTTGCCAATTTTCTTTTCTACGCGAACTTTCACTGCTTTCCTGCCTTCCTGCTATGCGTCCTGGAATGATGAATCTGGTTGGAGATACGCTTAGCCCCCGCGTCCACGCGGGGAATGGACTCGGCGCTTCGAGCGCCGGATATCCGCACCGCGTGGACGCGGCGGCTAAGCAACGATTGCGCCCGTCGCGCACATCAGCCCTACGCTGAAATGACGGCCCTGGCAGCGTCATTTGAAAGAACGTCACCGCGCTGGTTACGCAGAAAGCGCGTCCCACCGGCAGCCGCGAAACTCACCTGAGCCCAATCCGCCTTCCCAATGAAAGCGGCCTCGCGTGCCGGCCGAAAGCGATGTCCTACTTACTATTTGCGGATTCCGAGCTTGGCAATGATGTCCGTGTACGACTTCGGCTTCACGCGGTTGAGGAAGTCGAGCAGCTTGCGCCGCCGACTGACCATGGCCAGCAGCCCACGCCGGCTGGCGTAGTCCTTGTCATGGGTCCGCATGTGTTCCGTCAGGCCGTTGATCCGGGCGGTCAGGATGGCAATTTGCACTTCCGGCGAACCGGAGTCCTTGTCATCCCGACGATTTTCCGCAATCAATTCCTTTTTCCGCTCTTTCGTAACAGTCATTGGCGCTCACGATTCCTCCACGCTGCCGAGCCAAGTCTCACTTAAGACCAGCCCAGCGACGGGCAACAGAATCTCCTTCTGGTTTCGATTCCTGGACTATTTTCTGACATCAAAAAACTATGGTCCGTTAGTTTAGCAGAGACGGGGGTGCTGGCAAGGTGGTAGCCACACGCGGAGCTTCCGACACTAGCCCGACGCGCAAGCGAGGGAATTGGACATGGCTTGTGAGAATCGGCCATTTTACCCAGCGCCACGCGGAATTCCCTCGCTTGCGCGTCGGGCTAGTGGGTCCTTTGGCAACGCCCATCTTCCTCGTTCCCACGCTCTGCGTGGGAACGTCCCTCTTCGCCGCTCCGCGGCCTCTTGGCAACCGGTTCAGGCCCGGCACATTATCCACTACTTTCCTGCGTTTTATCCCGAGAGTGGCGTCTTCCTTCCGAAAGCGTCTCGAATGTTGGTAATCGTGGCTTCCTCTCTAAGGAATTCTCTTCGCTTCTCGCGTTTTTCGTCCTGCTTGCGGCTCCGCTTGGCCCCGTTTCCCTCCTCCGGCAGCAGCGGGCCGGAACCGGGTGATAAGCTGTTTTCACGTTGCCGAATCTTGGATTCCAGGTCCTCGACCTGCGCCTGAAGCGACGCGCAAACTGCTTCCTGTTCGGCAGTTATGGCATCCATCTCAGCCCGGGTCAAATTCGGATCCTTCGCCCGCTCGTCCCTAGGTGATAAACCACTTTTCGCATCATTCTCCTCCTGCCGACTGCTTACTGCCTTCTGCCTACTCTCCCCCGCCTCCTCCCCAAAGCCGGCACGCGGGCCGCGTGCGGCTACGTCATCCATCTGCCACCACGGGCTATCCTGCGGCGCCTCCGTCACCGCCGCGGACGGCGTCCAGCCGACGAGCTTGGCGATCGAGAGGGAGACGCGGGCCGCTGCGTCCACGTAACGGGCATTGGCTCGACAGGGGCGGTTGACGGCCGTCGTCCGTCTCACCCCATTCACAATCGTGGTCCGGCTCACCGTTTCGGTGCCGTGGCGAGACTCTTCCCAAGCCTCCATCAGACTGCACCGCTGATATTCAAGCTGCTGCACCACGTTGTAATGCACCAGCCGCAGCTTTTGCTCCGGGGTGAGGCCCGAGCAAAAACTCGGCGTATTATCCGCCATCCAGGCCGCGATTTCCCTCAAAATCTGATTCACCCGCGGCTGGGAAACGCCAAATTCCCTGGCCACATCCCGCTGCGACCGTCCAGCGAAAACAGCCGACTCATAAATCTGCAAATCCCGGTCGCTGGGGACCTT
>CAYUJE010000453.1:0-4138 GCA_964444865.1 uncultured Pirellulaceae bacterium | reverse complement strand
AGCAATTCCCAGGAAAATGGGAAAGAGCAAGCGGGCGGGCTAGCACGCATTTCTCGTCAAATCTGAAACGCCGTGCAATTCAAGTCAGCGGCAAAGGCTCGCCAAGAAATGCCAAACGGGGAGCAGAAACCGGTGGTAACTGCTCCCCGCTGGATGGTTCAGGAGTTCAGGCGGCGAGATTCAGCAAGGCTGAAATCTTGCCGCGGCTGAAACTATTCCTTCTTCTCTTCGGGCTTGGCTTCTTCGGGCTTGGCTTCTTCGGGCTTGGCTTCTTCGGGCTTGGCTTCTTCGGCCTTGGGCTCTTCAGCCTTTGGCTCTTCCTTCTTGGGTTCTTCGGTCTTCTCTTCGGTCTTCTCTTCGGTCTTGCTCTCTTCGACCTTCTTTTCGCCGTCAGGCGTGGTGGTCTCGGTCTTCGACTCTTCGGTCTTGCTCTCTTCGACCTTCGTTTCGCCGTCAGGCGTGGTGGTCTCGGTCTTCGACTCTTCGGTCTTGCTCTCTTCGACCTTCTTCTCGCCGTCAGGCGTGGTGGTCTCGGTCTTCGACTCGATTTTCTTTTCGACCTTCTTCTGGGTCTCGCCACCGCAGCCGATGATGGAAACGGCCAGACCGAACACGGTCAGCAATGCAAACAACTTCTTCATGGTTCTTCTTCCTCTTGGCTCACGCCAAAAACACAGAATATTCGACAGCAGGACGTTCCTGCGTAGTCAGTATCGCTATGGGTTAAGAGCCATTCCGGCCCCCAGATATTCCCGCCCCGGCAAAAAATTTTTGAAAAGCGGAGATTCCCAGCTTTTGACCCGTAAATCGGGCATGTGTGAATGTAGGTCGTAGAATCGTGCTAGCAAAGGGGTTACGACCGATTCCTAGGGGAATTATTTTCCAAGATGCCTGACGAATAGGCGAATTTCGGGAATAATCCGTAAGCTTCGTGGTTCTACTAGCAGGGACAGGGTTCATGCCCAGCAAAGAGCCCCCGCCGCCACCCCCCGGGGTTGGCCTGGCGGGCCACATCCCGAAACCGGCACAGCCGGCAGCACTGGCACAATCCCCAGCGCCGGCCGCCGGTCCGGTCGTGGACATTGCTGGCCTGATTGCCGCCCACCACGGGTCGCTGTACCGGTATGCCTTTCGGCTGACCGGCATGGCGGCGGACGCGGAGGATTTGAGCCAGCAAACCTTCCTGATCGCCCAGCAGAAACTGCACCAGTTGCGGGACGCGGAACGGGCGGCCGGTTGGTTGTTTGCGATATTGCGGAGCTGCTACGTGAAGTGGCGGCGAAAACGGTTTCCCATGACCAGCACCCTGGCGGACCTGGAAATGGGGGAAGTCCCTCAGCCGGAAGCCGAGTTGTCGGCCGTGGATGGTGAAGAGTTGCAGCAGGTTCTCGGCGACTTGCACGAGGACCTGCGACTGGTTTTGCTGATGTTTTACTTTGAGGAATTATCGTATAAGCAGATTGCGGACGAACTCGACATGCCCATCGGCACCGTGATGAGCCGGCTCTCCCGAGCCAAGCAGAAGTTGAAAGAGCGGCTGAGTCCGGATGAAAATGGGAACGGTCCACTGAGGGAACGGAAGACTTCGACGGCACGATAGCAGTCGAAACAGATATTAATAATGAGCAAACGCCCCACCATTCGCGAGCAGATCGACGCCTGTCGGCCCGACAGCGACGATCCGCACTTGCCCGAGCATGCCGCCGATCTGGCGGAGTTGGCGGCGGGGCTGCGCGAAAGTGGTGAAATTCGTTCACAGTGGGAGCGCAGCCAGCACAACGACCACATCCTTCGCGGCGCTATGCACGATGTTTCCTTGCCGACCGGACTGGAAGCTCGCTTGCTCGCAGCCGTGCAGAGTTCCAGCGTCATTCCGCTCGCTGGCGTGGAACGAGCCGCTGGCGAAGATTCTCCGGCCTGCGAAAACCCGGTGGCGCCGGTTCGGCCGGCCACCAGCCGCCGCCGATTCCTGCAGATTGCGGGAGCGCTGGGCGGAACAGCAGCGCTTGTGCTCGCCGCCGTTTTGGTGTTCCAGTCAGGTCAAAAAGCCGAACAGCCGATTACGAAGGACCAGTTGGCGGCCCAAGTGGAAGCGTGGCTGGGGACGGTTGACCTCAAAGCGCTCCCTGCCGCGACCAAAGAAAGCCGAAAAGCGTTTCCCAGCGAGACCGTTCTGGGAAGCGCTCAGCGGGCTGGCACAATCTCGTCGGAGCAGGGGGAAATTACTGCTTATGACGTGGCGCTCGGCAGCAACCACGCCACGCTCCTCGTCATCCCCACGTCCCAGGTGTATCCCGTCGGTTCCTTCCCGCTCACCAATTTGTCCGGTGTTTCCGGGGGTTGGCAGGTCAGGGCCTGGCAAAGCGGCGGCTCCCTGTATGTCATCGCCGTGCGGAGCAATTCCGACGCCCGCCTCGATCATTTCATTCGCCCGCAAGCGGTCGGTTAAGGGGTCTTCCTCGCCACGACGACCGCGTCATGCCGGCCATCTCCCTGCCACCCTTCGGCAGAGTGGACGATTTCCAGCCCGCTCACCAGACTTGGCAACTCTCCATCATTGAGCAGGAACCCCGCCGGCGGCTTGGCGTGGCGCTCCAGATTTCTCTTCGTGGGCTGAATGACTACCAGAAGTCCCCCCGGTGAAAGAACCTGCGGATAGACGGCATAGAGCGGCCGCCAGAGGTAGCAGACGGAAAGGATCAGGTTCCACGGTCCGGCTGGAAACGGTGCGTCTTCCAAGTCCGTCCGCAAACCAGTGATCCTTACCCCCGCGCCAGTAGCGCGCTCCTCTGCAAGTTCCAACCCACGCGGTGAAACATCCGCAATCGTCACCTCCAATCCCTGCTGAGCCAGCCAAAGGGCATTGCGTCCCGCGCCGCCAGCCACATCTAAAGCCCGACCAGTCTTGGGAAGCAGTCCCTTCAGCGAGCGCAGCACCGCCGAAGGCTCGCGCGGCACTTCGTCCGGCGAGGAATATTTCGCATCCCATTTCTGTTGATCAAAGAGCGGCATAGTGGAGCCATTTTACCAACCGAAATGACGATTGGCTGGCCCCAAGGCATTGCTAGCACGTCTTGATTTTTCGGCATCGACAGAACTTGCAAAATGGCGATAATCCCTCGGCCCGCATCAGGTACATCCTGCGCGGGTCAGGCGGTCAAAGGAATTGACCATTTCCACGAGCCCGGCGGACCAAGGATGGTCCTGCCACGTGAGACCCAAACTGTGCCCCACATTCACCCCACAGCTATTGTCGACCCCACCGCGCAATTGGGGAGCGACGTCCGCGTTGGACCTTTCGCGATTATCGAAGCGGGGGTCGTCGTCGGCGACGGCTGCCGGCTGGAGGCCCGTGCGGTGATCAAAAGCCGCACCGTGCTTGGCAAAGGCAACGAAATTGGCGAAGGGACTGTCTTGGGCGGAGCTGCCCAGCATTTGCAGGGGCAGGATCCCGGCGGCCGCCTCGTTCTGGGGGACAACAACCGCATTCGAGAAAACGTCACGATCCACCGGGGCTATGCCAATGAGGCACTGACCATCGTCGGCAACAGCAATCTGATCATGGTCGGTGCCCACATCGCACACGACTGCCGCGTCGGAAACAATGTTGTCGTGGTGAATAATGTCATGCTCGGTGGCCACGTTCAAATCGACGACCGAGCCTATCTGGGCGGCGGCATTGGCGTTCACCAGTTTTGCCGGGTCGGAAAGTTTGCGATGATCGGTGCCCAGTCCCGCATCGCGCAAGATGTGCCGCATTACGTTCTGGTCGAAGGAGGCCAGGCCCAGGTTATCGGCCTCAACTCGATTGGCCTTCGCCGCAACGGCTTCACGCCGGACGATATGTTGCAACTCAAACAGGCATATCGAGTCATTTATCGTCAGGGACTCCGCTGGAGCGAAGTGCTGGAACAGCTGGCCCGAGACTTTACTACCGGTCCCGCCGCCCTTTATCACGAATTTCTCAAAAACGGCAAACGGGGCTTCGTCCAGGAACGCCGCATCAGCCGCAAGGCCATGCTCAAAATCGTGGATCCTGCGGCTGCCGATGAAATCGGCGACGAGTCTCCGGCGCGAAAAACCGAAGCGGCCTAATCACTTCGTAGTCCGCTCACTCCGTGAGCGGACAGGCCGGCAC
>CAYUJE010000452.1:0-4146 GCA_964444865.1 uncultured Pirellulaceae bacterium | reverse complement strand
GCGATGTCCTGTTTCAGGGACTCAAACTCCATGTCCGACATCGACGGGAACATCGCAGCGAATGGGTGTTCCAAATATTCGGTAGTCATTTTTCCCACCATGAATGAGGCGCTGTAGGTAAAGAGATTTACCTACAATTTATTTTATAAACAACGCGAGACGAGTCAAGAGGCATCGATTAAACGGTACTGCCGCTGCCTCAAAAACTCGTTGACGAGCCCCCTTCGATTGGGTAGGTTCGATTGCTTGCCAAAAACGTTCCGCCAACCCACCGTTAAGAGCGCAAGATGCTTGCCGTCATGCTGATTTATTACACAACAGTCAGGAACCAGCATGACGGAAAATGCAAAGAGCAACTTCGAACAACTGGAGACCGACCTCTGGGCCGCTGCGGAACCTCCCGTCGTCGTCAAAGCCAGCCCCGGAAAAACAACAGTTGGTGAACTCATTCCGGCTTACCTGCAGTGCGCCGACTGGAGAGTGCATTTCGCCATGGCCGTTTGGCGACGCGGGAAGTGAATTCCGCCTGCCGAGGTGCAATTGATTCGCGGACTCCCTTTGTGCTATCGTTTCGCGTCGGCAAGTGCCACCGAAGAGGTTGTTAAGGACTGCTAGCGATCGCTCCAGGAAGGAGGACTTGTGAACATTATTACCAGCCTGTTCTCACGGGTGCGCAACAAGTTGTGGCGTAAACGCCCCCCTCTCACCCCGAAGGCATTACAAGGGCGAGAATATGACCGCCAGACTTTCGCAGTATTTGCGAAGGTCTTGAAGCGTGACTCCTGCTGTTTGGACATCGGGGCGCACAAGGGATCGATTCTTAAAGAGATGATTCGCCTTGCACCGCGAGGGGAACACCACGCCTTTGAGCCACTGCCTTACCTGGCAAAGCGCTTGCGAGGAAAATTTCGACGGGTGCATATTCATGAGGTGGCCGTGGCGGATCAGGCAGGAAGCGCCTCGTTCTGTTTCGTCGAAAATGCCCCGGCATGGAGCGGTCTTCGGTTGCGCGACTACGAGTTCGGCCAACCAGTGATCACACCTATTGAGGTTCAGGTAGCGCGCGTCGACGACCTGGTATCCAAGGAACTGCCAGTGACGCTCATTAAACTCGATGTGGAAGGGGGAGAATACCACGCGCTGCTAGGTGCCGTGGACACGATTCGCCGCTCCCGACCGTATATCGTTTTCGAAGCCGAGGAACCGTCAACGGGCAAGTATGGGGTGAGTCCCGAAGCGCTCTTTGATTTGATTGCCAGCGATTTCGGTTTACAAGTTTCCACGATGCAGCGTTGGCTCGAAAATCAGCCCCCCTACTCTCGGCAGGAGTTTCACGATAATTGGCATCATGGAAATGAGTTCTATTTCCTGGCTTATCCCCACGATCATCCCGCGCTTTAGTTTTCTCATCGCAATCGGCACCTTGATTACGCCGCAATCTCATGCAAACCCGCCGCCTTTCAAAGCTCTACTTGATTGACCATTCCCTGACAAACATCGGTGGACATCACTTCGATTCTGCCCGCTTGCTGTTGCAGGCTGCCATCGACATGAGGTTAGAGCCCATTCTGGCGACTCATCGCCACCTGCGCGATCGAGAGGGACTCCCCGCCAATCTGACAATTCTGCCGCTCTTTAGTCACACGGTGTATAGCCGCCACTCCGCGACCACAGGGAAAGCCCCTTTGCCATCTGACCCGCTGGGATCGGAGCCGAACAGCCAAAACACTTCTTGGTGGTCGAGGCTGTCGGAAAAATGGACTCAATGGCGTCAGCGGCAGCAAGCGATCTCCTTTGCTGCGGCCTGCCGCGAGGTATTTCGCCAGGTCCCTCCCGCGCCCGGAGACCAGGTTTTCGTCCCGACGCTTTCCGAGTTTGACCTCGTGGGGCTCTCCGAATTTCTGCGAACAAATGGGGATTCCATGCCCTGCGAATGGCACCTGCAGTTTCACTACCCCTTTCTAAAGGGGCCAGTCGCCAGCTATGAAGCCCAGTCGGCGCGGCATCGTGCGATGCGGGCTCACTTTGCCGCGGTGGCATCTCGCGCGGGTCAGGTGCGGTGGCACTTTTACGCCCCTACGAATGGCTTGGTCGAACAGTATGCCAGCCTGGGAGTCGTGCCGTTCCAATTGCTGGAACACCCTGTTGATACGACAAGCGAAGATCCCGGTACCGGCAAAAACTCTCGCCTGAACGAAACGTCGGCCCCGCTCCGCGTGCTATGCGCGGGGGGATTGCGGGCAGACAAGGGCTCTCCACTGCTCCGCGAATTGCTAAAGGACCTGGAACGGGACAATTTCGCGGCCGGTGCTATTCAGTTGTGGGTTCAGGCCAAACGACCGGCAAAGCTGAAGCGAATTGCGGGCGACCATAAGTTCAGGACTCTGGACCCCTCGGGTGAGCTTCCCCCCAACGACGCCAGGCTCGTGCATGTACCCCATCCGCTGCCGACGGATGCGTATGCCCGTTTGTTGAGAAGGGCGGATGTGGGCTTGCTGGCCTACGACCCAAACGTCTATTCCGTCCGTTGCAGCGGCGTGCTTGTGGAACTTTTGGCTGCGGGGAAACCCGTGGTTGTTCCTGAAGACACCTGGCTAACCGAAGAGTTGAAATCTGCGGGTGCCCCCGCGCCAGGACTCATCGCCTCCGGAGCGGCTGGATTCGCTGCCAGCCTTCGTGAGATGGCCAGGCAGCGGAGCGAGTTTCAGCAGCGGGCTCAATCTGCCGCCCTCAATTACGCCCGCAGGCATTCTGCGAAGCGCGTGATCGAACAGCTTCTGAGCAGTTCGCGAGTCAAAGCGGCCGCCTAGGCCGCGGTGCGAGCCCCAGTCTGCCGTCGAACAAGGACTTCGAGGTCCGACTGAACCATTTCCTGGACCAGGTCGCTAAAGGAGCACTCCGCTTCCCATCCGAACGCCTGTTTCGCCTTGGTTGCGTCCCCGATCAGCAATTCGACTTCCGCGGGACGATAGAATCGTTCGTCGACCTTCACATACTTGCGATAGTCCAAACCGACCTGAGAGAAGGCAAGGTCGCAGAACTCTCGCACCGTGTGGGTTTCACCCGTCGCAATCACATAATCATCCGGCTGCGGCTGTTGCAGCATCAATTGCATCGCGCGGACGTAATCCCGGGAATGGCCCCAATCACGCTTGGCGTCGAGATTCCCCAGGCGAAGTTCGGATGCCACACCAAGTTTAATGGCGGCGACTGTGCTGGTGATCTTGCGTGTGACGAATTCGTGCCCGCGGCGCGGTGATTCGTGGTTAAACAGAATTCCGCTGCAGCAGAACATGTTAAAAGACTCGCGGTAGTTTCGAGTCAGATCAAAGCCCGCACACTTGCTGATACCGTAGGGACTCCGTGGATGAAACGGCGTGCTTTCCTTTTGCGGAACCTCTCGCACCTTGCCGAACATCTCGCTGGAGCCGGCAAAATAGAATTTACACTCGGGACGCAGTTCACGAAGGGCTGCCAGCATGTAATGCGTGCCGTTGATGTTCGTGTTCATGGTCGAAAAACCATCGACGAAACTTTCCGCCACAAAGCTCTGCGCAGCCAAATGGTAGCACTCGTCAAAAGGCACCTTGCTGATCACGCTGAACAGGCTGGGATAGTTTTCCAGGCTGGCCGAATGGAGCGTGATGCGGTCAACTAAATGGGAAATCCGGCCCAATCGCTGCGCGGGATCCTCCAATGCCAGGCGCCGGACGAGACCGTGCACTTCATATCCCTGGGCGAGCAAGTACTCCGCTAGATAGCTTCCGTCTTGTCCCGAAATCCCCGTTATCAATGCCTTCTTGGCCATGATCGCCGATGTCCTTTCGCTTTCCCAGCCGGAATGATATTCCCAAATGGCAAGAGGCAATTGATAGCATTTTTTCGGCATTTACGGCAAGGTCATTCCGTGGACGAATCCGCGATAGGGGCGGCCAACCCCGTCCCTTAATCGAATGGTCAATCTTGCAGGATGTTGACCATCCTTGTCCGAAATGCATAGAACAAAGACATGACACTTCAGCTAGCAATCCAGCAAATCGAATTCGCTCGCAACTATACCCTCACCCTTCTGGCGGATATTGCCGCCGAAGAGTGGTTCACGCTGCCGCCGGGTTGCAGCACCCATGTGGCGTGGCAGGTGGGGCA
>CAYUJE010000451.1:0-4152 GCA_964444865.1 uncultured Pirellulaceae bacterium | reverse complement strand
AGGACTGCCAGAAAATCTGCGAGCTGGTGAAGTCGACCGGCCTGAAATACATGATGGCCGAGACTGTGGTCTACAGCCGCGAGTTCCTGTTTATCAAGGAAATGTACGAGAAGGGGGAACTGGGAAAAATCCAGCACCTCGCCGCTTCGCACCCGCAGGACATGGACGGCTGGCCGGATTATTGGGAGCGGATGATTCCGATGCATTACGCCACACACGTCGTCAGTCCTTGCCTGGGGCTGCTCAACGGACGGGCGGAGTATGTCAGTTGCTTCGGCAGCGGAACGGTGCGGGAGGATATCGCGAAGAAGTCGGGAAATAAGTTCGCCGTAGAGTCCTGCCACATCAAAGTGAAGGACAGCGATGTTTCCTGCCACATCTGGCGGTTTCTCTATGACGTGGCCCGGCAGTACCGCGAAAGTTTTGACGTTTACGGCACCAAGAAGAGTTTCGAATGGACCCTTGTCGAAGGGGAGCCGCACGTGCTGCACACGGCCAAGAAGCCGGAGCACGAAATTGCTTCCAAAATCGAAGTTCCGGACTTTGCCCACCTGCTGCCAGAGCCGATCCGGATGTTCACAAAAACGATTCAGGACGCCGACCACCTTTCGTTCATTCAGGGTGGCGGCCACGGCGGTTCGCATCCGCACCTGGTCAACGAGTTCGTCTCCGCCCTCGTCGCCGACCGCGACCCCTGGCCCAACGCCACCACGAGCGCCAACTGGACCTGCGTCGGCATCCTGGCCCATGAATCCGCCCTCAAGGGTGGCGAAGTTATGCGATTGCCGGAGTTTACACTGGGGTGAGGTAAAAATTCATGGCAAAACAGCTCGACAAAATCCTGACGGCCATCGCACGCAATCAGGTGGCCACGTTCAAGAAGCTGGTAACAGCCGATCTGGCCGATGCGGTGGACGAGGACGGCTACACGCTGCTGGCCTGCGTGGTTCTCGACGAGGACGCGGATGTTGAGATGGCCCGGCATCTCATTGGTCTGGGGGCCTCGATCAATCATGTCGATGCTCCAGAAGAGAAGTGGACCCCTCTCGCCCTGGCTCTGCGTGACGGCCGCACGGAGATCGCCAAACTGCTGCTCAACTCCGGTGCTAGGGCCATTGCCAAGGACTCCAGTGGCAACACGCCCTTGCATTACGCTATGCATTGTCTGGGCTACGACCACATCCCCCAGGAACCAATTCTGAAGATGTTGGCACTATTGCTCGCCCGCGGCGCGGACCCGCGGCAGAAAAACCGAGACGGCCAGTCACCCCTTTCCAAGGCGAAGTTCGCTCGGCTACACAATGTCGTGGCGATGTTCCAACAGGCAAACAATCGCAATGTCAAGCCAACCAAAAAGAAACGCGTCGCCGTGAAATCGCCGCCGGCGCGCCGGAAATCCGCCACGCCGCGCGCCAAGTCGACCGTCAAGCGGGGCAGGCCAAAGTCACCTACCTCTCGCAATAAATCAAAACTATGAGGGACGGTTGGGCGCAATAAATCCGCGCTGCTCCCACCCGCCATCAAAATCCTTCCGACATCTGTGCTCTTAACTACACTACGAAGAAATCCCCATGTCCCTCCCCATCCGCATTCTCCTCGCCGGCATTGTCGGCGGTATTTTGGTGTTTTTCATGGGGTTCTTTGAGCATGCCGCGCTCAATTGGGGCGGAAGGACGATTACGTCGCTCCCCAAAACGCAGGACACGGCTGTCAGGGAGTTTCTCGGCGAGCAAAAGCTCCCTCCGGACATTTATGTCTTTCCGCGGATGACTGAGGATGACAGCCCCGCGGAAACCAAACGCCTCGCCGACGAATGGAAAGCGGGCCCCAGCGGCTTCTTGATCATGGCCCCCTCGGGCGAAGAGGTGATGCCTCCCAAGACGCTGATCTTGGAACTGATTTCCAACATCGTGGCCGCCTGGATTGCGGCCTGGATAGTCTCGCTGATTGCGGCGGAGAAAACGTTCCTTTGGCGGTGGAAAGTGGTCGTGCTGATCGCCATCTTCGGCTGGGTTTCGCTCGTGGCGTCCTATGGCATCTGGTATCATTTCCCTTGGCCATTCATTCGGGATGACCTGCTCTGCACCATCCTGGAATGGTCGGTCGCCGGGGCGGCGATTGCGGCATTTTTGCCGGGTAAAGAGAAGAAGAAGGCGTAAGCGACAAGCAGCGGTCCCTTCTGAAAGCGAGGTTGGCCATGGTTTCCAGCAGACTCGTTCGGGCGTTGTTGGTGGGCTGCTCTTTGGTCTTGCTTTCGAGCGGACTCGCTGCGGATGAGGCCGAAAATGCCGCCGCCCGCGCGGTGGAGACCAAGGCTCAAACAGCGACTGCGAAAGGCCTAGCCTGGCTGAAGGCCCATCAGCAGGCGGATGGTTCGCTCGGGACCAAGGGATATGGCCAAAGTGCAGCCGTGGCCAGTCTGGCCGGGCAGGCGTTTCTGATGTCCGCGGGCAAAGAGCCGTCAGCCGAGTATCGGGAGCCCTTCGAGAAGTGCCTGACCTACGTTCTTGAGCATGTGAACGAACAAGGGCAGGTGCAGGAACCCAAGGGTTCCATCGGGTCAACGATGTACAACCAGGCGTATGTAACGACCTTTCTGGCCCACGCGTATCGTTACAACAAGCAAGAAAAGTCCTTGGCCAGGCTCAAGCAAGCGGCCGGCGTCATTCTTGAGTGCCAGAACGACGAAGGGGCCTGGCGTTATCAACTCAAGAAGGCGGATGGAGATAGCTCCGTCACTGCTTGTGCGGTTGTAGCGCTTCAAGCAGCCAAGGAGGCAGGAGTGGAAGTGCCACAGGAGGCGTTTGATAAGTCGCTGGCTTATCTGCGAAAGCTGCAAAATGAAGATGGCGGGTTCGGCTACACCATGGTGGGCACAGGAAGCGCCTTCCCCCGTTCGGCCGTTGCGGCTTTTGCCCTTTCTGCGGCAGGAGAAAAAGAGCACGCAGCCGCGGAGAAGGCCCGCAACTATCTGTTGAGATTCCAGCCAACCGACAAAGCGGCTTCCTCCGGCTTCTTTCTCCACGGCCATCTCTACACGGTGCAACTCATGTGCGGTGATAGCAACTCAAATCTCAAGTCCGGCCAGGAGTGGCGCAGTGCTCTGGTGAGTGAACTGGCCCGACAGCAAAAAGAAGGGGGCGAATGGACAGACACTTTCCTCGGCCCGGAATACGCCACCGCCACGGCTTGCATCATCTTGCAGTGGAGGAAGGCGGGGGGGTAGTGAGAAGGCGAAGGACACAGGGCCGCTGGCAGTTTACTTCCTTCCCACCTGCGATATGTCCGGAATTACGAGGTTGTGGCCGACGAAGCCGAGTTTGGAATGCATTTGATGCGCAATGTCGGTGCCCATTCGCATTCGGAACCAACTAGTCACCACGATGAACCGGCCTCGGCCTGATTCCTTGATCGTACCCGATTATTCGGCCTGTTCGATTCGCAACTCCATGCGTTGACACAAGGGAGTGAATCCATTCGCTGTGAAAAACGACATGCCGGTCTCGTTTTCGATCCACACGTTGATGTCGATGAGCGGGATCATTCGCGAGCGTGTCCATGCGACGGCGCGATCCAGCAGCTGTTTGCCGATCCCCATTCTTTGGAACTTCTGGCTGACAACGAGATTATCCATGACAGCACTCTGGCGAGGCTGGAGCATGGGAACGCTTGGCCGATCCATGATTTGAATGGTCGCCAGGCCCACGATGTCCGTGCCGACCTCGGCCAGCAAGATTTCCCCGTCGTCCGCGTCGATGAAATGGGCGATTTGCTCCCGCGGCCGAATTGACCCACGAATCGGACGAAACACATCCGGGCGAATCCGGACATGAAGATCATCAAGTTCGTGAAGCAATTGACAGACCGCCGAGTAATCGTCGATCGTCGCGGCGCGAATTATCACGTCATCTTTCATCGCTGTTTTGACTGTTGACGACACGGTTGACTGGGCCGCGGCACCGGTGAAATTGATAGTGTAATCCCGGCATGAATGTGATTTTAGCGGGTGCAAGTTCCGTGTTCGAGAATGGGAGTCGGGGGGCGTGGCGAGGTGCATTGAAAGGCGAGTCATTCAGGCAACTCTTTCGAATGGCCCGGCAGTAATGTTCTGGGAAGTTTGGAGGCCTGTCCTACAAAAAAACGCCCCGGGCT
>CAYUJE010000450.1:0-4153 GCA_964444865.1 uncultured Pirellulaceae bacterium | reverse complement strand
ATAATCGCGCTGCGGGGCTTGATTGTGCCAACCGAACATGTGTTCACAATTGGAAATGGCGGCAGGCCTGCGCGCGATTATTTATTGATTCAAAGTGACTTACCTATTCCTGCATGCCACAGGGAATATCGCGTTATTCACTAAGAACATCGTGAATCAAAATTTTACGACTGAATCATAGTTGCGTCACCATGAATCACCGCATCCTGGAGCGCCGCAATGGCTTAGGTCAAAGTGATTTGCCGCAAGTCCGCGAAAAAACAACCGTGAATCAGTGAATCATGGGGGTGATACGGCCAGAGAGAAGGCCGAGTGCCGCTGGGCCAGATCGCAGCGCGGCGACCTGGCGAAGTGGAACTTGGTCGGACCATCAACCTGACCTTGGCTCCTCCCTCTCCCGCGGAGAGAGGCGAGTTAGGACAAAGTCGAGTCGTCGGACGAGGTTGTATTCAGCCCTTCCTTGAGTTTGCGAAAACCTTGCCCCAGGCTGAACATCGTGCTGGGGAGTCGATGGCCGAAGAGGACCAGCGCGACGACGGCGATCACAATCAGTTCTGTGTTTCCAATCCCGAACATAAAAACGCCCTCATTTGGAGAGACTGCCAAGAAAGCTGGGGAGTGGCGAGAGCGAGCAGATCGCCCGGCTGGGCACATGCTCGAACCAACTCCGAGAGGCTGCCACAAGGCAACGCTAGCGGCTTTCTGAAGTTCCTATGTATCTTATCGGAATTCCGCAATGAGTCAAATGTTAAAAAACCGTAGGGCGTAGCCACACGCGGCCCGCGTGTCGGCTGCGGGGTGAGTGACGCCGCGAGATTGAGGAAGCCAGCACGCGAGCCGCGTGCGGCTACGCGGGTTACAGCAGCTCTTCAATCGCTTTGCCGGTGCTGAGGATTGGCGTGGGCCGGCCGGTGAAGTCGATGAGCGAGGAATGCGGGTCGATGCCTAGGTGGCGGTAGATCGTGGCGAGCAGGTCCTGCGGCGTGAGAGGCCGCTCGATGGGATACTCGGCTTTGCTGGTGGTCCCGCCGATAAACTGGCCGGTCTTCCAGCCGCCGCCGGCAACAAGGGCGGCCTGGGCCTGCGGCCAGTGGTCCCGGCCGATGCAGCCGTTGGCGGAGCTGAGGCGGGGCGTGCGACCGAATTCACCAACCGCGACGACGGCGATTTTTTTGGCGAGCCCCCGCTCGTGAATGTCCTCAATGAGCGTGGTCAGGGCGGGGTCCATGTCGGCAGCTCGAACCCTCATTCCCTTCGCCATGTCCCACCCCGGCTGAGCGTTGGCATGGTCGTCCCAACTGAAGTAGAGGGGCATCCCGGCCTTGGGAGCGAGAGCGTCGATGCTAATCACACCGGCACCCGCTTCCGCCAGGCGGCGAGCGAGCAGGCAACTTTGCCCCCACAATGTGCGGCCGTAGCGGTCGCGGAGCGAGTCGGACTCTTGTTCCAGATTGAACGCCGCGGCAACTTGTGTGCTGCTGAGAAGCTGAAAGGCTTGTTGATGGAATCTGTCGATCCCCTCCATCGAACCTGTTGCGTCGAGCGACCGCCGAAAGCCGTCAAATTGCGTCAGCAGCCCCCGCCGGTCTCCCAGCCGCGAGCCGTTGAGTCCGCCATCGACGCTTAGATTCGGCGGCTTGTAGCCCTGCACTGTGGGATCGCCGGAGTTGAAGGCGTTATGGCTGACGCCAAGGTAGTTGGGCCGCGTCATGAACGGCTTGTTGGGAATGCCGATGTACGGTGGCAGTCCTTCGGCGGAGACTCCCCGCAGGCGGCTGGTGACCATGCCGAAGTCGGGATGGTCACTGAAGGCGGTCGAGGTGGGGTCCGCCTTGGCCGGCGTCTTCCCCGTCAGCACCTCAATCGAGCCGTCGTTGTGGGAAGCCATCTCGTGATGGAGCGAACGAATCAAAGCGTACTTGTCCGCGATCTTCGCCAGTTGCGGAAACAGTTCGCAAATCTCGATGCCGGAAACATTCGTCTGCACCGGCCGAAATGGTCCGCGGAACTCCACCGGTGCATCCGGCTTCATGTCCCAGGTCTCGAGCTGACTCGGTCCGCCCCACATCCAGAACAGAATGACCGCGGTATCCCTTGCCCCGTTTTCTTTCGCGGCTGCTTCTCTGGCCGCCAGGAGTTGAGCCGCCGTCAGCCCGCCGAGAGCCATTACACCCGCGCGAAGGAACTCGCGGCGGGAAGTAGGGCCGGGGCAGGGAACGCGATATCGCATAAGCGGTAGTTTAACTGATGGGGCGGGCTACTGGCTATCGGATTTTCTGCTCGCAACTTGAAAGGTGTGCGGGGACGAGGAGTCGAATCGCCCCGCGGCCTACTTTTCTTGTGGCAGCGTTTCTACTTTCACTAGCCGCAGGCGGCCGGTGCGTTCCATGATGACTTCGATGGGGGTGGGAGTGGCGGCGATGAGTTGGCTGAGGTCGTCATTGGAGGTGAAGCGACGGCCGCCGACGGAGTAGAGCCGGTCGCCGTTGGCGAGGCCGGCCAGGGCGGCGGCGGAGCCGGGGATGACCTGGGTGAGGATGACGCTACCGGGCTCGGTGGGGTCTTCTCGCCAGGAGATGCCGACGCGAATCGGGCTGCCGCGCGGAGTGACCGCGATTTCCAGCGGCTCCTTTTCTCCTTCCCGCTCGATGGTGAAGTTTTTCTTTCCCACCGCGGCCATCAGTTGCAGCCGCAGCAGGTCTTCGTTCGTGATGGGGGCACCGTCGTATTTCAGCAGGCGGTCTCCCGCCCGTAGGCCGGCAGCTTCGGCGGCGGAACCCGGCGTAGGCGGAAACAAGATGATGCGCAGTTCTTCCCCCTTGGCCCGCTGCCACGGCAGGCCAAACCGGGGTGGCTGGGCTTGCTGCGGCTGTTCCAGGATTTGGCGGTGGTAGTTGGTTTCTTGCTGCGAAGCCGAGCGGAATCTGCCGATCTCGTCAACTTCCGCATAGTGCAGCAGCGTTTGCAGCGTCAGCCGCGTCACTTGCTGCATCCCTTCGGCATTAAGCAGATTGGCGTCGTCGCTGGGGCGGTGGTAGTTTTCGTGGAGGCCGGTATGGAGCATCAGGAACGGGATCCCCTGAGAGAAGAACGGATGATGATCGCTGTCCGCCTTTACTTGCCAATCGAAGACCAGCGATAGGTCCGATGCGGCGTTCGCTTCACACACCACCCGCCGGCTGCCAGCGAGCGTCCGCGTGCCATAGACTTCCAGCCGATGGTCCTTGAGCCGCCCGATCATGTCGATGTTGAGGCAGAGAGAGATGCGGCTGAGCGGCACGGTCGGCTGGCTGATCCAATGTTTGGAGCCGAGCAGCCCTGCCTCTTCGCCGTCCCAGAGAGCGAACAAGATACTGCGCTTCGGCGGTGTTGGCAGTTGCTTGATGGCATCAACGATTTCCAGCAGGCCGCTGACGCCGCTGGCGTTGTCGTCCGCCCCGTTATGGATGTAGCCGAAGGGGCCGTAGCTATTCCCCTTCCGCCCGTAGCCAACGTGGTCGTAGTGAGCCCCGAGCACGATAACTTGCTCTTTCAACTTGGGGTCGCTCCCTTCGATCATCCCCAAGATGTTGCGGCACGAGCCGTTGAACGACTGGAAGTAGGACCGATTTTCTCCCGCTGCCGCCAGGCCGTGCCGGGCGAACTCCTTGGTGAGATAATTCGCCGCGGCCTGCCCCCCGCGGCTCCCCGCCTCGCGGCCTTCCAGCGTGTCATCCGCCAGAAACTCCGCGTGCATTTGCAATTCTTTCGCCGTCACCGATTCCATCGCCTTGGCAAGTTCGGCTTTTTCGACGGCCGGCGTACGGCGAACATCCCCCGTAAGCAACATTCCGCCAACCAGCAAAAACAAACTGAACCGAAAGGCATGGTATACTGTCATGCTGAAGAGACCTTGATGGAATTGTGCTCGAGGGACGGTTATCGCCGGCTGCCGGGTAATTACGCCTTGCAGGTGAGGCCAAGATTCGTCACAATTCTAGTCGATAATCCACGCGACGGCAGTCATTTTAGCGGCGGGCCCCAATGCGGGGCATCCGAAACTTGCTAAGTTGGCTCCGCCGCACACCTTGGGAGAGGTGGCTGAGTGGTCGAAAGCGCCGGTTTGCTAAACCGGTGTAGGGGTCACACCTTACCGCAGGTTCGAATCCTGTCC
>CAYUJE010000449.1:0-4179 GCA_964444865.1 uncultured Pirellulaceae bacterium | reverse complement strand
AACTCCGGCCCACCACCCCCGCGCAGGTTTCCTCGCGCAAAGGCACTGTGCCTTGTTAATTCCTATCGAGTTTCCGTCCGCAACGAATTGAGGAATTGTGCCGGTAAATCCAGTTGCGGCCATAACTTCGGTTGAGCTGCTTGTGCCTGCAAGCGTGGTCGTGAGGCCGCAAAGTTTACCCTACTTTCCCTGCGTCCCGGCAATATTTGAACAATCCCTACAATCGTTATCGAAGGGGGCCGCGCAGCGGGCCGATAAGCTTTACACGGACTCGCGCGCCGCTGCAGAAAAGGACTCCCACTTATGAACGGTTTCATCCTGATTTCCAAACGCCTGGCGACTTGGGCAACGGCCGGCATGGTGGTCGCCGGCTCGCTAGCGTCGATTACCGCAGATGTTTCTGTCGCCGAGGACCGCGTTCAGCGGAGCACGGCAGACGTGCGCGAGCGGCCGGCGGATGAATTGGATCGCCCACGGAACAAGGAACGTTGGACGCATCGGGGCTATGAGATTCGGACTAACCAGTTCGTTGTCATTGCCAATACGCGCGTGGAAGACGCACGCTGGGCGGCGAAGCAGATGGAAGTGGCCTGGGCCGACTTCGGCAAACTGGCGGATGCCTGGACGAAGTCGCATCATCAGGCTGACTTTGGCATTGGGGCGGTGCAAGTTTACATTGACTCCAACCCTCCTAAGGACCGCGATTTGCCGTCGACCACGCTGAATGTGATTGGCATTCAAACCCAAATCACCATCCATGTTGCGCCGGGCCAGCCAAGCCTGGAAGATCAACTCTATCGGCTGCGGAAAGCAGCGGGCCAGGCGTTCTTGCACACGGCGGAACTTGACCGGCAGCTGCCCCCATGGGCCTGCGATGGGTTGGCGACATACGTAGCGGCGGAGGGGATGAGCCCTGAGGAGATCAAAGCCGCCGATCAGCAAGATAAGGCACCTGGCGCGCCGCGTCTGGGGGGGCGACAGTGGCGATACAACCGTGCGGAACAGGATCGGCTCAAAGAGCATGCTTTCGATCAAGACGCTGCGGCTGAAGAAGTGAGATTCCTGTTGACCGGGGATGACGCGGCCTATGCGCCTGCTTTTTTCGCCTCCTTGAAAGAATCCATTGAGGAGGTCAACTTCCGCCGTACGCAGGCCAGTCTTGTCACGGCCCGTCGCGGCGAAGAGCAGCCCGCGGATCTTGGTCGCGTCGATCAATTGGCAATCAAGCTTGCCAAATCCTTTGAGCTGTGGCAGAAAACGCCCCTCCGCGGTCAGCCTTTGGTGGTGGTCGAACCGAATACTCCCGAGCCACTTCAGCGGGCGGAGCGCGAGATGGCAGTGGTGCTGAAGCTCGCGCGCCGCTTCGCAGTCGCTGAGCGTGGGACGGTGCACACGCGGATTACCGCTTTCGATAAAGAGAAGGGAATGACGGTCCTTTCTCGCAAAGTGGAAAACAAGCCCGCGACGCTGCCGGAAATCTATGAGCGGATGGTCGCGCCGGAACGGCCGTTGTGGGGAACGCTGAATGCCGAGGGACGGTTGGTCCTCTCCACGGACCCCGCGAGTCTCAAGGAGATGCTGGGGATCGAGAATCAGCAATACCGCTGGGAAGTCGGCAAGGATCGCAGCGTTCTCTCGACCACCGTGGAGGGTCAGTGGAAGCTGCAAGGTTGGTTGGAAGAAAACAAGGAAGAACCCACGCGGCCGCTGGCCAAGTTCACGGCAACGAAGATGGCGACTCGCCGGTGAGAGTTCACAGCGAGCCGCCGGAGGCTGCGGCGGATTTCAATTCCCCTTGAAAATCGCAGCCCCCACCGCAATGACATACGCCAGTACGAGCGTTCCCCAAGTCAGCCGGGCCCCGTGCGACTCTGGAGGAAAGAAGTGAATCAGGGTCAGACCGACGAGGGTCACTAGGCCAAGGACGAAGGCGAAGATGTCCCGTGGCATCCAGGTTCCACCCGCCAATCCGGTCGCCACGCCAACCATCACGATCATCAGATCGAAGACCGTGAACTGAAACGGTGGGGCGGTCGGAACTGGGACGGCCGTGAGCGCCGGCAGCGGCTCAAGCTCGTGCAGTTTCTCTTCTCGCGAACAGCAGTCGGGGGGCCGGAGGCGGAAGTCTTCCTCCACATTGTCAACCGGCCTCGGCAACTGCTCGTTCATCTCAAGGAGTCGGGAAGGGTTTTCGCGGTCTAATAACATGATACCCAAAACGGGCTGGTCGCGAAAACACCTCCCGACCCCCTTGCCAGGCTATTTTGTCTCGACCACCCAGATGTTCCGGTAACGAACTGGGTTGCCGTGGTCCTGCAAATAGATTGGTCCCGGCTCGGAGCCCGCCTTCACCGGAGCCGCCGTGGTGTTGCGGTCGGAGGGAAGTTCCACGTCTTTGTGAATGACCACGCCGTTGTGGCGCACGGTCACCTTCGGCTTGGAGACGACCTTGTCGCCGTCATACTTGGCCGCCGTGTACTCGATGTCATAGGTCTGCCAAGAAAGCGGCGGCAGGCACATGTTCACATCGGGAGCCTTCACCGAATAAATCCCGCCGCACTCGTTGTCCTTTCCTTCCAAGCCAAACGAATCGAGCATCTGCACTTCATACCGCCCCTGCAAATAGATACCGCTATTGCCGCGGCCTTGCCCGCGGTCTTCCGGCTGATAGGGGATGCGGAATTCGATGTGAAGCTTATGGCTGCCGAACTTCTGCTTACTGGTGAGAGCAGGGGCCAGCAAGCCGTCTTCCAACTTGCCACCGTCGAAGGCGTCCTTGCTTTTGCCATCGAAGAGCACGACCGCCCCTTCCGGCGGCTTCTCGCCGAGCGACGGGCTGGTGCGATTGACTTTCTTGAGCGTGCCGATTTCCTTGCCATTGGGATCGATAATGGTGACCGATTCCTTGGTCACTTTAGCCGAACCGCCGTCCGGCCCCTTGATGACCAGAACGCCATCTTTCAATTCGCCATCACCTTCCAACTTGGTCCCCTGGTCCCAGCCATCGCCGGGAAGGCCACCCTTGTAGCCGATGCCGTGGAACCTTCCCTTACCCTGAGCAATGACTTGCACACCGACTTTCACGTCGTTGCCGTCGTCCGAGAGGTTGCCGGAAAACTCCCCCTGATAAGCGAAGTCCGCATCAGCCTTGGCTGGGTCCGTATAAGTGGGCCCGGCGGCATGCAGGGCGGCAGGGGCGAAGCCGATCAGGGCGCAGGCCAAGCCGGAAAAGAGGACGGAACGAAGCATGAGAGGCATCTCCAAGTTGAAGGTGAATAGTCGACTTTCGCTCCGCGAAAGACTCCCTTTCGCGGAGCGAAAGGCGACTATGCATTGTGGAACGGAAAAACCTCCCTGGCAAGAATGGCAATAAGTGCTTTCGCCGAGCGAATAACAGGTATGACACCAACTGCCGTCGCTCAAAATCCGTCTTCGCCCACGATCCTGGACACCGCCTGGAAAGGTGCCGCTGTCGTCGCCGCGCCGCTGTTTGGGGCGATGCTGATGGACTTTGCCGACCTGCTGAGCCTCGGGCCGCAGGCTCTGCCGCTGGCGGTGCTGGTCGCGGCTCCTCTCGGCTGGGGTGTTGCCGTCGCTTTGGGCTTCAAACGAAACGGCCGGCTCGTCTGCTCGCTCGTTGCCGGCATCTATTGCCTGCTGCCAGGGATGGAACTCATTCCCGCAGCCACGGCGACGTCGCTCTTAGGCGTGCTTTCTGCACGTCTGCAAAAGTAGCCATTCTGTGGCATAATGCGACACTAGCCCGACGCGCAAGCGAGGGTAATGCAGGTCGCCATCTCAAGTGCGATTTTAGATCCATCACCCTCGCTTGCGCGTCGGGCTAGTGTTGATTCTCCCCTCTTCCCGGAGCCTCTCCATGGATCGCCGCCACTTCATCGCCGCCACCGCTACTGCCGCTGGTCTCACGTTATCTTCTGCCGCCCAGCAGCGCCTGATTGCCGAGGAAGTCGCCGATCAAAAACCCAAGCGGGTCGGTCTCATCGGCTGCGGCTGGTATGGCAAGAACGATCTCTTCCGTTTGATCCAGGTCGCTCCGGTGGACGTCGTCGCGCTCTGCGACGTCGATAAGAAGCAACTGAGCAAAGCTGCCGAAATCGTCGGCCAGCGGAGCCCCAAGTCCAAGCCGCAGCTCTATGGCGACTATCGAAAAATGCTGGC
>CAYUJE010000448.1:0-4196 GCA_964444865.1 uncultured Pirellulaceae bacterium | reverse complement strand
AGAGGAAAAGAGCTGCAGCCCAAAAGTTCAGCCGGAATTCGGCGGAAAGTTCCGATAAAATCGACTGTGCAGGCGGGCGTCCTGCTTAGATGGAGGATCGCGACATCGGCTCCAAAACGCTGCGCGCCCATTGCCAAATTTCGGGGAAAGTCTGGCTGAGCAGGGCCACGACCGTCAGCAAAAAAGCCGGTGCCACCATTTGGACAAGCGACCAGTTGATGGAAATCTGCTTGGGGTCCGTTCCCACGACATGGCTGAGCAACTCGTTGCGGTCGAACTTGAGATAGTACCAGGCCATCACGCAGCCGATTGCCGCCAGCATGACCGAAGAGGACAACCGCAGCAGGGGCTCTTGGCTAAAGGGAAAAGCTTGCACGGTAATGAACAGCAGGCTGGCCGAGAGGGCCAGTCCAAAACCCATGCGGACGATGTGATGCAAGAATTGACGGGCGTAAAGTTCAATCTCAATGGCGCAGGCCCGTTGTTCACTTCGGAGCAGATCACCGCCGGCAGCTTGGGTTGCCAGGAACTCGGCGCGGGCTTCGTCCAGTTCTTGAGCCGCAGGACGGCTAGCCCAGAACAACTCCTGCAAGCCGACTCGTTTCTCGGGAATTAGTTCAAAGATCTTATGCCAGGAGTCTGGCCAGCGTTTCTTGAGAGCTTTGGCGAACTCCTCTAACTGTCGCGACAGGCTCTTCAGGATTTGGATCAGCTTGAAAAGTCGAATGCACCAGAGCCCACCCGTGAACAATAGCAGCACGGTGGAAAAGCTGACGGGGAGCGCAAAGTAGTCTGGACTTTGCAGAGTCGATCCCAAGAATCCCAGCCAGAGCAAGGCAGCGGCGACGCAAAGAAGATCAAACACGACGGGCCGATTTCGCCGCCAGCGGCTGAGGAGGGGAAACAGCAATGTGCTGCGGATTTCCGCTTGCTGGATGCGGCGCTCGCTATCGCTGGGATTCGTAAACTGGGATAGACTCGGTTTGACGATGGTGAACTGCGAAGAGAGCAGGTGCATTTGCAACAGCATTCCATACGCCAGAATCATCAAGCTGAAGGCCAGAAACTGAGCGGTCATGGCGCTGGACAGCCCATTCCACATATCGCAGGTGACGTTGAACCAGAGAAATGCATCCTCGGGATGTTGCAGCCAACTGCGCCGCTGCAAAATCGATGCAGAGACAAAAAGGGTCACCATCACCAGAATGGTCAGCAGCCCAATGGCGCGAACAGCGAGCAGATGCCAGTTTAAGTCGGACGGCGAAGGCGCGCTGTCGGCAGCGGGTGCCCCTCGGAGTGCTGCCAGCGCCCTCTGAAGCGCAACCAGCAAATCGGCAGCCAGGCGTACCAGCGCACGCCCCCAATCGCATAAGAGAAAGAATGCCAGTATGGTGACCACGCCATAGCAAAGCAGGCTTTGTGAAACCGATAACAGATCGCTGACTCCGCGCACTCCTACCCACAGATAGAACACGTAGAGCAAGGTGCCAAACATCATGAGCACATACAAGAAGGCCCCGGTCACATAGGCCCGAAAGACGAAAATCAGCGACTCAAATGCAGGAGGATGATCGGCAGCCGGGGCGAGAACTTTGGCCCAATTTCCGATGCGAGCCGGACTCCACAGAGCCGCGCAGTAGACGGCCGCACTGACCAGCCATAACACCGTGGCAATCGTGAGAGACGTGGGGACTCGGCTGTGAATCCGCAAAACGGGGAGCAACTCCTTTTGGGTCGGTTCTTGGACTTGCAGTTTCAACGTATAGGCGAAGGGGTCTTTTCCATCCGGAGTATCGACGACATTTGTCGAACGAACCGTGATGGGGCAGATGCCGTTGGGGGAGATGCGTGAAATCCAAACCGGCGGCCGAAAATCTGAAATTCCGCCGGTTCCATACTTCTGAAACGGCATGCTGAATCCGATAGGAAGCCCGCTCGGCCAACCTGAATTCTCGGAATAGGAAAGAACCAGCAGATTATCTGGATGCTGCCCGCCGTGGGGGCGTCCGGAATGGACGTGGCGATATTGGCCTCGTTCGAGGCCGCGCAGCAGAAGGATGGCGTTATAGAGCCCATAGTTCGTTTGGCTGGGCAAAACGACAAACTGGGAGTTGCCATTTTTGTTTTGCCCAAAGGGAAAACACCAGCCCTGGGCTTCGGGTTGCAGGGAGTGAGTGGACGAGACAAGAGTCCCGTGCATGATCGAGCGGTACTCGGAGTGAAGATGCAGCAAGTCCGATGTCACCAGCATGATTTGCGCATCGGGACACTGTTCCTTGATCAGTTCCGCGAGAAAAATGGGATCGCGCGGATCCGAAGAGGAAATTCCCACGTATTTGATCCCCTCATTGCGGATAGTGGTCAGGATTTGATCCAAGATTAGTTCCGCCGTCGGCGCAGTAACCTTGGGCGTTTGCATCGGCGGAACGTCCCTGGCGGTGTTAATATCCTCAAAGGGAATCGGCAGCCGCGAAGTCTGCGGACCGAGACTCGTCTGGCCGGCGCGCTCCCGGCGGCGGGATTCCGTGTAGCCCGAACGAACTTTAGCGATGTTGACCGGGAAGCGAAACTCGATGATCTCGGCTTGACGCGGCTTGGGCTCATTGCCTACGGCAGCGGCACTCTGCGTGGCGGGTGCCGGCTCCGCAGGTTCTTCGGTTGCGCTGTCAGGAACCCGCGTGTAGGAATCTCCCTGGATGGTGTCCCCTTGGAAAAACTGCGCCGCTCGGTCGAGCGAAATGCTGGAGCCGTATCCGGTTCCCGTTTCGGTGAGCCAGGCGATGCGGACCTTTTCCGCCCAATTTCGCTCGAGCACGTGATCAATCAAAGCTTTCTTGAGAATGGCTCCGGAGTGGACCGTGGCATGAAAATCGGCATGGCTTCCTGCCAGCGTCCTGAATCGCTGCTGGTCGATGGAAACCGCGGTTCCGGTAATGACTTGAAATTGAGCCCGGGTGGTCCCTCCCTCGTGTGCCTGCCGGATGGCCGTGGCCAGAGAGTCGGCAGCCCCGGTAAAGAGGGGGCCGACCACGCGGATCGTGGTTTTGGAACTTGATTCCCCGCAGGGGGACAATTCTCCCAACGTTTGGACTTGTTTCACGGCGTTTTGAAAGGCCTCCTTGTGAATCCCACTGGTGGGAGTTTCACCAACCAGATACACCAGGAGCACGTCCGTGCAATCGTTGGGATTTGTGCAGATATTCACGGACGGACCGTTGCGGCGGTAGAGCAGCACCCCGGGGATTCGGCGGTGCCAATTGCCGGCGTCCTGGGGGTTCCAAGGCAAATAGTAATGGTCCGGCACATATCCGTCCGCACCGAGGGCCTTGTGCAGCGTATCCAGTTGCATGTCGAATCGATAATTGGTGGCGGTCTCGATAGGGTCGGCAACGCTGACTATCAGGAATTCCAGCAGCCCGACTCTCGACTGAATCCGCTGATCCAAGGCTGCTGTGTCTTTGCCGAGATCCGCGCTCGGCGTCACCGGCAAGCCGAGAAACTCGCGCAGCGGAGCGAGCATCCGGTCTTCGGGAGTAATAGCGCTCTGAGCTTCGCCCATCCGAGCCATGTTGGGTGGAACAGCGTCCTTTTCGCCGGTCGTCTGGCCGCCTTGCTTCACGAGGAATGCCCCTCCCAACAAAGTGACCAGGATCAGCCACAAAGGCATGGGGGGGCGGGCGGATTTGGATTCCGGTTCGGGCATGGCAGGTACTGGAAACGGCGTTCTAGGGGGAATTGATCACTCCCTCTATCTATTAGAATCGCATTCCGCGCCCAAAACCGGGCCTAAAAAATCATTTTTTTTTTGCGGACCCGCGGACGAGCAGAAATGGAGACATAGAGGTCCCTGAATCTGCGGCAATTGGCAAGAAAGTTTCCAGCGCCTGCCCGCTGGGCTCTGTTTGGAAACCCGCAGCGTCAGCGAGGAAGCTCCGCGATGGAACGCCAGTTACCGCTTCTTCCTCGCTAACTTTACGGGTTTCTTAGGTTTTCAAACGGAGCCTGATTTCTCGCCCAAGTCAACAGCCACCCCCTCCTCGGCGAAGGTTGGTGTGGAGTCAACAAAAAACCTCAGACAGTAATGTCCGAGGTTAAGAGTTTTCTAAGAAGCGAGATGGAACGGTTTGCCTATTTCGTTTCCTCGTCCCCTGCACCAGCCCCCACCGGCTCGGCGGCGGGGGGAATGGGAGCTGAGA
>CAYUJE010000447.1:0-4201 GCA_964444865.1 uncultured Pirellulaceae bacterium | reverse complement strand
TTGGCGGCATCCCAGCCCAATCTCTCCAATCATGATCGCCAAATGCTAGTTCGCTTTGTCGAGACGCAGTTCAATCCCAGCGAAGTCCCCACCTTCCGCTATCCGGCAGTGGGAGGCCTCAGCCAGGCTCCTCAGGCCGATCCCTGGGTACGCGAATTGGTCCTGGCCAAAGAACACCTGCGGCTGGCATGGATCGCGCGTGGCGAAGGGTTCGCGAATACGGTGACCCAGGAAGGTTTTGCGAACTTCCGCGAACAACTGCTGCGAGCCCGCTATCACGCTCTCGCTGCCTGGAAGCTGCATCCCGAATTGCCGGATGCGCAAGCCGTCATGATCTCTCTCACGATGGCCTCCGGCGGCGTTGCCGGCGAGGATACCCGCTTTTGGTTTGACGAAGCTCTCCGTGCGGATCTGAATTGTCACAATGCCTATGTGAACTATGCCTGGTCTCTCCGCCCCCGCTGGGGCGGCAGCCACGAGGAGATGCTGCAACTGGCAAGGGAATGTCTGGCCACCGGGCGTTTTGATACGGGAGTCCCCGCCCAGTACTACCGAATTCTCGGCAACATTTCCGAGGAAATGGGTGGGGTCGAAGCTCTGAAGCTTCCCGGCGTCGTGGAGGAAATGCTAACCATGTACAAAGGAATGGAGTCGAAAGCTCCCAACGAGGATTTGCGCCGTCGCCTTCAATCCAGCCCCGTGGCGGTGCTGTGGCTGGCAGGCCGCAAGGAAGAGGCTCGGCAAGCTCTGGAGGCTCTCGGCCCCAGAGTCCACGGAGGGGGCTTTGCCATCTTTGGCGTTACTTACTCGCAAGTGGCCCGTGCGCTCCGCGACGACAAGGTCCGCCCGGAATCCTTTTTTTCCGAACACCACGGCGGTGCCACCCTGGTCACTTTCGTGGCTGGCAATCAATTGCTTTCCGCAGAAGCCAAGGGGGAAATATCCGTTTGGAATGTTGCGGCAGGCAAACGAGAACGGACTCTCGCCGGACATTCGGTTCCGCTCGTGACGCTGCAATCGCTTCCCGCCAAAAAGCGGGTGCTTTCCGCCAGCCGCGACGGCAAGGTGGTGATATGGAATTCAGAGACGCTGAAGCCGGAGAAAACACTGAATCTTGCTCGGAACATCCACGCGGCCACCCTGAAGGGAGACTCCTCGCAGGTGGCCATCGCCTGTGGAGACGCGACCACGACCGAAATTGTATTTTGGGATCCGGCCAGCAATGAACAGTCTCCCTTTCCCTCGGGGCTCGACGGCCGGGTCAATGCCATCGCCTTTGCCGCGGACGGAAAGCAACTCCATCTCTCCATTCCGGATAAAAATCTTCCTCTCTATGAGAAGGAATTGTTTCTTTGGGATCGGGAGAATGGTGCGGAGTCCCGTCGATTTGACTGCTGTCCACGTGGACTGACTTCCTGGGCACTCTCAGCTGACGGAACGCGTCTCCTGGTGGGGGGGGCGAGGGATTATCTCGATCCCAACATCAATCGACCCTTCACCTTGGACTGCATCGGAGATGCCGACGCGGCGACGGGAGCCTTGCGAACCACCCTGGACAGTTTGCCTTCGCCAGTGACTTCGATCTTGCCCCTGGGCGATGGACGGCGAGTCGCCGCTGTCTGCAGTATGGGGGGCGTCCTGCTCTGGGACGAATCCATCCCGTCACCGGAAGGCTTCATCCGAACTCCCTACGCGGGGCTTACTTCCCTGACGGCGTCCGAGGACGAAGCCTATCTGGCGGCTGTCGACCTCAAGGGGGCGATTCATGTTTGGCCCTTGACCGACAAGAAACTAGGCTGGCAGACGACTTCGCCGCTGCTGGATACTCGCCTCAGCATGGGGGTGCGAACGCTGACATTCACCCACCAGGAAAAACTGGTTGTGGAGACTTCGTTTGGCGGCGTTTCGGTTTGGGACTGGGCCAGCGGATGCCGCCAGGCAGAGCGGCATACGCGACCCATCCCGTTCTATAGCGTGGTTGCCTTTGACGACGCCAAACGAATTGCCGGCATCGCGGGAACGCGCGAAGGCAATATCGTGGCGCAAGTCGTGGATACCACCAAGGATCTCATGGGTCCGGCCTTCGCCTCGGAAGGGAGGCGATTCATGTCGATCGCCGTTTCTCCCAAAAACAACTGGCTGGCCTTGGGCGACCATCTGGGAATGGTCGTTCTCGTGGATACCGAAAAAAACCAGATCTTTCCTTGGGGTCAGTTGAACGAGCACAAAGCCGCCATCGGTCCCATGTGCTTTTCGGATGACGGCTCAGTGCTGGTGACATCGTCGGCCGCCGGCGAAGTTAAATGGTGGGATCTCCCCGCCAAACCTGATGCTTCCACCAAGCCACCCATCAGTCGGCTCACGTTTTCACCTCAGCGGCAGACTCTCTTTCGGCTGGCCCTCAGCCCGGATAATTCGCTGATCGCCTGCGGCCTCAGGGACACGGATGTCTTCGACGCGACTAGCGGCAAACACGTTTATAGCGTGCCTGGCGGATTCCCGGCCTTTTCACCCGATGGAAAACGCCTCTTGTGCGGCTACCTCTATCCCAAAGCGACCAACTCGGCCCGTCTTTATGAGGCGCAGACTGGAAAGGAACTCTTCCGACTGGATGGTGGGCACACCCGTGCCATTACCTGCGTGGCGATTTCTCCCGACAGCAAAATCGGCCTCACCGGCGATCAGGATGGCATCGTCCGCGCGTGGGATTTAGAGTCAGGCTTGGAACTTCTGGAGCTCCCTGGAAAATAATCGCACGTTCCGTCCAGAGACAAAAGCGATCGCCAGCCTGGCACGATCGCCTGAACCGGGGCGGTGCCCCTTTTTACTTCACTCCATTCACCACATTCTCCGGCACTTCGCCCGTCAACCGGGCGACAACTTGCCGGGCGACACGGGAGCGGAGGTTCGCGAGGGATTCTTCGGAGACGAAGGCGGCGTGAGGGGTGACGACGACGCGCTCGTGGCGAAAGATGGGGAGCGAAAGGTCCGGTGGTTCGGGATCTTGCACGTCGAGCGCGGCTCCCGCGAGTTGGCCGGCTTCCAATGCGGCCAGCAGGGCATCGTGGTCGATCAGGCCGCCGCGGGCGGTGTTGATGAGGTAGGCACTCGGCTTCATTTTCGCCAATTGCGATGCGCCGATGCTCCGTTTTGTTTCTGGTGTCATCGGTGTATGGAGCGAAATATAATCACTGCGTGACAGCAGCTCGTCCAGAGTTACAAATTCGACCCCCGCCATCGGATTCTTTTGGCTGCGGCTGGTGGCAACGACCTTCAGGCCGATGCCGAGGGCTTTTTCCGCCAGCTTGCGGCCGATGTTCCCCAGGCCGACGATGCCGAGCGTTTGCCCTTCGATGCGGCGGAGCTTGGGACCGGATTGCAGTTGATAGCGGCCTTCTTTCGTCTCGTGATGGTAAAAGGCCACCTTGCGAGATAGGGAGAGGACCAAGGCCAGGGCGTGCTCGGCAACTTCAATCAGGCAATAATCCGGCACATTCGTGACCGGAATCTTGTGGCTCGTGCAGTGGGCCACGTCGATATTATCCAGCCCGATCCCCAGCCGGCTAACGATGCGGCAGTTGGGAGCGGCAGCGATGACTTCCCCCGGGACCTTCGCCCAGTTGGTCATGATGGCATCCACATCGTTGCTCTTCGCCAGCGACGCAAGCGAAACGGGGTCCTGCTTTCCCTTTTCGGCGACGATCAGCTCCGCATCGATTTCGGACAGGATTTTGCGCTCGATGTCGAGGTCGGGCCAGGCGTAGTCGGTGAGGAGGACGTGGAATTTGGGCATGAGTTCAAAGTTCAAAGTTCAAAGTTCAAGGTTGGGAATGAAGTAAAACTAAAGCAGACTGAGCCAGCCGACAATAGGCTGAAACTCCTGCCCCCGAACTTTGAACTTGAAACGTAGAACGTTGAATCCAGATTTAGTCCCCGACCCCGATGTCCGAATCGAACGCGTCGTAGATCAATTCGTTCTCACGATCTTCATGGTCGCGAAGGCGAGCGTCAAAATCGAGGAATACCGGACTAACCCACAGGGCGAGAGCAGCATTCTGACCGTCGAAGAACATTTGCTCGGCGCGGTCAACGAGTTCCGAGAAATCCGCGTAGAGATCTTGATGCTCGGCACGCAGGCGGCCTGCCTTGTCGGCGAGTTGCGGAGCAACCTCCAACGGCTCGTCAAAGTAGCCATACGCTT
>CAYUJE010000446.1:0-4212 GCA_964444865.1 uncultured Pirellulaceae bacterium | reverse complement strand
GGCATCTTGCGAATTTTCGTTTCCGATTTCTAGGTTGAAGGTGAAACTCCCCCCGGACCAGCCGGGGGGCATCTTCCGGGTGGGAGCGTCCCTGCGTGATATAAACGAAACGCAAGAATGTGCGGACCACTAAGAAATTGCCGTGGGCTCGATTATAAAGGAAGGATGAGCAATTCCGCCTCGTTTCCCACAACCCGCCTCCGGCGGCTGCGCTACAATCCGGCTGTCCGCGAGCTCGTTCGCGAGACGCGCATCTCGCCGCGGAGTCTGATTCTCCCCCTTTTCGCCCGGACGGGAAAAAACGTCCGCCAGCCGATTGGTTCGATGCCGCCGCATTGCCAGCTTTCGGTGGACTTGATTGCCGAGGAGGCGAAGGAGGCGAAGAAGCTGGGGCTGGGGGGGGTGATTCTGTTTGGCATACCGGCGGAGAAGGACCCGCTGGGGAAGGATTCGTACTGCGAAAGCGGCATTGTGCAGCAGGCGGTGAAGGCGGCGAAGGATGCCGCGCCGGAGCTGCTGGTGATCACCGATGTCTGCTTTTGCGAGTACACCAGCCATGGGCATTGCGGCGTGGTGGATGATCACATCGGCCGGCCCGATGTGAATAACGATTTGACGCTGGACTTGCTCGGCAAGCAGGCTCTGAGCCACGCCCAGGCCGGCGCGGACATGATTGCCCCCAGTGGCATGATGGACGGGATGGTCGGAGCGATTCGCGCCGCGCTCGACGGCGGCGGCTTTGAGCATCTGCCGATCATGAGTTATGCCGCCAAGTACTCCAGTGCTTTCTACGGCCCCTTCCGCGAAGCGGCTGAAAGCACGCCGCAGTTCGGCGACCGGCGGACCTATCAGATGGACCCAGCCGCCGGTGCGGAGCAGGCGCTGCGCGAAGTGGAACTGGACCTCGCCGAGGGAGCCGACCTGATTATGGTCAAACCGGCACTGGCCTATCTGGATATTATCCGCCGGGTGAGCGAACGATTTCCTGGAGTTCCCTTGGCGGCTTACAACGTCTCCGGCGAGTACAGCATGGCGAAGGCGGCCGCGGAAAAGGGGTGGATTGACGAGCGGGCGATTGCCCTGGAAATGCTCACAGCCATTCAACGCGCCGGGGCAAAAATCATTTTGACATACTGGGCAAAACAGGTGGCGAGTTGGGCCTGATCGTCATTTAGCTTGTTCCGTCGACGCGGATTAATCCAACAGGGATTGGCAAGTCAGGCAAAAATGCTGGAAATTGCCGAATGACCGTACCAAGATGGACCGAACTAACCTACAATGACCTCCTGGATTAGGCCGAAGAACCGCCTGTGGTAGGAAGCCCCGTTGGACGCACTTCCTATGCCACAAACTTCTCCCATCTCCGACCCAGGTTCGCCAATTGGCATCAGTGCTGTAGCCATTCATCAGCCTTCTTGGTCGCTTGGAAATGACTGGTTTGAGGGGACGATACCCCGCAAATTCGTCCACCACACGGGAATTCGAGCACGGCCGATTTCGGAAGAAGACGAAATCACCATGGCGGTGCGGGTGGCCGAACGGCTGCAGGTGGAGACCGGCTGCGATTGGGAACATTGTGCCGGGGTGGTTTTCGCATCCCCTTCTTTCATTCCGCGAAGCGTCGCCGAGCAGTATTTGCACGGAGCCCGGCTTCGTCGCGAGAAGTTGAAACGGGCGGCCCGCAGATTCGCCCAGCGAATGCTGCTGCCCGCGAGTCCAATCTATGCCATCAATTGGTTTTGCAGCGGTTATTCAAAGGCGCTCGAAATCGTGCAGCGGAAGATTGTCCCTGCCGTCAACCTGACGCCGGATCAGTTCATCCTGGTCATCAACACCAATCGCATCAGCCGCATCACCGACTTTTCGTGCCAACAGACTTCGGCCCTGTTTGGAGATATGGCCACCGCCACACTGATCGCCCGCGATGACAGTGTTCGCTATCCCACTCATTTTTCATTAGTGCATGCCCGGGCCATCAAGCGGCCGACCGACGGGGCATTTTTCAATTTTCATCTGCGAGAAAACCTGCCCATCCCCCAAAAGAATGGCGGGCGGGCGGTTGTCCCCGAAAGGCTCGTCTTCTCGCTTGACGGCATGGGGGTCGCGGACACCGCCCCTCGCGCCATGGCGGAAGAAATTCAGGCAGCCCTCCTGGCGGCCAATATTCCGGTCGATCAAGTCCGCTTTGTCGTACCGCATCAGGCAGGAGCCGGAATCGTCCGCCTGGCGACGATGAAAATCGAGGCCCTGGGGGTGCAAGGCGAAGTCATTAACGGTCTGACAGCCGAGATTGGCAACGTCAGTTCCTGCTCCATCCCGTTCGCCCTCCGCTCCCAATGGGACCGGCTGGAAGGGCTCATTGCCTGCCCCACCGCGGCGGTTGGCCGGCCGGGAGTTGCCGAAATGTCCCAGGGGTGCATTCTTTTGCAAAGCACCCCTTACCACACGCAGCAAATGAGTCAGCAAGAGCCTGCTTCTGCTGTTTTGGCAGCTGATAAGACGCCTGTTGCGGGTTAGGTTCAATTCCGATTGGCGGGATGGTATGCTGGAGGCTCCCCTTCATCCCCTCACCTCCCGGCAATTTGGGAGCCCCCGCCATGGTTCGTTGCTTCTGCCGCGATTCGGTCGCCGCACTCTTGCTGCTCGTATTGAGTTCTCTGGCGTTTGCTCAGGAGAACAAGCCCGCCGAGGCCAAGCCGGAAGAAAAGAAGGACGCGGCTGCGGTCGCTGCGCCAGCCACTCCGCTTCCGGGCCATTCCTTCCATGCGGAGGTCTTCAACGAAGGGCCGCGGCAGAAGGCGTACCTGATGCAGGGGATGCCGAAAATTGTCTTCCCCGTGACGACGAAAGTCCCGGAGTGCCAGCAGTTCATCTGCCAGGGGATCGGGCAGTTGCATGGCTTTTGGTTCTACGAGGCGGAACGCTCCTTCCGCCAGGCAGCCGCCCTGGATAAGGAATGTGGGATCGCCTATTGGGGAATGGCGATGGCCAACATCGACAACCAGGACCGGGCCAAAAAGTTCATGGCGGAGTGCGTGAAGCACAAGGCCGGGCTCAGTGAACGGGAAATCATGTATATCGACGCGCTCGACGCGTATGTCAAAGCGGAGAACAACAAAAAGAAAGAGCGAAACGAAGCCTATACCCGGGCCTTGGAGAAAATCCTCTATAAGCATCCGGACGACATTGAAGCGCGTGCTTTCCTGGCTTTGCAACTTTGGAAGAACCGCGACTCGGGCATTCCCATCACCAGTCACATTGCGGTGGACGCCGTTTTGGAACAGGTCTTTCGGCTGGATCCCATGCACCCGGCGCATCACTACCGCATCCACCTCTGGAATTATGTGCGCGATGAAAACGCCCTGGATTCCGCGGCAAAATGCGGACAAACGAGCCCGGGCATTGCCCACATGTGGCACATGCCGGGACACATCTATTCCCAGCTCAAGCGGTACGACGATGCTTGCTTTCAGCAGGAGGCGTCGGCGCGTGTTGATTACGCCCACATGATGCGGGATCGCGTGCTGCCCGATCAGATCCACAATTTTGCGCACAACAACGAGTGGTTCATCCGCAACATGATTCACTGTGGACGCATGAAGGATGCCGAGGAGCTTGCCAAGAACATGTGCGATCTTCCCCGGCACCCGAAATACAACACGCTTGGCCGCGGCGGCAGCACGAGTCTTGGTCGCCAACGGCTGTTTGATGTGCTGACGAATTTTGAGTTGTGGGACGAGAGTGTCGCCCTTTCCAGTACTACCTATTTGGAACCCACCGATACCGATAACGAACAGGTGAAGCGACTGCGGCATCTGGGCATGGCCCACTATCGCCGCGGGGAAGTTGCGCAAGGCAACGCCCAGCTTGCCGATCTGCAGAAACGCCAGGCAGACGAGAAGGCAACTCAAGAAAAGTCGGTCAACGAAGCGGAAGTGAAAGCCAAAACGGAGAATAAGCCGGAGGCCGAAATTACCAAGGCCAAGGACGAAGCCAAGAAGAAAAACGAAGGCAAAATCAACGAGTTGCAAAAGGGAATTGACGAACTCCTCGGCCACCAGTTAGTTGCAGCCGGAAAATTCAAAGAAGGGCTCGAATTATTGCGCAAGGCTGGCGGCGTGGACCAGCGTTATCTTGCTCTCGTCCAATTCCAGGCGGGCGAGGTGGAGCCCGCCATCACCGCCGCCCGCAATCATGTGAACAGTAATAAGA